>CAZNGF010000014.1:0-43217 GCA_964572855.1 uncultured Thermotogae bacterium | reverse complement strand
GAGGCGTTCGACTTGGCCGAGGCTGGCCGGGCGTTCTCGACGCTGGGCGTCGGCGACGTCCTGGGCCTCACGGTGGCGCGCGGGGACGGGACGTTCCGGACCGAGGTCGAGGCGATCCAGGTGGCCTTCAGCCGCGCGGTGCGCTTTGTCGACCGGCTCTGGTGCTTCCCGCAGGGGGCCGAAGCCCTGACGCAGGCCGATTTCAACGGCGCCGGCACGCTCGACCTCAGCAACGCGCGCCACACGCTGGCCGTGGCGGCCGGCTGGGCGCGCGCTTGTACCGGCACCGTGCTGGCCACGGCCTTCGGCTCGTCGAACGGCAACGGGCCGAGCTTCGCGTTTGCCGCCCGCGTGACCGAGGTGGCCGACGACGCGTTCCAGTTCGAGGAGCTCAGCACGCAGGCCTTGCAGCCCTTCCAGGGCGAGCTGGTCGCGCTGGGCCGCGGCGGGGAAATGGCCGAGTCCCGCTTCCACAAGGTCACGGCGCTGTCGGGCCCCGGCTTCAGCGGTGGCCCCGTGCTGAACGCCTCGGGCCAGGTGGTGGGCTTCGTCGACTTCGGCCTGGGCGACCCCGCGCCGGGCTACCTGGTCACGGCCGAGGTGATCCGCGAGCACCTGGACGCGCTGGACTGACCTTGATCCGATCGCCGTGGAGCGAGCGGGGCGGACGTCCCGCTCGCCTCCGACGGGATCATCCCCGCGCTTGACGCGCGTCATGGCAGCGCCTGCGCTCGCCGCCTTATCCTCTGGCGTCACGCCAGAGGCATGCCATGACACCGAACCGCGCCGTCTTGACGGGGTCGCTCCCGCTGGCCACGGCCTTCCAGATCCAGGCGGTCGTGGTCTTCTCAACGGGCGAGCTCGTCGGTCCTATCACGGGCTTCCTCGTCCTGGGCTTGCTCTCGCTCTGGGTCATGGCCGCGATCCTGCGCGGGCTCTCGCAAGGGTGACGTCCCGCGACGGCGCGCTCGGAACCCGATGGTAGGCCGCCGCAATCCCCTTCTCCCCTGGCGGGAGAAGGTCGGGATGAGGGGGGGCGAACTTTCGTCCTCACCCTGCTCACGTGCCCGGGGATCTCTGACGTTTCACTTCTCATATTGTCTGCCCGCGCGTTGTTAGGTCCAATGAGTTGGACCCCTACAGCAAGGCGATTGTAACCGTCTGCTGGATTTGAGCCGGGCTGTTGCGGTGAAACACCTATTCCCTTCCCCCCTTCAGAGAAGGGAGAGGTGGACACAGCGCCTCAGCGGAAGCGGAAGCGGGCCTTGAAGTGGCGCAGCGGGAGCGCGCGGCCGTAGGTGACCTCGACGGCGGGGAGCCGGTCGCGGCGCTCGTGGATCGCTTTCACGGCGGCGGCCACGGATTCCAGGTCGCGGTCCTCGTAGCGCAGGCGCGGGACGGCGAAGCGGATGAAGTTGACCTCGGGGGGCGTCTCCGCCTTCGTGCGGGGGTCGAAGCGGCCGAAGGCGAAGTGGCCCAACTCGCAGGCCCGGTGGCCGTAGCCGGCCAACAGCGCCGCCACCAGCGCGATGCCGCCGAAGTCGCCGGGCTCAAGCGCCGTGTCGGCCAGGAAGCGGTCCACGTCCAGGTAGACCGCGTGCCCCCCGATCGGTTCCAGCACGGGCAGGCCGCGCGCGGCCATGGCCGCGCCGAAGCGCCCCACCTGCTCGACCCGCCAGCGCAGGTACTCCGGCCGGACCACGGTGCGCAGGCCCACGGCCAGCGCCACGAGATCGCGCCCGCTCATGCCGCCGTAGGTCGGGTGGCCCTCGGTCAGGATCTGCCAGTCGGTCAGCGCGTCCAGCAGCTCGGGGTGGCGCTCGGCGAACAGCCCGTCGCGCCGCACGAACAACCCGCCGCCCATGTTGCCCAGGCCGTCCTTCTTGAAGCTGACCGTGAAGCCGTCGGCGTGGGCGAAGGTGGCGCGCACGAGGTCGGGGATCGCGCGTTGGGCACACCCCTCCTCGCGCTCGCGCACGAACCAGGCGTTCTCGGCGAAGCGGCAGGCGTCCAGGAAGAACGGGACGTCGTAGGCGTGCGCCAGCTCGGCCACCTCGCGCACGTTCTCCAGCGAGACGGGCTGGCCGCCGCCCGTGTTGTTGGTGATCGTGAGGTAGACCAGCGGCACGCGCGCGCCTTCGTTCTCCAGCAACTCCTTGAGCGCGGCCACGTCCATGTTCCCCTTGAAGGGAACGTCCGGGCCGCCGGCGCGCAGCTCGGGGGAGAACAGGTTGCGCGCGGTGATCCCGTTGGCCTCCAGGTTGGCGAACGTCGTGTCGAAGTGCCCGTTGCTGGGCACGATCAGCCCCTTGCCGGTGCGGCCCAGCAGCGTGAACAGCGCGTCCTCGGCGGCGCGGCCCTGGTGGAACAGAAAGGCGTGCGGCCGCTCGTGCGGCGCGTGGAAGAACTCCGAGCCGAAGGTCTCCCGGATCGCCTCGGCCAGCCGGAAGTAGCCGCGGTTGGAGCCGTAGGCCTCGTCGCCCAGGTGCAGCGCGCCCCACTGCTCCTGGGTCATGGCCGTCGTGCCCGAGTCGGACAACAGATCGCAGCCCGTGACCAGCTCGGCCGGGAAGAAGAACGCGTTCAGCCCGGCCCGCTCCAGCGCCTCGGCCCGTTCGGCGCGCGAAGTGGGCCGCTTGAAGGCCACGGCGTGGTTGACGTAGGGGCGCGGGGTGACGTCGAGCCGTTCGTCGAAGTCGTCCAGGAGGCGGTCCAGTTTCACGATGATGTCCTTTCCCTGTGTCCGTCAGCGTCGCAGGGGCGCTTTGCCAAGCGCCCCTGCAAACCGTATCGCGCCGGCCCGAGCCCGCCCGCCCCTCAGTCCAACTGCGCCCGCCCCGCCAGCACCGCGCCGGTGCGCGCGTTGCGGATCTGCAGCACGCGGTGACACGGGATTTCAGTGCCGTCCTTCAGGTGGATCGCCTCGCGGGTCGCGCGCGCCACGTCCCGAACCTGCAGCGCGGCCCGGTCGCGCGGCGCGCCGCGGTGCGCGTAGATCACCACCACGTCGGCCGGGTCGCAGTCGGGGTGGTACAAAACGCGGTTGAGCACCTCGTCGTAGCGCGCATCGTCGCCCATGCGCCCAAGGGTAGCATCTAGCCCAGGCCGTAGGCCAACGCCGCCAACAGCACGAACAGCGCGCTGGCCGCGAGCTGCTGCACCCCGATGCGCTGCGGCCGCGCGGCCAGGGCGGGCTGCAGCGTCCCGAACAGCGCGTAGCCCGCCAGCGCGGCGAAGGCCAGCGCGACCAGCGGCGGGACGACGCCCGCGGCCGCCAGACCCCCCGCGACGACGAGCGCGGCGGCGTGAAAGCCCAGGCTGCCCGCGCCCATGCGCAACCGGGCGGCGGGGCTCGGCGCATGATCGAGCCCGCGCTGCGCCAGGCGCAGGTAGACGTGCAGGATCGAGCCCGCCGACTGCAGCCAGCACACGCCCCAGAGCGTCCAGGCCGCAAGCGTCCCCGCGCCTCCAGCGGTCCAGTAGGCCGCCGGCGCGGCCAGCGCCAGGACGCCCGAGCCCAGCAGCTCCAGTCCGATCTGGCGTCGCTGGCCGGGCCGGCGCACGAGCCAGGCCAGGTACCACACGAACATCGGGACGGCCGGGACCGCGAGCCACAGCACGTGGCGGTAGCCCATGCCGACCAGCGCGCCGGCGGCCAGGGCGCCCAGCCCCGCGTAAACGCCGATCCAGCCCAGCGCCGGAGCCAGGACGCGCTTGGAGCCGCGCCCGGCCCACGTTTTGACCGTCAGCGTGATCGGCTGGCGGATCAGGAAG
The DNA here is from genome assembly GCA_964572855.1 of uncultured Thermotogae bacterium. GTDB lineage: Bacteria > Bipolaricaulota > Bipolaricaulia > RBG-16-55-9 > JAJCYT01 > CAZNGF01. Next base: position 39,443 of record CAZNGF010000014.1, on the reverse strand, counting down.
GCGGCCGCCGCGCCCAAGACGGTCCAAAGCGTGGCCGGACCCGGCCGCCCGCCGGCGGCCAGGCCGATCAACAGCGGCCCGATCCACCAGATCCAGGCACCGTGCTCCAGCGGCACGGCCACGTGCCGGTTCAGGAAACGTCGTCGGTTGATTGCGCTCATCGTCCACCCCGTGAAGCTTCTGTCCCCACTTTACGCGCGGGGCGGGGGGTAAACATGACCGAGATCAGCTTGTCCCCTGATCTTGCGCATCGCCCCGCCCCCGGGGCGCGGCTAACGTGACGGGGTGCCGGGCAGCCCTGCCGGGCACGGCAACAATCTCCTTTGGGAATGAGGCGGGGGACGTCTTCGGGCGTCCCTCGTCTTTTTCGGCCACGGCGGGATGCCTCCCCGCACCCTGACACAAAACGCCTCGAAGCCTGATCCGCGTCAGCCGATCCGCCCGCGCGCGCTGCCACAATGCCCGCGTGAGGAGGGATCATGTTTCACCGAATCCTGGTCCCCGTGGACGGTTCCAAGGGCAGCCGGCACGCGCTGCACGCCGCCGCCGAGATCGCCAAGCGGTTCGAGGCCGAAGTGCATCTCATCTGCGTCATCGAGGCCACCACGCACTACCCGCCCGGCGTGGTGATGATCGACGCCGACAAGGGGCGTGAGTGGGCCCAAGGGGTGCTGGACAAGGCCTGCGCCCGCCTGCGCGAGGAGGGCATCCTGCGCTGCGAGCCGCACCAGGCCGAGGGGCACCCGGCCGAGGCCGTCCTCGAGGTCGCCCGCAAGTACGGGGCCGACCTGATCGTGATGGGCACGCACGGCCGGCGCGGCTTCGACCGGCGCGTGATGGGCAGCGTGGCCGAGGAGGTCGTGCGCCTGAGCCCGGTGCCGGTCACCACGGTCCACCTCGACGGCGGGGCATCGACGTAAGCTGCAGCAGCGCATGTGCTTGGCTGATCCGAATCATGTCGCTCCGTGCCCGCAATCATGGCCTTCTGAAGGCCGTTTGTTCATCCTAAGAGAAGCACAAAGAGGCTTTCTCCAGGAACTTGGGCCATCCTAAATGATGAACAAAGGCAGACACTGAGAAAGCGATTGAAACAAGGCTTCAGTGTTGAGGATGCCAGAGAGAAACTCAATCGCCAGGGAGGCATCACAAACTACATCAGATCGCTGCTTCCGAATTCTGGAGTTCTGCAGCCCAGAGGAGACGCGCATCTTAACATAGTGTCACCAGTGCATGGGTTGGGAATGTTGGAGGATTGGAGCTCACTGCTTCAGGTAGACTCGACCACGATCTGGAGAGTGTAGATGCTCCAAGCTGGCTTCGGGTTCTTGTTGAAATGCTTCATCCCAGTTCCTTTGGTTCACTGTTTGCTTCCGCCATTTTCCCGACAATTGTCTACGACATGTAATGATAATTTCCTATTTATTCGTTATAAAACAGAAGAAATGTAGGTCTCGCTGTGTGGGCCGAATCAAATGGCCTGCACAGCGGTCTCTGTTCCACTGACAAGACGTCGGCGGCCGGCGCTTGCAAGCCGGCCGCCGACCCGTTGGCCTGCGGAGTTTCCCTACACCGTCCCCTGCGCCAGCATGGCGTTGGCCACCTTGACGAAGCCGGCGACGTTGGCGCCCTGGACGTAGTTGACGCTGCCGTCGCCCTCGCCGCCGTACTCGACGCACTTGTCGTGGACGTTCTTCATGATCTCGCGCAGCTTGGCGTCCACTTCCTCGCGCTTCCAGTAGATGCGCATCGAGTTTTCCGACATCTCCAGGCCCGAGACGGCCACGCCGCCGGCGTTGGCGGCCTTGCCGGGGCCGTAGAGGAGCTTGGCCCCCTCGAAGACGCGCACGCCCTCGGCGGTCGTGGGCATGTTGGCGCCCTCGGAGACGACCTTGCAGCCGTTTTTGACCAGCGTGCGCGCGTCGTCCTCGTCGAGCTCGTTTTGGGTGGCGCTGGGGAAGGCGGCGTCGCACGGCACCTTCCAGGGCCGCTCGCCGGGGAAGAACTTCAAGCCAAACTCGTTGGCGTACGCCTGGATGCGCCCGCGCCGGGCGTTCTTGAGCTCCATCACCCAGTCGAGCTTCTCGCGCGTGAGGCCGTCGGGGTCGTGCACGAAGCCGCCGGAGTCCGAGAGCGTCACGACCTTGGCCCCGAGCTCGATCAGCTTCTCGGCCGTGTACTGCGAGACGTTGCCCGAGCCCGACACCGCGCAGCTCATACCCTCCAGCGACCTGCCCCGGGTGGCTAGCATCTCGGCGGCGAAGTAGACGCTGCCGTAGCCGGTGGCCTCGGGCCGGATCGGGATGCCGCCGTACTCGATGCCCTTGCCGGTGAGCACGCCGGCGAATTCGTCCTTGACGCGGCGGTACTGCCCGAACAAATACCCGATCTCGCGCGCCCCCACGCCGATATCGCCGGCCGGCACGTCGACGAACTGGCCGATGTGGCGCTGTAGTTCGGTCATGAACGCCTGGCAGAAGCGCATGACCTCGTGGTCGGACTTGCCCTTGGGGTCGAAGTCCGAGCCGCCCTTGGCCCCGCCCATGGGCAGGGTCGTGAGGCTGTTCTTCAAGACCTGTTCAAAGCCCAAGAACTTCAGGATGCTCAGGTTGAGCCCCTTGGCAAAGCGCAGGCCGCCCTTGTAGGGGCCGATGGCGTTGTTGAACTGCACGCGGAAGCCGCGGTTGATGCGCGGCACGCGCTGGTCGTCCTCCCAGGTGACGCGGAAGGTGACCACCCGGTCGGGCTCGGTCATGCGCTGCAGGATGCGCGCCTCCAGGTACTTGGGGTGTTGATTGACGAACGGGATGACCTTCTCGGCCACCTCGTGCACGGCCTGTAGGAACTCCGGCTGGGCGTGGTTGCGCTTCGAAACCCAGTCCATGAAGGAGGAGAAGTCCAGCTTCCCGTTCTTCGTGGGCGGGGACGGTGCTTTGGTCGCCATGGCGTGTTCTCCTTTTGCTTTGTCCGGGGTCCGAACGTTCGGCTTCGGAGAGCCGAAGTTTCGGGAGTAAAAACCGGACTTTCCCCATTTAGGCTTGGCCGCGCGGCGAGGTGAATGACGCGGGTCATGGTTTGGGATGATTTGCAAAGAGGGAGCGGGGGGAAGCTGAGCAGGGACAGGGATGCGGGACCCGCCGCGGGGGCCCTACTCGGTTGGATGCAGCCGCGCGCGCCGCTGGGCGCGCAGCCAGTCGGCCCACGCTTCGAGCCCCTCGCCCGTGCGGCACGAGAGCGGGAACACCGGCAGGCCGGGGTTGAGCGCGGCGAGCGACTCGTCGAAGCGGGCGCGCTCGAAGTCGACGTGGTCGATCAGGTCGACCTTGTTGAGCACGACGGCGTCGGCGGCCGCGAAGATCTCGGGGTACTTGATCGGCTTGTCGTCGCCCTCGGCGGTGCTGCTCAAACACACCTTGAGGTGCTCGCCCAGGCGCCAGTGGGTGGGGCAGATCAAATTGCCCACGTTCTCGATGAAGACGTACTGCAGCGCCGTCAGCTCCAGGCTGGCCAGCGCCTGGCGCACCATCGACGCCTCCAGGTGGCAGTTGCCGCCCGTGTTGATCTGCACCGCGTCGCGCGCGCCGCCGTCCAGGACCTTGTCGGTGTCGATGTGGCCGGCCACGTCGCCCTCGATCACGCCGACGGGTGCCCCACCCAGCGCGGCGATGGTCTTGAGGATCAGGCTCGTCTTGCCCGCGCCGGGCGAGGCGATCAGGTTGACGGCCAGGGCGCCGGCGGCCTGGAACGCCTGATGGAGCTCGTCGGCGACCAGGTCGTTGCCGGCCAGCAGGTTTTGGACCACCTTGACGGTGCGCGTCCCGCTCACGGTTCCACCTCGATGCTCTCCAGCGTGATCTCGTCGCCGCGCTCGGTGACTTGGCCCAGCGCGCCGCATTTCGGGCAGCGAAAGTCCTGGCCCCTCGGGGCGAACTCACCCCCGCAGCCGGTACAGCGCAGCGTCATGGGCACGCGCCGGAAGCGTAGCGATGCCCCGCGCGCCAGGCTCCCGTTGGCCTCGGCCAGCGCGTCGAAGTGGAACTGGAGCGAGTCCGCCACCAGGTGCGATTGCGCCCCGATGACCAGGTCCACCGCCACCACGCGCTCGGCGTTCGCTTGGCGGGCGTGTTGCTCCACCAGGTCAACCAGGTGCGTGGCCATGGCCAGCTCGTGCATCGCGCTGCGCCTCCTGTAAGACGAGTTCCGCCAGTATACGATCCACCACCCGCCCCACCGCAAGGTCGACCTCGGGGGAAACGGGGTCGCCCATCGCGTAGCGCGCGCCCTCGATCCCGTACAGGACGAGCGCCGCGGGGAGTTGGTCCAGGACGCGCGCGGTCTCGACCGCCTCGGCCACGCTGAAGGCGTGCGTGGAGTAGTTGAAGAACTTGGCGGGGATGGCCCCGGCGCGCGCGTCGAGCCGGTAGAGCCGGCCCGGCTCGCCCCCCGCCTGCACGGCGTCCACGATCACGACGCGCGCGTAGCCCTCCCAGGCGTCCATGAGCGCGGCGCCCTCGCCCGGTTGCTCCAACACGTCCACCTCGGACGGCAGGCGCTCGCGCAGCGCGCGCGCGGCCAACAGCCCGGCGGCGTCGTCGCCGCGCTGGTCGTTGCCCACGCCGATGACCGCCGTGTGAGCGCTCATTCGCGTTCGACCTCCAGGTTCAGGAAGTGGCACGAGCACGAGATGCAGGGGTCGTAGTTGCGAATGGCCTGCTCGCACTGCCACTTCAACTCCTCGTGCGGCAGGTCGACCCGCGGGCGCACGAAGTGCAGCAGGTCCTGCTCGATCACGGGCTGGTTCTGCGAGGTCGGGGCCACGATCTTGGCGTCCCGGATGATTCCGTCGTCGTCGATGGTGTAGCGGTGGTAGCAGATGCCGCGCGGGGCCTCGGTGCAGCCGTAGCCCGTGCCGGCCCGGGGGGGGACCTCGACGTAAGGGGCCTCGGGCGGCTCGTACGCGTCGATGAGGCGCAGCGCCTCGTCGCAGGCGTAGACGACCTCGACCGCGCGCACCACGATGCTCTTGAACGGGTTGTTGCACGTCTCTTCCAGTCCGGCGTCGCGGGCCGCCCTTTGCGCCAGCGGCGAGAGCTTGTCGAAGTTGAGCGCGTAGCGCGCCAGCGGGCCGCAGTGGTAGGCCCCGCGCCCCGCGACGTGCGAGTGCAGCGAGGTGGAGTGGCGCACGTGGCTCTCGACGAAGGTGGCGTCGTAGTCGCTCAGGGGGATGTCGACGCCCCGGTTGGAGACGATCCGTCCCTCGTTCAAGGGGTACTCGTCCGGGTGCCGCAGCGCGACGTACTCGTAATCGCGCTCGAAGTCGGGGAACTCGAACTTGGAGACGACGTCCACGGTCTCGAGCGCGGCCTCGCGTGCCCACTTCAGCTCCTCGACCCGTTCGTCCAGCTCGGCCTTGCTCGGGGCGCGGTAGAAGCCGCCCACGCGCGGGTTGACCGGGTGGATCTCGCGGCCGCCCACCAGGCTCATGAGCCCGTTGCCGATCTTCTTCAATCTGAGCGCCTTCTTGACCAGCTCGGGGTGGTCGCCGGCCAGCTGGATCGCGTCCTCGTAGCCCAGGAAGTCGGGCGCGTGCAGCATGTAGATGTGCAGCACGTGGCTCTCGATCCACTCGCCGCAGTAGATGAGCCGGCGCAGCGCGCGCAGCGCGCCGCCGACCGAGACGCCGCAGGCGTCCTCCATGGCGTGCGCCGCGCTCATTTGATAGGCGACGGGGCAGATGCCGCAGATGCGCGCCGTGATGTCGGGCGCCTCGGTGAAGCGGCGTCCGCGCAAAAACGCCTCGAAGAAGCGCGGCGGCTCGTAGATCTTGAGCTGGACGCCGGCGACCTCGTCCCCCTTGATGCGGATCCGCATTGCGCCCTCGCCCTCGACGCGGGCCAGCGCGCCCACCTGGATCGTGCGGGTTCGGGTGCGCTTAGTCTTGGACTTGCTCATGCCGGTTCCCCTCCTCCCGGAACGCCTGCGCCCCGGCGTTGAACGTGCGGAACGCGCGCGCCAGGTCGTCGTCGGCCACGCCCAGCCCCCGCCACCAGCGGCCGAGCGCCTCGGTGTTGGGCGTCTCCTTGGGGCCGAAGCAGCCGTAGCACCCGCGCGCATACGCCGGGCAGAGTGCCCCGCAGCCGGCCTGGGTCACCGGCCCCAAGCAGGGCGTGCCGTTTGCGACCATCACGCAGGGCACGCCGCGGCGCTTGCACTCGACGCACACGCTGGTGGTGGGCACGTTGGGCTTGCGCCCGTGCAGAAAGGCCCCGATTACCTCCAGCAGTTGGCCCTTGCTGATCGGACAGCCGCGCAGCTCGAAGTCCACGTAGACGTGTTCGTCGATCGGGGTCGACTTGGCAAGCGTCTCGATGTAGCTCGGGTGCGCGTAGACGAGGCTCGTGAATTCCTTCACGTCGGCGAAGTTGCGCAGCGCCTGGATCCCGCCCGCCGTGGCGCACGCCCCGATGGTGACCAGGAATTTCGACTGCTTGCGGATACGCTGGATGCGTTGCAGGTCGTGCGGCGTCGTGACCGAGCCCTCGACCAGCGAGAGGTCGTAGGGCCCGCGGGTCGTGGCCCGCGAGGCCTCCAGGAAGTAGCCGATCTCGATCTGGCCCACGACCTCCAGCAGCTCGTCCTCGCAATCCAGCAGGCTAAGCTGGCAGCCGTCGCAGGAGGCGAACTTCCAGACCGCGAGTTTGGGTTTGCGTTTGCCCACGTCACACCTCCTGAACGCCCAAGAACGGCTGCACCCGCGGGTACGGGAACACGGGGCCGTCCTTGCACACGAACGTCGGGCCGAACTGGCAGTGCCCGCAGAGCCCGACCGCGCACTTCATGTTGCGCTCCATCGAGATGTGGATCCGCTCGAACGGAACGCCGCGCTTGGCCAGTTCGGCCACCGAAAAGCGCATCATAACCTCGGGGCCGCACACCAGCGCCGTGGTCTCGGACGGGTCGAAGGGCGCGCGCGGCACCAGCGCCGTCACCACGCCGACGTTGCCGCGCCAGAGCCCGGTGGCCCGGTCCACGGTCACGTAGACCTCCATGTCGAAGCGCGCGCGCCAGCCTTCGAGCTCGTCGCGGAACAGGATGTCGTCCTGGGTGCGCGCGCCGTAGAGCAGCACGAGCTTGCCGTAGCGCTCGCGCTGGCCCAGCACGTGGTAGAGCGCCGGGCGCAGCGGGGCCAGCCCGATGCCGCCGGCCACGATCACGACATCGGTCCCCTCGGCCGCCACCACGGGCCAGGCCGAGCCGAAGGGGCCGCGCACGCCGATCACGTCCCCCTTTTTCAGCTTGCTCAGGGCCTTGGTCACGCTCCCGACCGCGCGCGTCGTGTGCAGCAGCCGGTCGGGAGCGGCCGGGTCGCCGCTGATCGAGATCGGGATCTCCCCGACGCCGTAGACGTAGAGCATGTGAAACTGGCCCGGCTCGAAGCCGGCCATCCCCTGCCCGTGCAACGGCTGCAGCGCCAGCGTAAAGGTGTCGTAGGTTTCCTGTTCGACGCGCTCGATGCGGTAGCGGCGCGGCCGCATGGGCGCGGGGCTGGTGGCGGTCCGCGCGTGGGACGCGCTGGCGGAACGGTTCACGTCGTCCTCCTTATTGGCCCGCGCCGTAGAGGTCGAGCACCTGCAGGCGCGTGGCCTGCAGCCGCTGCATCATGACCTGCGCGAAGCGCTGCATGAGCTCGTAGCCCAGCGCGGGGTCCTCGTCGCACTTGCCGCGCAGGCAGGCCCCGTCGAAGGCGATGGCGCGCACGAGCGTGAGCGCGCGCGCGTCGTAGTGCCACTGGTAGGGCTCAAACAGCCAGGACCAGCCCAGCACGTCGCCCTCCTGCACGGTCTGGATCGTGACCGGCCCGCGCGTGGGCGCGAAGATCTCCAGCGCCACGTTGCCGTGGCGCAGCGCGTAGAACTGGTCCGCCTGCTCGCCCTCGCGGAAGATGCGCCGGCCGGCCTCAAAGCGCACGTTGGAGGCGCAGCCCGCGATCACGCCCAGGTGGGACTCGTCCATGCCCTTGAAAACCGGATAGCTCTGCAGCAACGTCTCGATGCCCTTGATGTCCGTCATGGTCGTTCTCCTTCGCTTTCCCGGATGGCGCGGACCTCCTCGGTGATGTCGATGCCCACCGGGCACCACGTGATGCAGCGCCCGCAGCCCACGCAGCCCGAGGTGCCGAACTGCTCGAACCAGGTGGCCAGCTTGTGCGTCATCCACTGCCGGTAGCGCGCCTTCGCGCTGCTGCGCACGCTTCCGCCGTGGATGTAGGAGAAGTCCACCGAGAAGCACGAGTCCCAGCGACGCACGCGCTCGGCCTCCTCCCCGGCCAGGTCCGTCACGTCCTCGACGGTGTGGCAGAAGCACGTCGGGCACACCAGCGTGCAGTTGGCGCAGTTGAGACAGCGCGCGGCTACCTCGTTCCAGCGCGGGTGCTCCAGGTTGCGGTACAGCAGCGCCTGGATCCCGTCGGTGTCCATGGTCCGCCCCATGCGTCCGGCGGCCTGCGCCAGGCGTTGGTCCACCTCGGCGGCGACCGCGTCGTCCAGCGCGCGGTGGGGCAGCCGCGCCAGCAGCTCGGCCCCGCGCTCGCTGCCGACCTCGACGGCGAAGGCGTGCCGCTCTTGGTCGATCCACTCCGTCAGGCAGAGGTCGAAGCCCGTACGCGCCCTCGGTCCCGTCCCCATCGAGGCGCAAAAGCACGTGCCGCCCGGTTCGGTGCAGTTGACCGCCACCACGAACGCGCGCTCGCGGCGCGCGCCGTAGGCCGGGTCGGGGTAGGGCCCTCCGGAGAACACCCGGTCCTGTACGGCCATCGCGCTCAGCTCGCAAGGGCGCGCGCCCAGGAAGGCGTAGCGCGGCGGCTCCTCCTCGTCTTCCGTGATTTCGAAACCGTCCTCGCTGCGGCGCGCCCGCCAGAGCGTGAAGTCCGGCGGGAACAGGTAGCGCTTCGGGCTGCTGGGCCCCACGACGTAGCCGAAGTAGGCCCCGTCCTCGCGCGCCCTGAGTCGGTAGTGCCCGCCCTCGTGCTCGTCGCGCCAGCCCCGGGGCAGGTCGTCGAGCCCGCGGATCTCCTCGTACAGAATCGCGCCGTCGCGCACCGTCGGGCCCACCAGCGTGTACCCGTCGGCGCGCAGCGCGTCCATCAGGGCCTGCAGCCCGTCGGGTTCCAGCAAGTACCGCGTGTCAGCCTGCGTGTGGTTTCGGCTCATCGTGCCTCCTGATCCGGAGGGGCGCGCCCGCCGCGCGCCGCCTCCCGGTCGCGTCCATCGTATCGGGCGTGCGAGCGGGCTTTTATGATTCAGCTCATGGTCGGGAATGACCCGGATCAATCGCCTTTGGCGGCGCGCGTCCACTTCCGCCTCGCGGGTGATCGGGGTCCCTGCGGGCGCCGCAGGGGCGGCCTACACTGCGGGCGGGAGGAATCCGGATGTATGCGTGGATCGCCCTGGCCGGCGTCGTGGCCTTTGGCCTGTTTTTGGGCCCGCTCAACAGCACGTGTTGCCTGGTCGGCCCGCAGGCCGAGTACGCCAGCATTCAGGCCGCGCTCGACGCCGCCGCCCCGGGGAGCACCGTGGTCGTGCTGCCCGGGGTTTACCGCGAAAACATCGTGATCGACAAGCCCGTGCGCCTGCTCAACGTCCAGCGCACGCTGCTCGGGGCGCTCTCCAACGGCAACCAATACCTGATCCAGGCCGCCGACGACGCCCGCCCGGCCGTCGAGGTGCGCGCGCCGAACGTGACCTTCCAGGGCTTTATCGTGCGCGGCGGCTCGGCCGGCGTGCGCGTAAGCAGCACCCGCAACGTCCAGATCGTTGGCAACCGCGTGCTGCAGAGCGCGGGCGCGGGGATCGAGGTGGCCTTTTCCGAGCGCGTCGGGGTCGTCTCCAACTGGGTCTCGAGCCACCCCGGCGTCGGGATTCACCTGCAGGACAGCCGCCACGTGCGCGTGCTCGACAACGAGCTGCAGCGTAACGCCACCGGCGTGCGCTTGAGCGCGACCTACCGCGCGCTGCTCAAGGCCAACACGTTCAAGCAGCAGACCCAACGCGCCGTGTCGCTGGACCGCTCGCCCGACAACGCGCTGGTGGCCAACCGCTTCTCCGGCAACGCGGGGGGCGTCCTGCTGCGCGACTCGCCCAACACGGCCCTGCGCGCCAACGCGCTGGAGGCCGGTCCCCAGGGCTTGTGGGTCGAGGGCGACGGCACCTCCGACTACGTCCAGGACATCGACACGAGCAACACCGTGGGCGAGCGGCCCGTGATCTACCTCGTCGGGCTGCGCGACCGGAAGCTCAAGGAGAACCTCGAACCCGGCTACCTGGCGCTGGTCAACGCGCGCGACGTCGAAATCCAGGGACTCACGGTCTCAAACCGCCCCCACGGGCTGCTGCTGGTGGGCAGCCGCGGGATCACGGTCGAGGGCGCCACGCTGGACGGCAACGGCACCGGCATCCTGGCGCTGGACTCACACGGGCTCACGTTCAAGGACACCGTCGTGCTCAACAGCGCCGGCGACGGCCTGCGCTTCGAGCGCAGCGAGGGGCTCGCGCTCGACCACGTCACGGTCAACGCCAGCGGCGGGCACGGCCTCTACGTCTCGGGCGGCAGCGCGCTCACGCTGAGCGACAGCCGCCTGGTGGCCAACGGCGGCAGCGGCGCGCGCCTGATCGGCGTGCGCAACGGCGAACTGCGCGGCAACGTGCTGACCCAAAACGGCTTACAAGCCGTGCTTCTGCAGGAAAGCGAGGGGATCGGCGTGCGCGACAACGTGCTGAGCCAAAACCCCATCGGCGTCTCGCTGGAGCGCGCCCGCGGCAACGCGGTCGAGCGCAACGCCATCCGCGAGAACGAGTGGGGCGTCTTCCTGCAGGCCTCGTCCGACAACACCATTGTGGACAATACCTTCGCCGACAACGCCCGCGGCGACGTGCGCGGCTACCTGGAGAACAACCGGATCCAGCCCACCGACGACTGAGGCGCAGTCAGTCAAATCTCTTTCCCCGTTTCAAAGGGGGAGCGGGGGGACATTGCCGTTCAGCGTGGCCCGATGCCTCCAAGCCCCGGCCTTGAGACGCCCCGCCCAACCCCCTACACTCCGCCCAATTTCCCAGGAGGTTTCGATCGAACTCTCCCAGCGAACCACGACGATCACCGAGTCGGCCATCCGCGACATGACGCGCCTGGCGCGCGAGCACGGCGCGGCCGAGCGGCTGCGACAGCTCCAGGAACGGAGATGAGCGACCGAACCGTCCAACTCTCGCCCCACGGCCCGCGGGTCTCGCGGATCGTGGCCGGGCTGATGCGCCTGACCGAGTGGGAGCTCGACGATGCGGGGCTGGCCCGCTGGATCGCGCGCTGCCTGGCGCTGGGCGTCACGACCTTCGACCACGCCGACATCTACGGCGGCGGGGCCTGCGAGGCCGGCTTCGGGCGCGCGCTGGCGCTGGAGCCGGGGCTGCGCGAGCGAATGCAACTCGTCTCCAAGTGCGGCATCCGGCTCGCCTCGAACACCGAACCGGTCAAGCATTACGACACGAGCCGGGCGCAGGTCACGCGCTCGGTCGAGCGCTCCTTGCGCAACCTGAACGTCGAGCGCTTGGACCTGCTCTTGATCCACCGGCCCGACCCGTTGATGGATTTCGAGGAAATCAACGAGGCGTTTTTGGCCCTCGAGCGCGCGGGCAAGGTCGGGCACTTCGGGGTCTCGAACTTCTCGCCCGCGGGGTTCGAGGCGCTGGCCGCCGCGCTCGATCTCCCGCTCGTGACCAACCAGGTCGAATGCTCGCTGGCCCACCTGGACCGGCTGTTCGACGGGACGCTCGACGGGCTGCAGGCGCGCGCCCTGCGCCCGATGGTCTGGTCGCCACTGGGCGGCGGCGGCCTCTTGAGCGAGGGAGAGCCGCTTCGCGAAGCGCTCGACGCCGTCGCCGTCGAACTGGACGCAGGTGCCGACCAAGTCGCGCTCGCCTGGCTCCTGCGCCACCCGAGCGAGATCGTCCCCGTGCTCGGCACCGGCAAGCCGGAGCGCATCGAACGCGCCGTCGGGGCGCTGGGTCTCGAACTCTCACGCCCGCAATGGTTCCGCCTGCTGGAGGCGGCTCGGGGGGAAGCCATTCCCTGAAAGCCTTGCACTCCCCGCGCCGCCCCCGCACAATGCGGACGCTTCGAGTCCGCGTTATCCAGACCGTCCCCACGAGGTGAGCACGCTGCTGAACCAGAAGCGCCACGCGATCGTCGAGCCCATCGTCGAGATCAACCGGATCCGGGTGCGCGACAACGGCGAGCCGCTGGTCGACGCGCTCGCGCAGCTGGCGGGCGCGGTCGTGCGGGAGGACCGTTGGGAGCCCGAAAAGCACCCCTATCGTTTCTGGGGGCGCCGGACGGTCGTTTCGATGCTGCAGCGCGCGCAGGAGGCGCTGCCGGACGGCTATCGCCTGCAACTGTGGGGCATCTACCGCTCGCTGGCGGAGCAGGCCGAGATCTACTGGCGCGTGTACAAGGCGTTCCAGCAAGAACACCCGGACTGGCCCAAGAACATCCTGCGGCGCCAGACCAACCGCTTCGTCCACCCGCCGGACATCAAGACCCCGCCCGGTCACAGCACCGGCGGGGCGGTCGATCTCTCGCTCGAGGGGCCGGACGGGGGGGCGCTCGACATGACCGCGCCCTTTGACCCCGACTCGGAAGAGCGCCGCCAGGTGGCGGCCACCTTCGCCCCGTTGCTCGCGCCCGAAGCGCGCGCCCACCGCGAGGTCCTGATTCGCGCCATGGCCGCCGCCGGCTTCACCAACTACGGCGGCGAGTGGTGGCACTGGTCCTACGGGGATTCCTGCTGGGCCTGGCGCCAGCGGCGCCAGGTCGCGCCCTACGGCCCGGCGGCGCTGCCGGGCTGAGGTGAGGGTGAAGGCTGGTTTGGCCATCGTGCCCCCCTCATCCCATCCTTTCACACGATTATTCACTCACGTTCTGATCCAATAGCTGCGAATCATCGTGTGACTCCCGCCAGGGGAGAAGGGGATAATCATAGGCGCATGGAACGGTTTCTGTTCCCGCGCGCGAGCGACCTTACTCGCTGCCCGGCAGTCCCGGCGGGTTGAGGCCCGGCGCCTGCTGCTCGATTTTGAAGTAGCGGTCCGTGCGCTCGTCCTGGAAGCGGCCGATCTTGTCGGCGAACTCGACCACGGCGCCGCCGAAGCTCGTGCGGATCCAGGCGTCGCGCTCGCGTTCGCGCTCGGGCAGCATGGGCGCGTGCACCGTGAAGCGCACGTGACCGCCGGCGTCCGTCTGGGCCTCGTCCGGCACGTCGAACTCGTTGGCCTCAAAGCGCAGGGTCTGGTTGGCCAGCGGCTGGGTCTCACCGTTTTCGTCCCGGTAGCTCAGGCGGGCTGAGAACTCGAACTCCGTCCCCCCGCGGATCACCGTGGCCGGCGCCGACAGCGTGATGTCGGTTTCGAACGGGACGATCGGCTTGACCTGGGTACACGCGGTCAGGCCCAGCCCGACGATCGCCAGCAGGGTCACCGCCTTGGTCCATGAGAACGTCATAGTGTTCCTCCTCCAGCGTGTCGATGGTTCGCACTCGGGCGCGCGGCCCGAATCTCTGTTCTCCAAAAACCATAGCGCGCATCCCTTGCCCTGCATACCCCCTCTGTGACACGCATAACGGACGCGCGCCCCCTGCCCGGGTGAAGTGCGCCAGATCGCCGCGCGCCCGGTGACCGCTGGTGTAAAGGGTCATCCCGCCCCAATCACAGAAGGGTTCGCATTGACAAGCTCCCGCGGGGGACGTAAGCTGAGGGCTCACGTCACGGTCATCCCGAGTGCAACCGCCCGTGTCAGCCCCCACCGGCGCGGTGCGTATACTGGCGGGATGAACCGCGGCGCTGGTCCGCTACGAGCTTCACGCGCGAACGGGACGGGTGTTGCCCCGTGGCTGAAGCGCTGCCGGAAAAACGAGTCCATGTAAGGAGGGCCTCTCCCATGAAGCGTTTGCTGTCCGTATTGTTGGCGTTGGCCGTCGTCCTGAGCGGCGCGGCGCCGCTGCGCGCCCAGGATGACACGCTCATCCCCAACCCCAAGGTCGTCAGCGAGGACCAGTTTCCCGACGGGTTGGGCACGCCCGGCGGCAGCGTGGTGGTCGACAACGTCGACAACCCGCGCTCGTTCAACCCGATCATCCAGTTCGAGAGCAGCTCGGACGCCGTCAACGCCCACCTGCACGCCCCGCTGCTCGAGGTCAACCCGGCCCAGGGCACGCTGGAGGGCGCGCTGGCCGAGGGGTTTGAGATCTCGGAGGACAACCTTACGGTCACGGTGTTCCTGCGCGAGGGGCTCACGTTCTCCGACGGCGAACCGCTTGACGTCGAGGACGTGCTGTTCACCTTCAACGACGTCGTGTTCAATGACGACGTCGTGAGCCGCAAGACCCTGTGGCGCGTCAACGACACGTTCCCGACGGTCACGGCGCCCGACGCGCGCACGGTCGTGTTCGAGACGCCCGTGCCGTTTTTGCCCACGCTGCTGATCAACCTGACCATCCAGGAGATCCTGCCCCGGCACAAGCTGGCCGACTCGGTGCACGCGCTCAATCCGGACGTGCCGGCCGGCACCTTCAACGAGGCCTGGAACATCGGCACGCCGGTTGCCGAGGTCGTGGGCGCCGGGCCGTTCCGGCTCAAGAGCTTCGTGGCCGATCAGCAGGCCGTGCTGGAGCGCAACCCGTTCTACTGGAAGGTCGACCCCAACGGGACGCGCCTGCCCTACCTGGACGAGATCGTCCTGCCCGTGGTGAGCGACGACAACGTGCGCCTGCTTCGATTCGTCAACGAGGAGACCGACATCTACGGCCCCGTGCCCGAGGACCTGCCCGTGCTGCAGCAGCGCTCGCAGCAGGGCATCCAGGTGATCGTGGCCTCGCAAGCCGGCACGGGCGGCGACAGCTTCTTCACCTTCAACCAGGACGCATCAAACCCCAACCTGCGCCAGCTGTTCCGCGACGCGCGCTTCCGCCGGGCCATGTCCCACGCGCTCGACCGGCAGGCGATCATCGACACGTTCCGCAACGGCCTGGCCGAGGCCCGCTTCGGCCCCGGGATGCCGCGCTCGTTTTGGAGCGGCGTGCAGGACCAGGTGGACTTCCCGCGCCACGAGTTCGACCTGGATGAGGCCGAGAGCCTGCTGGACGCGCTCGACCTGTCTGATGCCGACGGCGACGGCGTGCGCGAGTTCGGGGAGAGCTACCCCAACCCGGGCGAGCCCGTGGAGTTCGAGCTCATCGCCCCCGAGGGCAGCCGCGTGTTCGTCTCCGAGGCCGACTTCTGGGGTCAAGACCTGGAGAGCTTGGGGATCCGCGCCAACCTGAACCCGACCAGCTTCAACACGCTGGTGGGCCGGCTCACCGGCAACCGACCGGCCGACTACGAGGCCGTGCGCATCGCCATCGGCGGCGGTGGCGACCCCAGCCTGGCGGCCGACATCTTTGCATCCACGGGCCCGCTGCACTTCTACAAGTTCTCGGACGCCTCGGGCACCGACGTGCCCGAATACCAGCTCGAGCTGGACCGGCTGTTCGCCCAGCAGGCCACCACGCTGGACGGCGACGAACGCTTTGCCATCGTGGCCGAGATCCAGCGCCTGCTGGCCGAAAACGTCCCGCTGATATGGATCGCCAGCGGCCAGGGGCTGCTGGCCTTCCGCGAGGACCGGCTGGCCAACTTCCAGGGCCTCTCGCTGGACGCGACCATCATCGGCAGCGAGCTCGTCTACCGGCGCGACCTGGCCGAATAACGAGGACGTGAGGTAGGGGCGCTACGCGCAGCGCCCCTACCTTCCCTTCCATGACCCTGTTCATCGTGCGCCGACTGCTCTACATGGTCCCGATGCTGCTGGCCTTCTCGCTGCTGGCCTTCGGCGTGATGCAGCTCCAGCCGGGCGATTTCCTCTCGCGGCACGCCCTGACCATGGCCGAGGAGACGCGCGCCCAGTTCCGCGAGCTCTACGGCCTGGACCAGCCCGTCTGGGTTCAGTACGGAAAATGGATCTGGGGCATCGTCACGCGCGGGGACTTCGGGCAGTCGTTCGAGACCCAGCAGCCCGTGTTCGCGCACCTGTTCCTCAACGGGAACCGGCTGGGCTGGTCGGCGTTGCTGATCGGGGTCACGTTTGCCTTCACTTGGCTGCTGGCCGTGCCCATCGGCGTGTTCTCGGCCGCCTACACGCACCAGACAGGCGGCCGCGGGCGCTCGCCGCTGCGCTGGGCGCGCCGCTGGGGCGCGCGGCTACGCTCCGGGGCGCCGCTGGTTTGGCTCACGGCGCTCGGGCGCGAGCTCTGGGGGCTGGCCCGCTGGCTGGTCGTGCAGGTATTCAACGCCCTGGCGCTGGTGGGCCTCTCGACCCCCAACTTTCTGGTGGCGCTTTTGATCCTGTGGCTGCTGGTGGCGGTGTTCCAGGTGGGGCAGAACTTCGGGCTCGGGATCAGCGGCCTGTTCGACGCGCGCTTCGCCGACGCGCCCTGGAGCTGGGCCAAGTTCTGGAACTTTTTGTGGCACCTCTGGCCCGCCGTGCTCGTGATCGGCCTGGTCAACCTGGCCCAGCTCATCCGCCACACGCGCGCCCACGTGCTGGACGTGTTGGGCGAGCCGTTCATCCAGACCGCGCGCGCCAAGGGCCTGAGAGAACGCGTCGTGCTCTACAAGCACGCCGTGCGCAACGCGCTTAACCCGCTGGTGAGCCTGTTGGGCTTCTGGATCCCCTTCTTGTTCGAGGGGATGCTGGTGGCCGCGGTCGTGCTCCAGCTGCCCGTGGTCGAACGCGCCTACTGGCGCGCGCTGGCCACCGAGGACCAGTACGTGGTCATGACCGGGCTCTTGTTCTTCGCCTTCGTCCTGCTGCTGGGCAACCTGCTGGCCGACGTGCTGCTGGCGCTGGTCAACCCGCGGATTCGCTATGAATAGCGAAAAGGGGGAAGGGAGAGGGGAGAACCCGAGGCCGGAGGCCGGCCCCGCCCCGCGCTCCGCCTCGCAGTTGCGCCTGATCTGGCGCCGCTTCCGGCGGCAAAGGCTGGGGTTTGCCAGCGGCGTCTTGATCGTGCTGCTCGCGCTTGCGTTCGCGCTCGGCGATTTTATCGCGCCCTACGACTACCGCGAGCAGCACCGCCGCGCGCCCTACGTCCCGCCCATGATCACGAGAATTCACTTCGACGGGCTGCAGCCGTTCGTCTACGGCCTGGAACGCGAGGCCGACCCCGAGCTGTTCGGCGTCTGGCACTACGAGGAAAACCGCGACGAACGCTTTCCCGTCCGCTTCTTCGTCCGGGGCGAGCCCTACAAGTTCTGGGGGCTGTTCGAAACCGACTTGCACCTGTTCGGGGTCGGGACCGACGCGCGCTCGCCGGGACAGCTCTTCCTGCTGGGCACGAACCAGACCGGCCAGGACCTGTTCTCGCAGGTCATGGTCGGGGGGCGCATCACGCTCTCGCTGAGCCCGATCGTGATCCTGAGCGCCTTTCTCCTTGGGATCCTGCTCGGCGGGGTGAGCGGGTTCTTCGGCGGCTGGGTCGACACCGCGTTGCAGCGGCTGGTCGAGATCACGATGGGGCTGCCGCGCCTGGCGCTGCTGCTGGCGCTCTCGGCCGCGATCCCGCCGCAGGCGCCGCCCATGAGCCGCTTCTGGGCCATCGCCGCCGTGCTGGCCGCCGTGAGCTGGGCGCCGCTGGCGCGCGTGATCCGCGGGCAGTTCCTGGCGCTGCGCGAGGAGGACTACGCGCTCTCGGCGCGCGCCGTCGGGGCCGGCAGCGTGCGCATCATCTTCCGCCACATCCTGCCCAACACGCTCAGCACGCTGGTCGTCTCGGCCGCGCTGGCCGTGCCCAACGTGATCATCCTGGAGAGCCTGTTGAGCTTTCTGGGCTTCGGGATCAACACGCCGCTGGTGAGCTGGGGCCTGCTGTTGCGTCAGGTGCAGGACAACCTGGTCACGCACCTGAGCTTCCACCCCTGGCTGCTGTGGCCGGGCGCGTTTTTGTTCGTCACCGTGCTGGCCTTCAACTTCGTGGGCGACGCCCTGCGCGACGCCGTGGACCCGTTCACGGTGGACGCCTAGGCCCGGCGCGCCGGGCGACACCACGCGCGGGCGCCGCGGGGGCGTTGAAACGGCCCGCGCCAAGGCTTACCTTGGCCCCACCCCGCTTCCACAGAAGGAGCCCACATGGCAAACGCCCTGCCCGCACGCGGCGAGGTGCCGGTCGAGCACACCTGGGACCTCGCCAGCGTCTTCCCCGACGACGCGGCCTGGGAGGCCGAGGTCGCACGGATTCTAGACGATTTGCCCCAACTCGAACGCTTCCGGGGGCGCCTGGGCGAGGGCCCCACGACGCTGGCGGACTGGTTCGAGGCACGCGCCGCGCTGGAGCAGCGCGTGGGAAGGGTCTACGTCTACGCCAACCTGCGCTACGCCGCGGACACGACCGACCAAACGGCCGCGGCGCTGCGCGACCGGGCGGGCGGCCTGAGCGCGCGGGCCAACAGCCGGCTGGCCTTCGCCGAGCCCGAACTGCTCGAGGTTGGGATCACTCGGCTGCGCGCCTGGGTCGAGGCCGAGCCCCGCTTGAACGTTTATTCACACTACGTCGAGACGCTGGCCCGCCAGCGGGAGCACGTGCGCTCGGCCGAGGTCGAGACGCTCTTGGGCGCGCTGGGCGACCCGTTTCGCACGGCTGCGGCCACGCACGGGATCCTCTCGGATGCCGACCTGGCCTTCGAAGCCGCGCAGGACGATCAGGGGGAGCGCTACGAGATCGGCCAGGGCAACGTGGGCAAGCTGTTGAGCAGCCGCGACCGCACGCTGCGGCGCACGGCCTGGGAGCGCTACGCCGACGGGTACCTTCGCTTCAAGAACACGGCCGCCAACTGCCTGAGCGCCGGGGTAAAGCAGAACGTCTTCCTGAGCCGGGCACGGCGGCACGGCTCGGCGCTGGAAGCCGCGCTCGCCCCGCACGCGATCCCGGTCGAGGTGTTCCACAACCTGATCGACACCTTCCAACAGAACCTGCCGACGTGGCACCGCTACTGGCGCCTGCGCGGGAGGGCGCTGGGCCTCGATCGGTTACACCTCTACGACACGCGCGCCACGCTGACCGAGCAATCGCCGACGGTTCCCTACGAACAGGCCGTCGCCTGGATCGCGGACGGGATGGCGCCGCTCGGGGACGAATACGTCTCCGCGCTGCGCCACGGCGCGCTTGCGGGGCGCTGGGTGGACCGCTACCCGAACCGGGGCAAGCGCATGGGCGCGTTTTCCAGCGGCGTGCAGGGGACCCCTCCCTTCATCATGATGAGCTACAACGACGACCTGGCGGGCTTGAGCACGCTGGCCCACGAGCTGGGCCACTCGCTGCACTCCTACCTGAGCTGGCGACACCAGCCCTGGGCCTACGCGCGCTACTCGCTGTTCGTGGCCGAGGTGGCCTCCAACTTCAACCAGGCGCTCGTGCGGGCGCACCTGCTCGAAACCCAAACCGACCCCCAGTTCCGGATCGCGCTGCTGGAGGAGGCCATGGCCAACTTCCACCGCTACTTCTTCGTCATGCCCACGCTGGCCCGCTTCGAACTCGAGATCCACCGGCGCGTCGAGCGCGGGGAAGCGCTCAACGCCGCCGGCCTCATCGACCTGATGGCCGACCTGTTTTCCGAGGGCTACGGCGCCGAGGTCGAACTCGACCGCGAACGCCTCGGGATCACGTGGGCGCAGTTCCCCACGCACCTGTACGCCAACTTCTACGTCTACCAATACGCCACCGGCATCTCGGGCGCGCACGCCCTGGCCGAACGCGTCCGGTCCGAGCCGGGCGCGGCCGAGGATTATCTGGACTTCCTGCGCGCCGGCGGCTCGTGCGACCCGCTGGACGCGCTCCGCGGGGCCGGGGTCGAGCTCACCAGTCCCGAGCCGGTCGAGCGGGCGTTTGGCGTGCTGGCCGACTACGTCGGACGGCTGGAGGCGTTGCTGGCCTGACGGCCGGCCGGGCAGTGCGCGTTGCGCGCCGAAAACGGACACCGGTTTCGTTCGTTTGGGAAGAAAGATACGCGCTTTGCGCGAAAGCGGTTGAAAGTCGTTTATTTGAAGATTTTTTCGATAATGGGTTTGAATGGAAACGCCGTTCAGATGAAGCTTTTGGCGAAGCGGGGTGATCCATTGGCCCATCCCAAGCGATAATCGCCTTGCAAAACGGAAAACGCTTACTATAATGTCCGTGGATTAGGAGGTGCCCTCGATGGTTGCGTCTAGCCTAGTCACTGACAAAAACCCTCTCACCTCCTCAGATGTCCGCCTGGTCCCGGGCTCGACGCGCGCGAGCGCCCGCTCGCATGCGCTGAGCTCCTGTTGGGAGCCATGCCACCCTTGCTCTCAAGAGGAGCCCTCCACTCCTTAAGGTCACCAACCGAAAGTTGCCCGGCCAGGCGGGCACCTTTTTTGTCTCGTTTATCATAACAATACACCCACGCGCGCCTTGACCTCCTGCATGGACCGCGCCGCGCGTTCGCTCGCCCGGTCGGCGCCGCCCAGCAGGACCTCGCGCACCTCGCCCAGGTCGAGCGCCTGCCGGCGCTGGCGGATGGGCCTGAGGTGGGCCATCAGGTGTTCGAACACGGCCTCCTTGAGCGAGACGTACTTGAGCGCCCCGCCCTCGTATTGGCTCTCGAACTCCTTCAGCACGCCGGCCGGGGCGGTCAGGCGCAGCAGCCGGAACAGGTTGGCCACGCCGGGACTCATCTCGTCCCCGGCCGGTCCCGTGTCGGTCACGGCGCTCTTGACCTTCTGGTAGATCGCGTCCTCGTCCTCGAACAGGCCGACGTAGTGCTTCTCGCCCAGGCTCTTGGACATCTTCACGGACGGGTCGGCCAGCGACATGATGCGCGGGGCGTGGGTGTGCAGCGTTTCGGGCTCGGCGAAGGTCGAACCGAAGCGGCCGTTGAAGCGTCGCGCGATGCGCCTTGTGAGCTCGACGTGCTGGTCCTGGTCGTCGCCCACGGGCACGACCGTGGCGTGGTAGAGCAGGATGTCAGCGGCCATCAGCACGGGGTAGTTGAACAACCCGGCGCTCACGAATTCTTTCCCCTCGGACTTGTCCTTGAACTGGGTCATGCGCTGCAGGTCGCCGTACGAGGTCACGCAGTTGAACACCCAGGCCAACTCGGCGTGCTCGGGCACACACGACTGGGCGAACAGGACGTGCTTGACCGGGTCCACCCCGCAGGCCAGCAGGTCGGCGGCCATGCCCACCACGCGCTTGCCCAACTGTTGGGGATCGTAGTCCTCGGTGATGGCGTGGTAGTCCACCAGGCAGTAGAAGCAGGTGTAGTCGCGCTGGAGCTGGAGCCAGTTGATGATCGCCCCGAAGTAGTTGCCCAGGTGCGTGCTCTCGGCCGTCGGGCGGATGCCGGAGAAGACGGTCCCCTTGCTCATTGCCCCTCCTCGGTGGCGATCGTTGAGAACGGCTCTCAATTCTCGTGGCTTTGTCGAGATTGGGGTGTTATACCCCATAGCCGCGGGGGATGCAAACGCGCCTCACTGCCAGAACGCGGGCGGCGGTTCGCGGCGGCGCCGCAGGAAGAGCCGGTAGAGCGCCGCGCCGGCCACGAAGCCGCCGACGTGGGCCATGAAGGCCACGCCGCCGCCGGCGCCGCTCAGGGCGCTGAACAGTTGCAGCCCGAACCAGAGCCCGAGCACGATGAGCGCGGGCAGCTCGATGAACTGGACGAAGAAGAAGATCGGCACCAGCGTGAGCACGCGGGCGTGCGGGAACAGGAACAGGTACGCGCCCAGCACGCCCGAGATCGCGCCGCTGGCCCCGATCATCGGGGTCGCGCTGTTGAGGTCGGGCAACGCCTGGGCCAGCGCCGCGGCCAGGCCGCAGAGCAGGTAGAAGGCCAGGAACTTGACGTGCCCGAAGGCGGCCTCGACGTTGTCGCCGAAGATCCACAGATAGAGCATGTTCCCGCCCAGGTGCATGAGCCCGCCGTGCATGAACATCGAGGTGAACAGGGTCATCCAGGCCGGGAGCGCGGCGTCCAGCGTCGTGTTGGCCGGGCAGTCCCCGAACAGCTTGCAGGGCACGACGCCGTATTTGAACACGAGTACCTGGCCCTCCGAGATGAACCCCGTCCCGGCGCGCACGTCGCTGACCTGCCCCTGCAGCAGGAGCTGATACAGGAAGGCGCCCACGTTGAGCGCCAGCAGCGCGTAACTCACGTAGGGCGTGACGTGGCTGGGCCGGTAGTCGCGCAGCGGGATCATGGGACTCCCTTATACCGAGCGTTTGCAGCGTCGGCAAGTGAAAACGGCCTTGGCAAGCGGTCGGAAGGCGCTTACAATCGGTCCGCCAAAGGGGGAGAGCGTGGAACACAAGGTGCTCGATCACGGGTTCGTGCGGCTGGTGGAGCGGATGGGCGGCGACGGGGCCGTGGTGCAGGCCGCGCGCGTGAGCTTCGGCTCGGGCAGCAAGGGCGAGGAAAAGGACAAACGGTTCATCGACTTTTTGGTCCGCAACCGCCACGGCACGCCGTTCGAGCACGCACTGCTCAAGTTCCACGTGGCCTGCCCCATCTTCGTGGCGCGCCAGTGGTTCCGGCACCGGGTCGGGAGCTTCGACGAGCGCTGGGGCGAGGGCTTGATCGAGGACGCGGGCCATTCAATCAACGAGGTCAGCTACCGCTACACCGAGGTCGAGGACCGGTTCTACCTCCCCGCCAAGCTGCGCGCCCAGGCCAAGAGCGATCGGCAGGCCAGCCGCGAGGACGACTTCGCCGACGAGGCCGCGCTGATCGCGCTCGTCCGCGAGGCGCACGAACTCGTCTACGCCCGCTACCAAAAGCTGCTGGACGCCGGCGTCGCGCGCGAGCTGGCGCGCGGCCTGCTGCCGCTCAACACCTACACCCAGTTCTACTGGACTTGCAACGCGCGCAGCCTGATGCACTTCCTCAACCTGCGCGCCGACGCACACGCCCAGAGCGAGATGCGCGCCTACGCCGAGGCGGTCGCCCGGGCGTTCAGGGAAACCATGCCCTGGACCTATCAGGCCTTTCTGCGCCACGTCTGGAGCGGGAACGAGGCGCTCCTGGACGGCCCCGAAGGCGACTGAAGCCGCTGTCGCGGTCAAAGCGGGGACCCGGGGCTTCCCCGCCTTCGTGCTCCCTGCTCTTGCGTGATCCCGACCACAGAAGCAAGGCTGCCCGCCCGCTAGAGTGAGGCGTGGCAACGGCTGTCCCCGCGGGACGGGACGCGCGTCCGCGCGGGGCGACGCAAGGAGGCGGTATGGCCAAGACCCGAGCGCTGTGGCTGACCCTGATCGCGCTGGCGGCGCTGAGCGCGCCGGCCTGGGCGGTCGGGCTGGACTCCCAGTTGGCCGTCGAGGTGAGCACGGATCAAGCAAACTACCAGACGGGCGAAAACATCGCGATCGAGGTGCGCACGTTCCTGGACGGCGAGCCGGCCCCGGCGACGCTGGTCCAGGCCCTGCTGACCGTGACGCTGCCCGACGGCCGGGTGGCAAAGAAGGACATCCGGGGCGACTTTTCGATGATCAGCCCCGGCGTCTACGTCACGCGCGGGGTGGTGAACGGGCCCGGCGCGCGCGAGCTGGAGGTGCGGGCCGCGGCCAAGCGGCGCGTGACCTGCAAGTGCAAGACCGTCGTGTTCAAGAGCACGGGCTTTGCGGCCTTCGAGGTGGCGGCCCGCCCGCTGGAGCTCTCGATCGCGACCGACAAGACGAACCCCACGATCTGCGACCCGGTCAAGGTCGTGCTGCAGCTCAACGGGCCGGCGCACGTGCGCTTGATCGCCGTGTTGCCCGACGGGACGAAGCGCGACCTGGTCATCCCGGGCTGGCTGGGGGCGGGGCAGCACTGGATCCAGCTCCCCGCCGGCAAGCTGGACGTGTTGGGGACCGTGACGCTCAAGGCCCTGGCCGCCGACAAGTACGGCGGCCAGGCCGAGGCCGCGGTGCAGATCACGCTGGACGCCGGGGTCTGCGACGCGCACGACTGCTAGCGCGGACGGAGTGCAAACCTCCTTGGGAGCGGGGGCGGGTCAGGCCGCCCCCGCTGTCGTTTCCGCACGCTCCCGCGTTATAATGGCCGCTACCCGTGCCCACGAGGTGAGACATGATTCTCGCACGCCGCCTAGCCGTCGCCCTGCTGATCGTCGTGGCCCTTCCCGCGCTGGCGGGCGCGGGCGAGCGCTGGCTCAGCTTCCAGACCCCGCACCTGTCGGTCTCCTACCGCAGCGACCTGGCGCCGGCCTACCTCGCGGGGCTGGACGCCCCCGACGCCGTGCTGGCACGCGTGAGGGCCGAGGCGGCGTCGCTGGAGGCCGACTTCGGCCGCGTCGAGCGCGCGCTGCGCGCGGACTACGACGCGGCGCGGCACGGGCGCGTCCCCGTCGGGATCTACCCCTCGCTGGAGGCCTACCAGATCGCGGTCGCATGCCTCATCTGCGCGGCGCACGTGGGCCGGCCGCTGTGGCCGCTGGATCGGGGGGAGGCGCTCTGGGGCGCGGGTGCCCACCTCAACGCCGAGAGCCGGCGCGGGACCGTCCTGCACGAGTTCGTCCACATCGTGGACTTCGCTTCGATCGACAACCGGGCCTACCCGCTCTGGTACGAGGGGCTGGCCTCCTACGTCGGCGACCGGCTCGGCGGCGAGGCGGGCCACCGGGTGATCGACGAGATTTTGCCGCAGTACCTCAAGCGCTACCGCCGCACGCACGAACTCGAGCTGGCCGACTACCTTACCCGGCGCGACTACGGGCGCTGGACCTACAACCTGGGCACGGTCCTGATCGACCTGTTGGTCGACCGCGGCGGGATGAAGCGCTTCATGGCCTTCTACGCGGACATGGACCGCCCCGACGTGGGCGACTACGACGCGCTGCTGCGCCGGCACTACGGGCTCGGCCTGGCCGAGTTCGAATCCCTCTGGGAGGCGCGTCTGGAGGCCACCCCGCTCACGGCCGAGGGGCGGGCGGCCTACCGGCTCAAGTTCGACCAGACCGTGGTGCGCTGGGTCTACCTGCGTCCGCTGCTGCGGGACGCCGAGCGGCTCAACGCGGCCTACTTCAACCTCTGGGACGGCGGGCGCTTCAACGAGGCCGAGGCCGAGCTGATGCGCGCTTATGTGAACGACTTTCAAAACATCGTCCCCGACCCGGCGCTGGCCGACGGGCTGGTGACCAGCGCCGCCCAACTGCGCGGGTACGTGGCCTCCTACGCCGAGGACCCGAGCCGGGAGGTCGCGCTCGAACGCGCGCTGGGCGAGCTGGAGGCGGTGTGCGCAGCCGACCCCGGCGCGGGGTGCGCGCGCGCCTACTTCGACACGGTGCACGCCTTCGTGGGGTGGCGCTAGCGGCTGTCAGGGAAGGCGGCGGAACCGTTATCATGCGCGCTGTGGCCGCGCGTGCGCCGGACGGGGAGCGGGTTGGGGGTCCCCTTGTGAGCCGGCGTTCGATCCTGTTATAATGACGCGATTCCACGTGAGGAGAATGCCGATATGCTCAAACTCATCGTGACGATCCTGTTCGTGGCCGACGCCCTGGTCATGGTTGGATTGATTCTGCTGCAAATGAGCAAGCACGGATCCTTGGGCGGCGCCTTCGGCGGCGGCGGCACGCACACGGTGTTTGGCCGGGAGGACCGGCCCGATGCCAAGCGGACCGCCACGATCTGGCTGGGCGCAGGTTTCTTGGGGCTCGGACTGCTGCTTTCGCTGATCCCTTAAGTCCGGTGCGGTGCCCGGGGTTCAACAAACCACACAAAGCGAGGCGGTCATGTCGAAGCTGATCGAAGTCAAGAACCTGCGCACCTCGTTCTACACCGAGGACGGCGTGGTCAAAGCGGTGGACGGCGTGGACTTCACCATCGAGCGCGGCAAGACGCTGGGCATCGTGGGCGAGTCCGGATGCGGCAAGAGCATCACGTCGCTATCCGTCATGGGCTTGATCCCCCAGCCCCCCGGGCGCATCGAGTCGGGCAGCTCGATCCTCTACTACCGCGAGGACGGTCAAGACCCGATCGAGCTCACCAAGCTCAACCCCAAGGGCAAGGCCTATCGCGCCATCCGCGGCAACGAGATCGCCATGATCTTCCAGGAGCCGATGACCAGCCTGAACCCGGTCTACACCATCGGCAACCAGATCATGGAGGCCATCACGCTGCACCAGAAGGTCGACAAGAAGGAGGCCCGCGAGCGCGCCATCTCGATGCTGGAGGCCGTGGGCATCCCGATGCCCGAACAGCGCGTGGACGAGTACCCGCACCAACTCTCGGGCGGCATGCGCCAGCGCGTCATGATCGCCATGGCGCTCTCGTGCAACCCGACGCTGCTGGTGGCCGACGAGCCCACCACGGCGCTCGACGTGACCATTCAGGCCCAGATCCTGGAGCTCATCAAAGGGCTGCAGGATAAGTTCCACATGTCGATGATGATGATCACGCACAACCTGGGCGTGGTGGCCGAGACGTCCGACGATGTGTGCGTGATGTACCTGGGCAAGATCGTGGAGTATGCCGACGCGCGCAAGCTGTTCCACGACCCGCTGCACCCCTACACCCAGGGGCTGTTGCAGTCCATCCCCTCGATGGCGGGCAAGAAGACGCGCTTGATCCCGATCAAGGGCATGGTGCCCGATCCCTTCAACGTGCCGCAGGGGTGCCCGTTTATCACGCGCTGCCCGCACGCGATGGACGTGTGCAAGCAGATGCCCCCGCTGCAAGAGGCCAAATCGGGACACAAGGTGGCCTGCTGGCTGTACGAGTAGGGCAAAACCGCGACGAACCGACAACAGACCGCTGAGCGCGCGAGGAGGAGTGATCCCGATTGGCAGACAAGGCGACGACGGCAGCAAAGCCCGCCACAAACGACAACGTCCTGCTTGATGTCAAGAACCTCAAGAAGTATTTCCCGGTGCGCCGGGGCGTGTTGCGGCGCGTGGTGGCCCACGTCAAGGCCGTGGACGACGTGAGCTTCCACATCAAAAAGGGTGAAACGCTGGGGATGGTGGGCGAGTCCGGCTGCGGCAAGACCACCGTGGGGCGCACGCTGTTGCGTCTGCTCGAGCCCACCGACGGCACGGTGATGCTCAACACCGGCAAGGGCGACGTCAACCTGTTCGGCGTGGGGCACAAGGAGCTCAAGGCCCTGCGCAAGGAAATGCAGATCATCTTCCAGGACCCCTACTCCAGCCTCAACCCGCGCATGACCATCGGGGACATCGTGGCCGAGCCGCTGGTGATCCACCGCATCGGCAAGACCAAGCGCGAGCGCGAGGCCCGCGTCTCCGAGCTGCTGGAGGCCGTGGGCCTCAACCCCAACTACGCCAAGCGTTACCCGCACGAGTTCTCGGGCGGCCAGCGCCAGCGCATCGGCATCGCGCGCGCGCTGGCCCTGGACCCGCAGCTCATCGTGTGCGACGAGCCCGTCTCGGCGCTCGACGTCTCGATTCAGGCCCAGGTCATCAACCTGCTGCAGGACCTGCAGCAGGAGTTCGGGCTCACGTTCCTGTTCATCGCCCACGACCTCTCGGTCGTGCGCCACATCTCCAACCGCGTGGCCGTCATGTATTTGGGCAAGGTCGTCGAGATGTGCGACACCGAGAAGCTGTTCCAGCGCCCGCTGCACCCCTACACCGAGGCGCTGCTGTCGGCCGTGCCCGTGCCCAACCCCGACTACCAGATAGACCGCATCATCCTGCAGGGCGACGTGCCCTCGCCGGTCAACCCGCCCTCGGGCTGCTACTTCCACCCGCGCTGCCCCTACGCCAAGGAAAAGTGCCGCGTCGAGGCGCCCGAGTTCATCGACTACGGCGGCGGCCACTACGCGGCCTGCCACTACGCCCGGGAGCTCCAGCTCAAGGGCGTGCGCGAGATGGAGGACGACCAGCACGGCAAGACCGGCCAGGAGGCCGCCGCCCAGGCCAAGGTCGACATGGAGGCGCGCCACAGCGCCGCCACCGGCCTGGAAGACGCGACCGACGAGGCGGCCAACGGAGAAGACGACGCCCCGAAGGCCGGCTAAGTGGCCACCAAACTCCTGCTGGGGACGAAGAACCCCGGCAAGATCAGCGAGATCCAGGCGCTGCTGGGCGAGGCGTACGCCCTGCTCACCCTGGAAGACCACGCCTTCGCCGACGTGGACGAGGACGGCGACACCTTCGAGGACAACGCGCGCAAGAAAGCCCGCCAGATCAGCACGGAGACGGGCCTGCCCACCCTGGCCGAGGACGCCGGCCTCGAGGTCGAGGCGCTCCACTGGGGCCCGGGCGTGCGTAGCGCCCGCTACGCGGGCGAGGAGGCCTCGGACGCCGACAACCTAGAAAAACTGCTGGAGGAGCTGCACAGCGAGTCCAAGCGCCGCGCGCGCTTCCGCTGCGCCTGCGTCGTGTGCGCCCCCGACGGCCAGGAGTGGGTTACGCACGGCCAGCTCGACGGCTTCATCACCGCCGCCCCGCGCGGACGCGGCGGCTTCGGCTACGACCCCGTGTTCATCCCCGACGGCTTCTCCAAAACCCTGGCCGAACTGCCCGCCTCGCTCAAAAACCAGATCAGCCACCGCGCCAAGGCGATCCGCGCCATGCGCGCCAAGCTGGAAGACTCCTTCGAGTAGGGCCCGCTGTGCGGGCCAAACAAAACGACTTGGCCCGCACAGCGCTACATCACAAGTCTTTCATAGGCTGAAAAGCGGCAACGGGAAACGAGTTTCGCTCATAGACGCCACTGCCAGCTCCTTCTCCCCTGGCGGGAGAAGGCCGGGATGAGGGGGAGACGCCGACAGCGCCAACGGGCATTCACCCTCATGTGCAACCCTCTCCGGTCGAGAGAGAGGGGGCTGACGAAAGCGTTGCAACGGTGTTGGCCACGGGGGGATGCCCAGGGCAGGCACAGGGGCCTGCCACTACCGTCAAGAATCTCAGTGGTCCAGTACTACGTCTCTTGAGCAACCTGCGTGGCAAATTCGTTCAGTGGTACACCGGCGACGCGCAGCTGGCGGCCCCCAGGGTGAGCGTGAGCGCCTGGGTGATCGTCTCGCCGTGCTTGCCCTTTAACACGAGCTTGAGCGTGAGCGGCCCCGGCGCAAACGTCTCGGGCTTGAACTTGATCCAGGATTTGAGGCAGCACACCCAGCTGGGGATGACCAGGTCCTTGGTCGAGCCGTCCGGGAACACCTGCAGCAGGCGCACGTGGGCGGGACCCTGCACGTAGAGCCCGACCTTGACGGTGTCGCACACCGTGGGGTCCGCCGGCAGGTCGCGGAACTCGATGTGCCCCGAGATGGCGCCGCCCCCGGTGTGGACCGGTTGGTTCACGCTGTAGAGGGCCGAGCCGGTCGCGGTCACGACCTCGCAGCGGCAGGGCGTCGATTCGTAGAGCGCGACGGTGACCTCCAGCTCGCGCACGCCGGCTCCCAGCGCCTCGCCGCGCGAGACGTAGACGCCCGGCGCGCTCCGATAGAAATCGCGCGCGATGTGCCGGCGGGCCGTGCGCCCGTCGTCGAAGTGAATCGTGAGCGCGGCCCGCTTGAGGTCGGCCGCCACGGGCGCGCCGTTGAGGAACGTGCGCACCTGGACCTGCACCGTGTCGCCGTGCCCGTAGAACGTGCGGTCGGTCTGGACCGAGACGACCAGCCCCGACTGCGGCACGCCCTCGACCACGGCCCAGGCCGGCGCCGCCAGCAGGGCGCACAAGAGCGCCAGCGCCAGCGTCGTCCGCTTGAACGTGTTCAACACGCAAACCTCCTGATTGTCACTGGGAACGCCCGGCGGGGTGACCGGCTCCGTGGGTTGAACCTAGCCCCCGCAGCATAAGCGAGTCGGCCTTGGCCTGTCAAGCGGCGTTGCGCTCACCCCTGCGACGCCGCCCAGGCGATCCCCGCGAAGCTCTCGGCCTCCAGCGACGCCCCGCCCACCAGCGCGCCGTCGACGTCGGGCTGAGTCAGCAGCTCGCGCGCGTTGTCGGGCTTGACGCTGCCGCCGTACTGCACGCGCAGCGAGCCGGCCACGTCCGAGTTGAAGGCCGCGTCCACGGTGCGGCGGGCGAAGGCGCAGCCGCGTTGCGCGTCCTCCGGCGTGGCCGTCTTGCCCGTGCCGATGGCCCAGATGGGCTCGTAGGCCACCACCAGCTTGGCGGCCTGGTTGGGCACGAGGCCCTCGAGCGCGGCGCGCAGTTGCCGTTCCAGCACGGCCTCGGTCTCGCCGCCCTCGCGCTGCGCCAGGCTTTCCCCCACGCACAGGATCGGGATCAAGCCGTGCTGGAAGGCCGCTTTGACCTTGCGGTTGACCAGGTCGTCCGTCTCGCCGAAGAGCGCGCGCCGCTCGGAGTGGCCCAAAATCACGTAGTGGCAGCCCAGCTCGGCCAGCATGCCGGGCGCGACCTCGCCGGTGAAGGCGCCCTTGGCCTCGAAATGCGCGTTCTGGCCGGCGACGTGGACGGGCAAATCCGTCACGGCCTCGGCCACGGCGGCCAGCGCCGTAAACGGCGGCGCCAGGGCCAAGTCGACGTCGTTGAGCCCCTTGATCGCCTTGCGGAGCCGGGCCACGAACGCGCGCGCCTCTTGCACCGTCTTGTGCATCTTCCAGTTGGCTGCGATGAGCGGAATGCGCAATTGAAGTCACCTCGGCGGCATTTTACTTGGGGGATGCATTGGAAACGACCGCGATCTACCCTTCCTTTTCAACACGCCTGGATGTCATGCGGTAAACCCTGCCGGATTCCCGTACCCCGATACCCCAGATTTCCACTTCGCCTTGCTCGCCCAAAATGCGATAGACGATGCGGTATTGGTTTTTGTGAAAGTGCAGCGTACGATATCCCGTCAAATCCACACCCATCCTGTGTCCCAACTCAGCCCCAACTTCGGGGCTGTGAGCCAGTTTCTCAAACTGTTTGAGCGCCTGCTTCTGGACGCTGCCGTCGAGTTTGTCAAAATCCTCAACGGCCACATCCCGCAACGTCACCGTGTACATGCACGTTCATGGGTTTTGTGGGCGTGCTTGCAGTTCCGCGAGTGTGATCTTGTCTTTGCTGTCTTCCTCACGTTGCCCCAGGTCGGCCTTCAGTTGCACCCGGTCGATGAGCTCTTCAAACGCGTCGATTCCGATTAATACGGCCTTTGGCTGCCCGTGGCGGAGAATGTACAGCGGGCCGCTTTGAGCGGCTTCGACCCATTTGGACGTGTCGGTGTGTAACTCGGAAATCTTAACCAACTGGTTGCGCTCGATCTTGGCGGGCATGACTCACCCCGTTCGGGTAGAATTTGGCACTATATTCTAAGCTAGTTGTTCCTCCCAAGCAACGCGCGCCCTTGTTTCCCTTCCCCGCTAAGAGCACTTTTCAAGGGGGTTGAGGCGGGTAGCTGTGTTCAATAAGCTGTGCTCAGCGCGGCGATGAAGCCAAGCGGCGCAGGAAGGAAAGAGGCATGCTCGAGCGGCACACCGACATCCTGGTCATCGGCGCGGGGCACGCGGGCTGCGAGGCCGCGCTGGCCGCCGCGCGCCTGGGAGCGGCCGTCACGCTGGTGACCGGCAACCTGAACGAGGTGGCCCAGGCGCCCTGCAACCCGGCGATGGGCGGCCCCGGCAAGGCCCAGCTCGTGCGCGAGGTCGACGCGCTCGGCGGCCAGATCGCCCGCACGACCGACGCGGCCATGCTCAACGTGCGCACGCTCAACACCGGCAAGGGCGCCGCCATGCACGCGCTGCGCGCCGTCATCGACCGCGACCGCTACAAGCGCGAGATGAAAAAGGTCCTGGAGGCGGAGCCCAACCTGAGCCTGGTCGCAGGGCTCATCGAGCGGCTCACCTGGGAAGACGGACGCATTACGGGCGCCGCGACCCGGAGCGGGGTCCACTTCCGGGCGGCTGCGGTGATCGTGACCACGGGCACGTTCCTGCGCGGGAAGTGCCACATCGGCCCAGACTCGTTCGAGGCCGGCCGCGCCGGCGAACCACCGGCCGTGGGGCTGTCCGACTCGCTGCGCCAGGCGGGGCTCAAGCTGGGCCGGCTCAACACG
This sequence comes from uncultured Thermotogae bacterium, assembly GCA_964572855.1. Lineage (GTDB taxonomy): Bacteria > Bipolaricaulota > Bipolaricaulia > RBG-16-55-9 > JAJCYT01 > CAZNGF01. Next base: position 7,395 of record CAZNGF010000014.1, on the reverse strand, counting down.
GGCACCACACCCCGAATCAACCGCCGCAGCCTCGACCCCGAGGGGCTCGAGGTCCAGCCCACCGCCGAGGCGCCGCTGGCGTTCTCGTTTGTGAGCGAGCCGCGCGTCCTGCCGGGGGACGACCCCGTCTACCTGACCCGCACCCACGCCGAAACACACCGCATCCTGCGCGAGGCCTTCGACCTCAACCCCGGCAAGAACGGGACGCTGGGCGGGCTGGGGCCGCGCTACTGCCCCTCGATCGAGACCAAAATCCTGCGCTTCCCCGAGCGCAGCTCGCACCAGATCTTCCTCGAGCCCGAGGGCGTCGACAGCGACGAGATGTATTTGGGGGGCCTGGCCACCTCCTCGCCGCCCGAGATCCAGGAGGCCGCCGTGCGCACGATCCCCGGCCTCGAACGTGCCAAGATCGAGCGCTACGGCTACGACGTCGAGTACGACTTCGCCTACCCCACCCAGCTCAACGCCTCACTGGAGACCAAGGTGTTGGGAGGGCTCTATCTGGCCGGCCAGATCAACGGGACGACGGGCTACGAGGAGGCCGCCGCGCAAGGCGTGATGGCCGGGATCAACGCCGCCCTGGCCCTGCACGGCCGCGACCCGCTCGTGCTGGGGCGGTCCCAGGCCTTCATCGGCGTGCTGATCGACGATCTGGTCACCAAGGGCACCGAGGAGCCCTACCGCATGCTGCCCTCGCGTGCCGAGCACCGCCTGCTGCTGCGCCAGAGCAACGCCGATTTGCGCCTGACCGAACTGGGCCGGGAGCTCGGCCTGGTCGACGACGCGCGCTACGAGCGCTTCCGGGCGCGCAAGGCGGCCATCGAATCCGAACTGAATCGACTCCAGAACACCAAGGTCACCTTCAACGGCAACCGCGCGCGCTTCGAATCGATGGGGCTCCACGGCGGCCACACGCTCTACCAGGCGCTCAAGCGGCCGGAGTTCGACTACGTCTCCCTGGCCGCGCTCGACCCCGGCCGCAACGGCGTCCCCGCCGACGCCATCGAGGAGGTCGAGATCGCGGCCAAGTACGAGGGCTACATCCGGCGCCAGCGCGAGCAGGTCGAACGGCTCAGGCGCCTGGAGGACAAGCGCCTACCCCGGGACCTGCCCTACGACGACTTCAGCTCGATCTCGAGCGAGGGGCGCGAGAAGCTCAAGGCCGTGCGCCCGGCGTCCTTGGGCCAGGCCGCCCGCATCCCGGGCGTGACCCAGGCCGACCTGGCCGCGCTCATGATCTACCTGAAGGCGAACCGTAAGCCAAAAACCGTCTAGTGCACCGCCACGATGTTTCTTCGGCGTAGGGGTCCCATTCATGGGACCCGGCATACACGCCTGGTTCTTGACCAGGAGGACGTTGTGAGCGGCCAAACGCGTGGTTGCGGGCGCGATGAAGCGCGCCTCTACGCCCAAGAACCACTGTGGTTGAGTCCTAGACGGTTGCCAGGACCAGTGCGCCGGAGTACCCTGCGGCATCCGGCGAAGGAGGCGAACCCGTGCCCAAAGCGCTCTATCCCGGCAGCTTCGACCCCATCACCAACGGCCACCTGGAGATCATCCGCCGCGCGCGGCGCCTGTTCGACGAGCTGGTCGTGTCCGTGGTGCACAACCCCAACAAGGAGACCCTGTTCACGTTGGAGGAGCGCCGGGCGCTGGCGCAGCGGGCGCTGGCCGAAGCGGACATGGGGGAGATCGAGGTCGTGACCTACGACGGGCTGCTGATCGAGTTCGCCCGCGCCCAGCGGGTCGAGGCCATCGTGCGCGGGTTGCGGGTCAACTCCGACTTCGACTACGAGTTCCAGCTCGCCCTGATGAACCGCGACATCGACCCGGACATCGAGAGCGTCTTCCTCATGACCAGCGGGCGTTACATCTTCCTGAGCTCCTCGATCATCAAGGAGGTCAAGAGCTACGGCGGCACGGTCGCCCACCTCGTGCCCGAGGTGGTCGACCGCGCGCTGAGCCGCAAGCTGTCGGCCGGCGGGACCAGTACTAGTTCTTAGGCTGCTTGAACCAAGCAGTAGGGGCGCTTCGCGAAGCGCCCCTACTGCAATGGCATGCTCTGGATCTAGAACAGGTCGTACTGGAAGCTGGCGTCCACGCTCCATTCGGGCTCTTCGAAATTCGTGTCCAGGCTTACCGACCCCTTGAACAGGGCGCTCAGGGCGGACGAGACCTGGAGGCGCAGCGAGCCGTCGAGCGTGTGCGTCTCGGTCAGGCTGAGGTTGCCGCTCAGCCGTCCCTCCCCGCTGTAGCGATAAGACGTGCTCAGCGAAGCCCGCGCGCTCAGGGTGCGCTCGTAGCGGGCCTGGCCGCTGAGCGAGAAGGCCTGGTCGAGCGAGAGCGGCGTGCGAAAGCTCGCGTTGGCCACGAGCTGGGTGCGGGGATCGATGGCCGTGGCGTAGTTGGCCGCCGCGCGCAGGGTCGGGACGCTCTCGCCCTCAGGGCTGAGCACGGGGTAGCCGGCCGAGAGCGTCGCGTCCCAGCCGCAGAAGCGGCTGATGTTCCCGCTCAGCAGCTCGTTGAGCGCCAGCGTGTCCGCCAGCGAGAGCGTGACCCCGAACTGCGCTTCCACTTCCTTGAGCAGCGCGGCCGTGAGGCCGCCCTCCTCCTGCTCGTCGATGCGCTGGGCCAGCGCCATGAGCGCCTCGTCCGCGGGCCGCTCAGCCAACACGTCGCGCGCGCTCAGCAGCTCGACGATCGCAAACGCCTTGGCCAGCGGGGTGGCGTTGCGGAAGCGCCCGTAGCCGCCCCCGGCCAGCGCGTCGACCGTGAAGCCGGCCTGGGCGGGCGCCCCCTGCGTGTCGAGCCCGCCGAACAGGAAGACGTTCTCGTTCAGATAGCGCCGGAAGTCGCTGCTGCTGTCCACCGTGTAGTCCAGCGACACGGCCGCCGAGGAAAACCGCAGGTCCACCGAGCCCTCCAGGCGGTAGCCCCACTCGGGGCCATCCATCCACCGCAGTCCGGTCAGCGAGAGGTCGCCGTTGTCGACGTTGCCGCGGTCGTCGGCGTGACGGTCGTTGAACTGGCGGTAATTGCCGTCCAGCGTCAGCGACGTGAACGCGTTGCTGGGGGCGACGTAGTCGCATACGCCCAAGTCCTGCCCGTAGGCGGGTGCCGTCAGCAAACTACCGAACACGAACATCGCAAGAATAAACGAGGTGAAACGCATGGTCACTCCTTTTTTGGTTGCTTTCCCTCAATTCATGTTATTTGTTTCGGGGCCGATTCTCAAGCTCAGGCCCTTGTCGTCCCCACCCCGACACGGCGGTCCCTTTACTGAGACGCGTCTGGACACGAGCGCGACGCGGGCCCAGCCGGCCGAGTTTGGACCCGCGCGCGGTGGCCGAGGCGGGCGGCAAGCGGCCAAGCGCCTCCTCTACACCCGCCCGACTTCCCGCAGCGCGGCCAGGACCTTGTGCGTGGCCTTGGGGAAGGCGTAGCGGTCGAGCTCGCCGGGGGAGGCCCAGGCCCAGTCGTCGCAGCCGAGCGCCTGCGGCTCCCCGGAGAGCAGATCGCACTCGAAGGCGTGCAGCGTGACCCGAAAGTGCGTGTAGGCGTGCTGCACCGTGGTCAGAAAGCGGCGCACGCGCACCTCGATGCCCAGCTCCTCGCGGGCCTCGCGGGCGGCGCACGCCGCGGGCGTCTCGTTTTCTTCGAGCTTGCCGCCGGGGAACTCCCACAGGCCGCCCAGGAGCCCCTGGGCCGGGCGCTGGCCCAGCAGGAGTTTCCCGTCCTTCCAGACCAGCGCCACGGCCCCCTGGTGGTGCGGGACGGGCTTGCGCTTGGCCTTGACCGGGAGCAGGGCCTGCTCGTCGTGGGCGCGCGCTTCGCACGGATCATACAGCGGACAAGCCAGGCAACGCGGCGCTCGGGGCACACAGATCTGGGCGCCCAGGTCCATCAGGGCCTGGTTGAAGAAGCTGGCCTCGCCCGACGGGATCAGGTCGCGCGCCAGCGCCCAGAGCGCCTTCTGCGTCCCGGCCTTGGTCACGTCGCCGCGCACGCGAAACACCCTGGCAAGCACGCGGGTCACGTTGCCGTCCAGCACGGGCTCGTCCAGCCCGAAGGCGATGCTGGCCAGCGCCCCGGCCGTGTACTTCCCGACGCCGGGCAGCTTGAGGAGCTCGTCGACGCGATCCGGGAGTTTCCCATCGTGTTCGGCGACCACGTGCTTGGCGGCCCGGTGCAGGTTGCGGGCGCGCCCGTAGTACCCGAGCCCCTCCCAGGCCTTCAGCACGTCGTCCAACGGCGCTGCGGCCAGTGCCTCAACCGTGGGGAACTGTTCCAGAAAGCGCTCGTAGTACGGCTTGACCGTGGCCACCTGGGTCTGCTGCAGCATGACCTCCGAGACCCAGATCGCGTACGGATCCGAGCTGCGACGCCAGGGGAGGTCGCGCTGGTGCGCTTCGTACCAGCGCAGCAGCGCGCGCTGGATCGGCTCGATGCGGTCGACGGGCATGCGCACACCGTAGCGCTTGAGCGCGGGGCCGGCAACGACCACCATGCACGCGAGGAGGTGCGCTTGATCCCGTTTGCCCGCCAGCTGCTTTCCCTCGCGCTCACGTCTTTCGGCCTGCCGGCCGCATGCTGCTGTTCACGCTCGACGCGCTGCTGCGCTAGTAGACGACCACAGTGGTTCTTGGGTGTAGGGGCGCGCTTCATCGCGCCCGTGGGCACGCGCTTTGGCCGCCCGTGAAGTCTATCTGGTCATGAACCGGACGTGTAGGCCGGGTCCCATGAATGGGACCCCTACGCAGTAAAAACAGCGTGGTCCTGGACTAGGCCCCCTGCTTGACGTCGGCCGGCTCGCCCCCGGTGATTTGGAGCAGTTGATCCGGCGTCGTGCGGAAGATCGTGTTGGGCGCGCCGGCCGCGGCCCAGAGCGTCTCGTAGTCCAGCAGGTCCTCGTCCACCAGCGTGCGGACCTTCCCCACGTCGCTGACCGGCGCCACGCCGCCGATGGCATACCCCGTGAACGCGCGCACCTCCTTGGCGTCGGCGCGCCGCACGCTTGTTCCCGTCAACGCTTCCAGCTTCTCCATGTCGACGCGGTTGACGCCCGAGGTCTCGACCAGCAGCGGCTCGTCCCCGGCCACGAACACCAGGCTCTTGACGATTTGCGCCACCGTGGTCGAGAGCGCCTCGGCCGCGTCCTGGGCCGTGTGTGTGCTGCGGTCGAGCTGGGTGATCTCGACCTGGATGCCCAGTGATTCCAAGGCCCGTTCGAAGTGCTTGACCGACTCGGACAACGCCATAATGCCTCCTTCGGGCGAAGCTTGCTCGCTTCAATCGGCTTGAGGATGTAAGCATGGCACAACGGGGACTTCATGCGGACGGGGCATTTTCCCCCTTTCCCAAAGGGGAAGCAAGGGGGATTGTCTCCGTCGCGACACGAAACCGCGTGCGGTCACATCGCAAAACCAAGCGCGCACGCGCTCCAAGCGCTATCATGAATACGCGATGACCCCTCTGCTCGCCTCGGGCCTGTTGCTGCTCGTCCTGCTCGCGCTGGTCGCCCTGCTCTGGCTCTGGAGCCTGCGACGGGAGGACGCCAGCGTGATCGACGTCTTCTGGGGCGCGGGCTTCGTGGTCGCCGCCTGGCTGGCCGGGAGCTGGGGCGGCGGGGCGCCGCGCGCGTCGCTGCTGCTCGTGCTGGTCACGCTCTGGGGCGGGCGCCTGGCGCTGCACCTGGGCGCCCGCAACCGGCGCGAGGGCGAGGACGCGCGCTACGCGGCGGTGCGGGAGGCGCGGGGAGCGGGCTTTCGCTGGTTCAGCCTCTACGGCATCTACCTGCCGCAGGCGCTCGCGCTCTGGGTCATCGCCCTGCCGATCCAGGTCGTGCTGCTCGTCCCGGCGCAGGCGCCCTGGAACGGGCTCGACTGGGTCGCGCTCGGGCTCTGGATCGCGGGCGTTGCCTTCGAGGCGGTCGCCGACGAACAGTTACGGCGTTTCAAGGCCGACCCGGCCAAGCGCGGCCGCGTGCTCGACCGCGGCCTGTGGCGCTACTCGCGCCACCCCAATTACTTCGGCGAATGCCTGATCGGCTGGGCCTACTTCGGCTTCGCGCTGGCGGCCGATTGGGCCCACGCCTGGACCCTCCTGAGCCCGTTGCTGCTGACCTATTTGCTCCTGCGCGTGACGGGCGCCGCGCCGCTCGAAGTCTCCCTGCGCGCCCACAAGCCCGGCTACGCCGACTACGCGCGCAGAACCAGCGCCTTCGTCCCCCGCCCGCCGCGCGCGCCTTGACCGCGCGCGCTCCCGGCCGCATGATCGCACTCGCATGGATTTCACCGTCCGCCGTGTGACCTCGGGCGCCGACCACGACGCGATTCTCTCGCTCTGGGAGCGGGCCGGCCTGCCCTTCGAGCCCGCGGGCCGCGACGGCCGCGCCGCCTTCGAGCGGCAGTTGGCCTCCGGGGCGCAGTTCGTCTACGTGGCCGAGCGGGACGGCCGCACCGTCGGCGTCGTGCTGGCCACGCACGACGGCCGTAAGGGTTGGATCAACCGGCTGGCCGTCGACCCCGCCTGCCGTCGGGGCGGCCTCGCCCGCGCCCTGGTCGGGGCGGCCGAGGCCGCGCTGCGCGAGGCGGGCCTTTCGATCGTGGCCGCGCTGGTCGAGGCGCCCAACCCGGCCTCACAGGCCCTGTTCCGCGCGCTGGGCTACCAGGAGCGCCGCGACATCGTCTACTACCGCAAGCCCTTCTAGCGCGCCTAGCAACACCGGATTCGACGGTGCGCAATGAGGCCCACAGTGCAACGTCGATCCAGGCTCCGTTGGCTGGCCTATGCCCGAGGCCCTCGCTCCCCTTGACACGACGGCCGCGCCGGCTATAATGCGACGAAATCCTAATTGAGATAAAATCTCAATTAAATCCCAGGAGGTCCACATCATGCAACAAATCGTTCAAGGCGCCCGCTGGGGCGCGCTGGCGCTCGGGTTGGTTCTGGCCGTCATCTGGGGAGTGCTGCCGACCTCGGCGCAACCCGAGGGCAAGCTGCGGGTCGCGGCCACGACCACGATCGTCGGCGACGTCGTGCGCCAGGTCGCCGGCGACCGCGTCGACCTCTCGATCGCCTTGCCGGTCAGCGCTGACCCCCACACCTTCGAGCCCGTCCCGCGCGACGTGACCGCGCTGGCCGAGGCCGACGTCGTGTTTGTCAACGGGTTCGACTTCGAGGAGACCCTGATCGACATCCTCGCCGAGCTCGAAGGACCGGTTGTCGAGGTGTCGGCGGGCTTGACGCCGCGGCGCTTCGGCGAGGGCGAGGTCGGCGGCGCGCACGCGCACGGGGACGAGGGCGAAGCCCACGACGACGAGGACGAAAGCCACGAGGATGAGGACGAAAGCCACGACGACGAGGACGAGACCCACGCCGACGAGGGCGAGGGCG
>CAZNGF010000013.1:0-43466 GCA_964572855.1 uncultured Thermotogae bacterium | reverse complement strand
ACGGACGAACGGGGCGAACCGAACCCCGACTTCGTGCTGAACCGGCCGCGCTACCAGGGGGCCCAGGTCCTGCTGGCGCGCGACAACTTCGGGTGCGGCTCCAGCCGCGAGCACGCGCCCTGGGCGCTGCTGGACTACGGCTTCCGGGTCATCCTGGCCCCGTCTTTCGCCGACATTTTTAAGAACAACTGCTACAAGAACGGGATGCTGCCGGTCGAGCTGTCCCATGAGCTGATCGACACGTGGTTCGCACGAACTGAAGCCAACGGGGGCTACACGATTCACGTCGACCTGGAGGGGCAGACGCTCACGGGGGGCGACGGCTTCCAGTGCGGTTTCGAGGTCGACCCCTTCCGCAAGCGCTGCCTGCTCGAGGGGCTGGACGACATCGGGCTCACGCTGGAACACGAGGACGACGTCGCCGCCTTTGAAGGCCAGCGTCCCCCCTGGCTCACGCCCGCGGCCGAGGGGGCGGGCGTATGAGCCAAGCGCCCGCGCGCGTGGCCGTCGTCCCCGGCGACGGCATCGGCCCCGAAGTCGTCGAGGCGGCCATCGGCGTCCTGGAGGCCACCGGCGTGCCCCTTTCGTTCGAGCGGCACGAGGCCGGCGACGGCTGCCTGCAGCGCCGGGGCTGCGCGCTCCCCGACGAGACGCTGCAGGCCGCGCTCTCCGCCGACGCCGTCCTGCTGGGCGCGGTCGGGGACACCGCCGCCGACGTCGTGCTGCCGTTGCGCCGCGAGCTGGGGACGTTCGTCAACGTGCGCCCGAGCCGGTCCTACCCCGGCGTCGAGTGCCTCTATCCCGATCTGAACCTCGTGATCGTGCGCGAGAACACGGAGTGCCTCTATCGCGGCATCGAGAGCCGGCTCACGCAGGACGTGGCCACGGCCACGCGCCTGATCACGCGCGAGGCCAGCGCGCGCGTGACGCGCTTCGGGTTCGAGTACGCCCGAGCCAACGGGTTCTCCAAGGTGACGGCCGTGCACAAGGCCAACGTGCTGAGGGAGAGCGACGGGCTGTTCCTGGAAGCGGCGCGGGCGGTTGCAAAGAACTTCCCCGAGGTCGAATTCGAGGACGGCCTGGTGGACGCCGTGGCCATGCACCTCGTGCTGCACCCGCAGCGCTATCAGGTGCTGGTCACGCCCAACCTGTTCGGCGACATTTTGAGCGATTTGGCCGCCGGACTGGTCGGCGGCCTGGGGCTGAGTCCCAGCGCCAACCTGGGCGCATCAAACGCGCTGTTCGAGCCCGTCCACGGCACGGCGCCCGACATCGCAGGGGAAGGGATCGCCAACCCCACGGCGGCGATCCTGTGCGGGGCGCTGCTGTTGAAGCACTTGGGGCATAACAAAACGGGCGAGGCAATCGAAACGGCCGTCCAGCGCGCCCTGCAGGCGGGACAGACCACGCCCGACCTCGGCGGGCGGCTATCGACCGATGAAGCGGCGCGAGCCGTGATCCAACACCTGGAGGCGTCATGAGCCAGCACGGACACCCAAGACGGAGCGCGGCGATCACGGCGGGACCGGAGCGCGCGCCGCACCGCGCCATGCTGCGGGCCATCGGCCTGAGCGACGAGGACTTGAGCAAACCGATCATCGGGGTGGCCAACACCTGGGCCGAGACCCAGCCCTGCAACTACCACCTGCGCGAGTTGGCGGCGCACGTCAAGCGCGGCGTGCGCGACGCCGGCGGCACGCCGCTCGAGGTCAACGCCGTCCCGGCCAACGACGCGCTCGGCATGGGGCACGAGGGCATGAAGGCTTCTTTGGTGAGCCGCGAGCTGATCGCCGACTCCATCGAGCTGGCGGCCTACGCCTACGCCTTCGACGCGCTCGTGACGCTGGGCGGCTGCGACAAGACCCAGCCGGCTTGTGTCATGGCCATGGCCCGGCTCAACCTGCCCAGCGTCTACCTCTACGGCGGCAGCATTCCGCCGGGCAGCTGGGAGGACCGCGAGGTCACGATCCAGGACGTGTTCGAGGGCGTGGGGGCCCACGCCAAGGGCACGCTGAGCGCCGAGCGCCTGCACGCGCTCGAGTGCGCCGCCTGCCCGACGTTCGGGGCCTGCGGCGGCATGTTCACGGCCAACACGATGGCCTCGGCCTTCGAGGCCGCCGGCTTGACCGTGCCCAACAGCGCCGCGCCGGTCGCACCGAGCGAGGCCCGGCAGCAACTCGCCTACGACTCGGGCGCCGCGGCCGTGAGAGCGTTTGAAGCCGACGTGCGCCCGCGCGACCTGCTCACGCGCGCCTCGCTCGAAAACGCGATCGCCACCGCCGCGGCCATGGGCGGCTCGACCAACGCCGTGCTGCACCTGATGGCGATCGCCTACGAGGCCGGGGTCCCGTTGGAGCTGGAGGACTTCGAGCGCGTGAGCGAGCGCACGCCGCACCTCGCCGATTTAAAACCCTCGGGGCGCTACGTCATGTCCGACGTGGACCGCCTCGGCGGCGTGCCGGTCGTGCTCAAGCTGCTGGCCGAAGGAGGCGTGCTCAAGTCCGACTGTCCCACGGTCACGGGCGAGACGCTGGGCCAACGGCTCGGGGGTGTGACTTACCCCGAGGGTCAGGACGTGGTGCGCCCGCTGGATGATCCCGTCCACGCGCGCGGCGGGTTCGTGATCCTGCGCGGCAACCTCGCGCCCGACGGCGGCGTGCTCAAGGTGACGGGCGCGTCCACGGACCACCACCAGGGACCTGCACGCGTGTTCGACCGCGAGGAGGACGCCTTCGACGCGGTCAAGCGCGGCGAGATCCGCTCGGGGGACGTGATCGTTCTGCGCTACGAGGGGCCGCGCGGCGGGCCCGGCATGCGCGAAATGCTGTCGGTCACGGCCGCGCTGGTCGGGCAGGGCCTGAAGGACGAGGTCGCGCTGCTGACCGACGGGCGCTTCTCCGGCGCCACGCACGGGCTCATGATCGGCCACATCGCCCCCGAGGCCGCCGACGGCGGCCCGCTGGCGCTCGTCGAAGAAGGCGACACGATCACGGTCGACGTCAAGGGACACACGCTGAACGTCGACTTGGCCGAGGACGAACTCGACCGGCGGCGCGCCGCGTGGTCCCCGCGCCCGCCCAAGTACACCCACGGCGTGTTCGCCAAGTACGCCAAACTGGTGGGCTCGGCCGCCCAGGGCGCGGTGTGCCTGGCCGACCTGTGAAAGGAGCCGCATGAGCGACCGCATCACCATCTACGACACGACGCTGCGCGACGGGGCACAGGGCGCACGCGTGAGCTTTTCCGTGCCCGACAAGCTCAAGGTGGCGCAGGCGCTGGACGCCTTTGGCGTCGACTTCATCGAGGGCGGCTGGCCGGGCAGCAACCCCAAGGACATCGAGTTTTTCGAGCAGATCAAAAACGTCCCCTTAAAACATGCGCGTGTGGCCGCCTTCGGGAGCACGCGCCGGGCCAACGTGGACGCCGAGGACGACCCCAACCTGCGCGCGCTGGTCGAGGCCGGCGCGCCCGCCGCCACCATCTTCGGCAAGAGCTGGCGGCTGCACGTGACCGACGTCCTGCGCACCACGCCCGAGGAGAACGTCGCAATGGTGGGCGACTCGGTCGCGTTCCTCAAGACGCACTTTGCCGAAGTGATCTACGACGCCGAGCACTTCTACGACGGCTACAAGGACGACCCCGACTACGCGCTCTCGACGCTGCGCGCGGCCGTCGAGGGGAACGCGGACTGCGTCGTGTTGTGCGACACCAACGGCGGGTCGCTGCCCGAAGAGATCCACCAGATCACACGGGCGGTGGCGGCGGAATTCGACCTGCCCGTCGGCGTCCACACGCACAACGACGCCGGGCTCGGGGTGGCCAACGCGCTCAGCGGCGTGCGCGCCGGCGCGCGCCACGTCCAGGGCACGATCAACGGCTACGGAGAGCGCACCGGCAACGCCGACCTGTGCGCCATATTGCCCAACCTCGTGCTCAAGCTGGGCTACGCGGCGCTGGCCGACCCGGCTTCGATCAAGGGCCTGACGAAGCTGTCGCGCACCGTGAGCGAGCTGGCCAACCTCGAGCACGACGACACGCTGCCCTACGTGGGCCGCAACTCGTTCACGCACAAGGGCGGCACGCACGTCAACGCCATGCTCAAGACGACGCGCTCCTTCGAGCACGTCGACCCCGAATCGGTCGGCAACAGCCGGCGCTACCTCGTCTCGGAGCTGGCCGGCAAGAGCAACGTGTTGCAGAAGGCCGAGGAGTGGGGCGTGGACCTGGAGCGCGGCTCGGTGCGGGCGCACGAGATTTTGGCGCAGATCAAGGAACTGGAAAACCGGGGCTATCAGTTCGAGGACGCCGACGCCTCCTTCGAGCTGCTGGTCCAGCGCGCGCAGGGCGAGCTGCCCGCCTTCTTCGACCTGAACCACTTCCACGTCCACGTCCAGCGCGACGCGCTCCAGACGCCATACGCCTCGGCGCTGGTCAAGCTGTGCGTGAACGAGAAGGAGGTCATCGAGGGCGCCGAGGGCGAGGGGCCCGTGAGCGCGCTCGACAACGCGCTGCGGAAAGCGCTGCTGGGCTTCTACCCGCAGGTCCGGGACATGAAGCTGGTGGACTACAAGGTGCGCATCCTGGAGCGCGAGCGCGGCACGGCCGCCAAGCCGCGCGTGCTGATCGCCACCAGCGACGGCCAGCGCACCTGGCACACGGTCGGCGTCCATTCGGACATCCTGGAGGCGAGCTGGCGCGCGCTCAGTGACGGCTACGTCTATGGGCTGTTGAAGTGCGATCAGGCGGGGTCGGACTGAAGGCTGAGCGCCGCGCGCACCCACTCGCCCGGCGGGATGAGCTTTAAGAGGTCGGACCAGAGGCGGGGTCGCTTCAGGAGCGCCTTGACGCACAGGCTGGGGTAGTCGATGTCGCCGTGTTCCTCCAGAATCGCGCCCACCTCGGGTCGCGCGAGCCAGCGGAACACGCGGTTGATCTGCGCGTCGCTCAAGTTGCAGAGCATGCGGTGGGCCTGCCAGCCAAAGTAGAGCTCCCGCTCCAGCTTCGTCCGCCAGCGGCGCTCATAGGCGGTCAGGCGCTTGGCGCTCACGTCACCGGTTTGAATCGCCTCGGCCGCGACTTCCCCCGCGATCTGACCGCAGAGCGAACCCGTGTAGATGCCCCCGCCCGAGGTGGGCTTGGCCTGCCCGGCCGCGTCGCCCACCAGCACGACGCCGTCGGCCACCGCGCGCTTGACGGGGCCAAGGGGGATGGTCCCGCCCTGGACGGAGAGGATCTCGGTTGAGTAGCGCTCGGCCAGCAAACGATCCACCTGCTCCCGTGCCGACTTGGGGTCGTCGGTCGCCAGCCCGACGCGCGCCGCGCCCTCTCCCGCCGGCACAGCCCAGGCGAAGAAGTTGGGCGCGACCGCATGGCTGATGAACACCTCGACGAAGTCGTCGCGCTCGGGTTCGTGCGGCACGAGCACCTGGACGCCATAGACGCGCTTGTCGGGCCGCGGGAGCCCGGCCCAGCCGGCCACGCGGCTGTGCGCGCCGTCGGCGCCGATGATCAGCGGCGCTCGGATTCGCAGTGAGCGTTGGGATTCAAGCTCCATGACCCGCAACTCGCCCGACTGCCAGCCCGTCGCCTTGACGCCGTTGCGCACCTCGACACCCGCGGCGCGCGCGTCCGAAACGAGCTGTTCGTCCAGCCGGTCGCGGTCGATCACGTAGGCCTGCAGCTTGCTTCCGCCCAGGGTAATGCGGGTTCCGTCCGGCGCGTAGACGTAGGCGCCCGTGATGGGGCGCAGGCGGATGTCCGGGCGGGTATGCGTCTGCTCGATGCCGTGCAGGCTCAAGAGCCCCGTGCACTGGATGGGCCGGCCCACCTTGGTGTGCTCCTCGATGAGGCAGACGTGCGCCCCGCCCGCGGCCGCCGCCCGCGCCGCGCTCGCGCCGGCCGGCCCGCCGCCCACGACCACGATGTCAAAAGATTCCACGGGTTCCCTTGAAGATGAAGACATCAATCCCTGCCTCCGTGCTTCCAGTACTGGAATGTAGCCTTCAAATCCGAGACGAAAGCCTTGAGAGAAGTTTCTGCACGACCAGCTCGATACAGGTCCATCCCTTGAGCTAACTCGTTTGCGAACTCAATGCCCCCGAGCGTAGAAGGATGACCTGCGGCTTGCACGGTCTTTGTGAGTAGTTTCTTGTAATAATCGCGTTCACATTTTCTCTGGCCCATGCGCGGCTGAACCCCAACGAGTTCATAGAACGATTGCATATCGGCCATATACCAACGTTCTACATGGGGATCTGGACAAGCGGCAACCACGCGGCCATGAAACGCAGGGTCCGTGGCCGCATCGATCTCCTGCCGCTTCTTCGAATGCGTGGCGCAATTGCCGTCGATAGCCACCACGGTCAGGTCGGGAAGCGTGTGTCCTGCCACCCCTTTGAGCAAAAGCAACTGGTAGTTCTTGTACTCCGCAAGCGCGCGTCCATGTCCGCCTCTGGCAGATCGCACCTGTAATCTCACAGCCACCTGTTCTTCTCGAGCAACCCTTTCAATGAGCGGTTTGAGCAGTTCTTCATGGGCCCGATCTTCTGCGAACAGATCGACGCTTGCCAACCTAGTCATCGATCATTCCTCTCAACAGAAGACTCTCAAACCATCCATCTTCCGCTCTGGAGGACAAAGCGGCCTCGATCTCCCGATCGTCAAGCAAAGGCCCTGTGGCGTCAAACCTTTCAACCACGGTCTCTTGTCCCTCACGGCGGACGTTGAAAAGGCCTATTTTTCCATCGTGCTCCCTTGCCCGCCGCAGCACAGCGTCACAAAACAGGGGAGAATGGGTGGTCACAATCACCTGCGGTCCCCCCTCAGCAAGCGAGGTGAGCATCTCGGCGATCAACTCCAAGCGACGAGGATGCACACCGTTTTCTGGTTCTTCAAACGCCAGCAGTGACCCCTTCCAGGGGTTGACCGCGATCGCACACAGCGCAAGCACCCGGAGCGTGCCTTCGGAAACGATGCGGGAAGAGTAGTCGATGCCATCCTGTTTAATCATCAGATCAAGCGTGCCGCGGCGCTTGTCGAGATCGACGGAGATATGCTCGACACTGGGGATAATGGCGCGCAAGGTCCGTTGAATGGCTGCCATATGATTCGGTTTCTCGGCTTGTAATTTATAAAGAAATGGTGCAATCTGTGCGCCTAAGACACCGATATCGACAACATCTGACGGGGGTTGTGCTCCGCGCATGGCCACACGCGGATCCAGATAATGCGTGCGCCAACCTGACAATTCCTCTCGTACGCGGACGAGCCATTGGTATTCCACACCACTCAATCTCGGGTCGGAAAGTATCGAATGGTTTAATCCCAGGGGTTCCTGACGTGGATGGCCCGGCTTGCTCTTGCGACGGATGTGCAGTTGATCGTTTTGACGCTCGATGGCCGGATTGCCCTTGGCATCCCCCTTCGCTGTGAGTAACGCCAAATATTCATCAGCCGTGCGCAATTTGCCCGAGCCAGGCTCGATCCCAATCGTAATGCGATAACGATAGGGTTGTTTGCCACATTTCAGATTGGCTTCAAGTGTGAACGCCGCCAATCTCTGACTGAGAAGGTCGGGCATCCCACCGGTTGGGAAACTGAAGAACTCCACCGGATTCCCCCGAATCGGTTCGGCAAGTGCATCTGCGTGGGTTCGCTCTGTGCCTAAACGTGAAAGGGTTTGTACAGCGTCCAGCAGG
This sequence comes from uncultured Thermotogae bacterium, assembly GCA_964572855.1. Classification (GTDB taxonomy): domain Bacteria; phylum Bipolaricaulota; class Bipolaricaulia; order RBG-16-55-9; family JAJCYT01; genus CAZNGF01. The sequence continues at coordinate 35,769 of CAZNGF010000013.1, read as the reverse complement.
TTGCTTTTCCCAGCTGCATTGGGACCGAAGAGGACGGTCATAGGGGGGAGGTCAACTTCGACGTCGCGCAACGATTTGAAATTTCCAATCTTGATGCGCGTGAGCATGAGGTTCTCCTATCTTGCTACGACCAGCAGCTAAGTGCCCGCTGCTTTCCTTCCTCTCTGCCTCCCTAGCCCATATCGGACACGATTCTGCCCAGAACTTCAATGGCTCTCACAAGGTGCCAGTTTCTTCACGTGTCTGCAAGAGATCCTTCGGCCTTCCGGCCGCAGGATGACTCATCTGCAAGGGTTTTGTTAGGCCCCCTTATTGATCGCTGCAAAGTGTGTTGGTCCAAAGTCCGCGGGCCTGGCCAGTGTCACGATCATTGCTTGACGTTGCTTTTGCAGTAGTCATTAAGGGGCAACACCCCAGGTATTAGAATTCGATGCGTGCTCCCCGCTCCGGCACGATCAGCCGCACGCCCAGGTCGTTGAGCGCGGCCAATTCGCGGCGGATCGTCTCGCGGGTGCTGGGGCCGGCCTCGTACGAGGGCTTGACCGCTGTGACGATGACCGTGAGCCCTTCGAGCGCCTCTTGCGGCGCATCGGGGTTGACGATTTCCGCCAGCGCCCGCAGCTCGTGCAGCATCCAGCTTGGGGTCAGGTGGCCGAAGAGCCGGTCTTCGGCGCGGCCGTCGGGGTACGATACCTCCAGGTAGACGCCGCGCAGGCGCCCCGCGCGCACCAGCGGCGCGACGCGCTCCCAGACGCGGCGCAGCTTGCCCTGCCCCTCGACGGGGTCGGGGCCGCTGTCGCCCACGAACAGGGCGTGGTCCTCGCCGGCCCGCACGAGAAAAGCGGTGGACTGATAGGGTTCGTCGTGGCTGAGGGGGTGGGCCTCGACCGTCAGGCCGGTGTCGGCGATCGGCACCTCGGTGCCCGGCTCCAGGCGCTCGTAGGTGTACTTGCCGATGACAAAGCCCGCGCCCTCGCTGCCCATGTTGGGCCAGACGTCCCAGTTGAACAGGTGGTCGCGCAGGATGTCGATAGTGTGCGGCAGGGCGTAGATTGGCTTCGCGTCGTCGTCCGGCGAGTTAAGCACGAGGCCGGCGACGTGGTCCAGGTGGGCGTGCGTGATGAGGTAGGCGCGGATGTCATGCATGACCCAACCTGGAAGCGAGAGGCTGGATCCGTCCGGAACCCGCACGTCGGCAAAGCTCCCCGCCCGCTCGGCGGCGCGCACGCCCGAATAGAGCGTGCCCGCGTCCAGCGCCACGTAGCCGTCGCCCCGCTCGTGGCGGAGCAGGTACGCTGTCAGGTTGGATTCGTCCAGCCCGCCCCCCGCGCCCAGCACGATCGTCGTAAACGGCCCCGACCCGTTCGGGGCGTGCCTACCCATGTCGAACACCACCAAGCCAAGCGCGGCCGCCGCCATTACGATGCACCACTTCGCCACTGCCCCCTCCCTGAAACACCCTGTTTGACCCCCGAGTATACGTCCAGACCCGGCCGGTGACGAAGGCCTCGATGCGTTGTTCGGCTGTCACGGGACGCCTATACTTGGCCGATGCACTTCCTCGACGTGCTCTTTCCCGTCCTCGTCCTGGTCGCGATCGGCTACGCGCTGGGCCGGGGCGGGCACCTGCGCGCGGCCGGGCTCTCCAGGCTCACCTTCTGGGTACTCTCCCCGGCACTGCTGTTCACCGCCCTGCTCGACAACGACGTCCGGCCGGCGGTGTTCCTCGACTTCGGGGGCTTCATCCTGCTGCTCTCGCTTGCGTTCTGGGGGATCGCGCTCTTGTTGGGAAGGCTCTTGAAACTCGGCCCGAACACGACCGCGGCGTTGGCGCTGGCGCTCGTGTTCGTCAACGCCGGCAACTACGGCCTTCCGTTTCTGCTGTTTGCCTTCGGCGAGGAGGGGTTTGCCATTGGGGTCGTCTACATCTCGCTCTCGGCGTTTCTGATGTCGACGCTGGGCGTCGTGATCGCCACCTGGGGCCAATCGATGAGCTGGCAGCCCTTTTTGAACGTGTTCAAGACGCCGCTGTTCTACGGCGTCGCGCTCGCGCTGGGGGTGAAGGCCACCGGCGTCGGAATCCCGACCTTTCTGATGCGTCCCCTTGACCTGCTGGCCCAGGCCACGGTCCCGACGCTCCTGATCCTGCTGGGCGTACAGCTGGTGGGCGTGCGGGTGGGCAAGCGCCTGCCGCTCATCGGGGCGGCCACGGCGCTGCGGCTGGCCGCGGCACCCGCGCTGGCCTTTGGGCTCACGGTCTTGTTCGGATTCGAGGGGCTCATGCGCGACGTGGCGGTGCTGGATTCCAGCATGCCCACCGCCGTCAACGCGCTCGTGCTGGCCAGCTACTACGACCGGGACCCGCGGTTGGTGTCCTCGATCGTGCTGACCACGACCGTGCTGAGCGCGCTCAGCCTGACGCTGTTGCTGGCTTGGCTGCGGTGAGCGGGGCGGCGGGAGGCCGCCCCGCGCGTCCTCAGGCGGTCTGCTTCTTCTTCGGCGTCAGGACGTGGACGGCCTGGCCCAGCGCGACCTCGGCGGCCTCCATGATCCCCTCGGACATGGTGGGATGCGGGTGGACCGTGAGCGCCAGGTCCTCGGTCGTGGCGGCCATCTCGATGGCGAAGGCCACCTCGCTGATCAGGTTCGAGACCTCGTGGCCCACCATCTGCGCGCCCAGCACGAAGCCGGTCTTCTTGTCGCTCACCAGGCGCACGAAGCCGTCCGAGTCGCCGGTCGTGAGCGCGCGGCCCAGCGCGGGCAGCGGGAACTTGCCCACGGCCGGCTCGTAGCCGGCGTCCTTGGCCTCCCGCTCGCTCATGCCCACGGTGGCGATCTCGGGGTCGGTGAAGATGACGGCGGGCACGGCCTGGAAGTCGGCCGCGCTCGGCTCGCCCGCGATCACCTCGGCGGCCACCAGCCCCTCGTGCGAGGCCTTGTGCGCCAGCATGGGCTGGCCGGCCGCGTCGCCGATGGCGTAGACGTGCGGGTTGGACGAGCGCATCTGCTCGTTCACTTGGACGAAGCCGTCGTCGTCGAGTTCGACCTCGGCCGCCTCCAGGCCCAGCTCCTCGGTGTTGGGCCGGCGCCCGACGCTCACCAGGACCTTCTCGACCTTGAACTCCCGCTCGCCGTCTTTGGTTTCGACCTTGACGGTGGCGCCGGCCTTGGTCTTTTTGAGCTCGGTGGCCTTGGCGCCCGTGTGCACCTCGACGCCCAGCGCTTTCAGCTTTTTGGCCACGGGGCGGATCAGATCGGGCTCGTGCCCCGGCAGCAACTGGTCCATCATCTCGACCACGGTGACCTGGGTGCCGAGCTTGGCATAGACCGTGCCCAGTTCGAGGCCGATGTAGCCGCCGCCGATGACCAGCATCGACTTGGGCGCTTGCTCCAGCGCGAGCGCCTCGCGCGAGCCGATCACGGTCTCGCCGTCGAACTCGAAGCCGGGGACTTGAATCGAACGCGAGCCGGTGGCCAGGATGGCGTCCTTGAAGTCGATCACCCCCACGCCGTGCTCGCTCTCGACGCGCGCCTGCCGCTTGCCGCTGAAGCTGGCCTTGCCCTGCACGACCTCGATGTCGTTGCCCTTGCAGAGTTGCGCCACGCCGTCGGTGAGCTTCTTGACCACGCTCGCCTTCCACGCCTGCAGCTTGCTCACGTCGATCGAGGCGTCAGGGGCCGAGATGCCGAAGTCCTCCCCGTGCTTGACGCGGTGATAGAGGCCCGCGGCGTGGATGAGCGCCTTGGAGGGGATACAGCCGTGGTTGAGGCAGATGCCACCGAGGCTGGCTTCCTTGTCGACCAACGTGACGTCCTTGCCGAGCTGGGCGGCGCGGATGGCGGCCACGTAGCCGCCCGGTCCGGCGCCGATCACCAACACGTCCGTTCCCACTGCGATGTCGCCGACGACCAATGGAACTCCTTTCCAGTGCGCCTCGCCTAGAAGTTGACGGCCTGCTTGATGCCGCGCAGGATCCGCTTCTCGTTGGGCAGATAATAGTATTCCATGCGGAAATACGGAATCGCCACGTCGTATCCGGTTACGCGCACGACCGGTGCTTCCAGGTGGAGCAGGGCCTTTTCGTTGATGAGCGAGACGATCTCGGCGCCGAGCCCCACAGTGCGCGGGGCTTCGTGCACCACAACACAGCGTCCCGTCTTCTGCACCGATTCGATGACCGTGTCGATGTCCATGGGCCAGAGCGTGCGCAGGTCAATCAGCTCGCAGGAGAGCTCCTCGTCGCCGGCCAGCTCGACCGCTTTCTGGGTCTCGCGCATCATCGCGCCCCAGGAGATCACGGTCACGTCCGTGCCCTCCTGCACGACGTTTGCCTTTCCGATCGGGATCTCGTATTCGTCCTCGGGCACGTCCTGCCGGAAGGCGCGGTAGATGCGCTTGGGCTCGAAGTAGAGCACGGGGTCGGGGTCGCGGATCGCCGCGATCAGCAGGCCCTTGGCGTCGTAGGGCGTCGAGGGGATCACGACCTTGAAGCCCGGCGTGTGGACGTAGTAGGTCTCGGGCGCCTCGGAGTGGTGCTCCAGCGCCCGGATGCCGCCACCGTAGGGCACGCGCAGCGTCATGGGACAGGTGAAACGCCCGCGGCTGCGCCAGCGCAGCCGGGCGGCGTGGTTGATCATCTGGTCGAAGGCGGGGGTCATGAACCCGTCGAACTGGATCTCGGGCACGGGCCGCAGGCCGTAGGCCGCCATCCCGATGGCGGAGCCGATGATGCCGGACTCGGCCAGCGGCGTGTCGATCGCGCGCGCGGCGCCGAACTTGTCGTAGATCCCCTCGGTGGCGCGGAACACGCCGCCGTTGACGCCCACGTCCTCGCCCATGATCAGCACGCGCTCGTCCCGTTCCATCTCCTGGGTCAACGCCTCGTTGACCGCCTGAATCAGGGTCTTGTTCGCCATGCAATCGTCCTCCCATTTTCCGTATCGTTCACGTCGTTCGGGAACACACCTAGAACGCAAGCGCCTGTCGGAACCCCCGCAGCACGCGCCCCTCGCCGGGGAGGTAGGTCTCTTCCATCCTGAAGTACGGGACCGCCGTGTCGAACCCGCTCACGCGCACCACGGGGGCCTCCAGGGCGCCGAAGGCCCGGTCGTGGATCAGCGCCGTGAGCTCGGCGGCGAAGCCCAGCGTGCGGGGGGCTTCCTGCACGATCACGCAGCGCCCGGTCTTCTCAACCGAGCGCACCACGGTGTCGACGTCCAAGGGGGCGATCGTGCGCAAGTCCACGACCTCGACGTCGATGCCTCGCTCCTCGGCGGCCGTTTCGGCAGCGGCCCGGGTCGTGTGGGCCATCGATCCCCAGCATACCGCGGTCAGGTCGGCGCCCTCGCGCACGACGCGGGCCTGCCCGAGCGGGACCTCGTAGTCGTCCTCGGGCACGTCCTGTCGGAAGGCGCGATAGATGCGCTTGGGCTCGAAAAACAAGACGGGGTCCGGGTCGCGAATCGCGGCCAGCAAGAGGCCTTTGGCGTCGTAGGGCGTGGCCGGGATCACGACCTTGAGGCCGGGCGTGTGCGCGTAGAACGTCTCGTGGCTCTCCGAATGATGCTCGGGCGCGTGGATACCGGCCCCGTAGGGCATGCGCAGCACGAGCGGGCAGTGAAAGCGGCCGCGGCTGCGCCAGCGCACCCGCGACGCGTGCGAAACCAGGTGATCAAAGGCCATGGGCAGGAAACCGGTGAACTGGATCTCGGGCACGGGGCGCAGGCCGTAGACGGCCATCCCGATGGCCGTCCCGATGATGCCGCCCTCGGCCAGCGGCGTGTCGAACACGCGGCGGTCGCCGTACTGGTCGTGCAGCCCTTCGGTCACGCGGAACACCCCGCCGTTCACCCCGACGTCCTCGCCCAACACGACCACGCGCTCGTCCGCGGCCATGGCCACGTGCAGCGCGTGGTTGATCGCCTGAACAATCGTCCAGTTGGGCATGGATTAGTGGTGACCCTCGGTGGGGTCCCCGTGCTCCTCGATGAAGGCCTTGAGGTCGTCGAGCTGCTCGCGCAGGTGCCACGGCATCTCTTCGTAGGTGTACTTGAAGATCTCCTCGACCGGGCGCGCGGGCAGGTTTTCGTAGGCCTCGACCACCTTGGCCATCTCCGCCTTGACGTCCTCTTGCAGCTTCTCTTCCTGCTCGTCGTCCCAGTGGCCCTCGTTGGCCAAGTATTTGCGCAGGCGCTCGATGGGGTCCTTCTCCTCGCGCCAGTTTTCGACCTCCTCGTCCTCGCGGTAGCGCGTGGGGTCGTCTGCGGTCGTGTGCGGGCCGTAGCGATAGGTCACGGCCTCGATGAGCGTGGGGCCCTCGCCCTTGCGCCCGCGTTCCAGCGCGTCTTGCGTGGCCTGGTACACGGCGAACACGTCGTTGCCGTCCACCTGGACGCCGGGGATGCCGTAGGCGATGGCCTTCTGGGCGATGGTCTGCGAGGCCGTCTGTTGGCTCACGGGCAGCGAGATGGCGTACTGGTTGTTCTGGCAGAAGAACACCGTGGCGGTCTTGTAGACGCCGGCGAAGTTGAGCCCCTCGTGGAAGTCGCCCTCGCTGGTGCCGCCGTCGCCGAAGTAGACGATCGAGGCGTCGTCCTTGCCCTGAATCTTGGCCGCCCAGCTCATGCCCACGGCGTGGATGATCTGGGTCGCGATCGGGATCGAGACCGTGAACACGTTGACGTCCTCGGGCACGCGGCTGCCCTCCTCGCTCCCGCCCCAGTAGGTCAGCGACGTGAGCCAGTCCACCCCGTGGACCGCGGCCGCCAGGTGCTCGCGGTAGGACGGAAACACCCAGTCCCGCTTCTCCAGCGCGAAAGCCGAGCCGGCCTGGCAGGCCTCCTGGCCGCTGAGCGGGGCGTAGGTGCCCAGGCGTCCCTGGCGCTGCAGGTTGAGCGCGCGCTGGTCGAAGGCGCGCGCCTCGACCATCCAGCGGTAGAGCTGCAACAGCTTCTCTTTCGACAGGTCGGGAGCCTTGCCCTCGACCGAGCCATCCGGCTTGAGGATTTGCAGCGGCCGGTACGTTTCCTGGATCTTAACCGCCGAGCCGGCGGACCTCTTGTTCTGAGCCTTGGCCTTGGCCATCGATGGTTCCTCCTCGCTTAAGCAGGCTTTTCATGAACAGCTCCCCGGCCCGGTACGAGCTGCGCACCAGGGGGCCGGAGGCCACGTATAGGAATCCGAGCGCCTCACCCATGCGCCGGTAGTCGTCGTAGGCTTCCTGCGGCAGGTACTCGACAACCTCCAGGTGCCGCTTGGACTTGGTGGGGCGCAGGTACTGCCCCAGCGTGAGCACGTCGACCCCGGCGGCGCGCAGGTCGCGCATGGCCTGCCGGACTTCGTCCCGTTCCTCGCCCAGGCCCAGCATGATGGACGACTTGGTATAGCGACTCGGGTCCAGCTCCTTGACCGCCTCCAGCACGCGCAGGGATTGGCGGTAGTCGGCGCGACGGTCGCGCACGCCGGGGCTGAGCCGCTCGACCGTTTCGACGTTGTGTGCAATCACGTCGGGGCCCGCCGACACGATGCGCCCGACGTCCGTCTCGTTCCCACTGAAGTCCGGGATCAGCACCTCGATTCGCGTGTTGGGCGCGTGGTGTTGCACGGCGCGGATCACGGACGCAAAGTGCGACGAGCCGCCGTCGTCCAGATCGTCGCGGTCCACCGAGGTAATCACGACGTAGTCGAGCCCCCACTCGGCGATGGAGCGCGCCACCTTGACGGGTTCGAACGGGTCCAGTTCCTGGTGCGGGTTGCCGGTCTGCACGGCGCAGAAGCGGCAGCCGCGCGTGCAGGTGTCGCCCATGACCATAAACGTGGCCGTGCCGCCGCCCCAGCACTCGCCGATGTTCGGGCAGCGGGCCTCCTCGCAGACGGTGTTCAAGCCGTGGCGTCGCAGGGTCTTTTTGATTTCAACGTAGGCGTTTCCGGAAGGCGGTCGGACTTTGAACCAATTCGGTTTGACGCGGGTCTGTGTCATGCCACCTCCTGCCGATAAGGGCATTATAGGATGGGCCTCTGGCCCTTTCAAAAAGGGGCTTCCGCTCGTCTCCGCGGCGCGCCGCTCCCTTCGGAGAGGGTTAGTTCGCGCCCGTTTCGTCCTCGTAGCGCGCCAACAGCCGGTTGAGCTCGGCGCGCGGCAGCGGCTTGAGCTGGCCGGAGCGGAGCTGCCCCAGCGCCACGCCCGCCATGCCCACGCGCACCAGGCGCCGGACGTGCCAGCCGAAATGGCGGCACAGGCGCTTGACCTCGTGGTTCTTGCCCTCGTTGAGCACGAGCTCGACCGTGGTCTCCTCGTTCGTGCGGTAGGCGATGCGCCCGCCGCGCACGGTCAGCCGCTCGCCCGCGTCGCTGATACCCGCCTTCATCTGCCGGATCGCATCACCCGTCTGCCGGTAGCGCAGCACCTGCGGGACGAGCACGTGGTAGACCTTCTCGACCTCGTAGCGCGGGTGCGTCATCCAGTGGAGCAAGTCCCCGTCGTTGGTCAAGAGCAGCAACCCTTCCGCGTCCCGGTCCAAGCGTCCCGCGACCCGGTAGCCGCGCAGCTCGGGCCGGCGCAACACCTTGCCCATGGCGTGGTGGTGATGCGGGTCCTTGAACGAACACAGCATCCCGCTCGGCTTGTAGTAGCAGTAGACGCCCGTCTTGTCCCGCGTCAACGAGACGCGCTGCCCGTCCACGTGCAGGCTTTTCACGTCCTCGAGCGCCACGTCGGAAAACGGGTGCCCGGTCGGTTCGCCGTTGAGCCGCACGCGGCCCGCCTCGATCAGAGCCTGCGCCTGTCGGCGCGAGACGTTGGCTTGCTGTTGCACGATCTTCAAGAAGCGCATCGGTCGAATTGTATTGGAAAACAGGCCGGATGCACCCGGCTTGCCGGGCCGGCGGCTTGGGCCTACCGTAAGGGGATGGCACCCACGCACGCCGATGTGCCCGAGCCCGCCGAGTTCGAGGGGACGTTGTTCACGGAACGACAGGCCCACGTGCTGGCGTTGCGGGCTGCCGGCTGTTCGCAAGCGAGCATTGCCCGGCGTTGGGGCACGAGCCGGGCCAACGTGAGCGCGCTGGAGCGAACCGCGCGGGACAAGTTGGCCCGCGCCCGGCGCACGCTCCAACTTGCCGATCGTCTCTTCCCGGCCCTGTCCCTGCGTTTTGAAGCGGGCGCCGCTCTGGTCGACCTGCCCCCTCGGCTCTACCGCGCGGCCGATCGGGCCGGGATCAAGGTGCAAGCGGACGCGGCCCGCGTGATCCAGCACCTCCGCGAGCGCGCCCCGGCTGCGATCGAACGCGACCAGCTCGGTGCCCCGATCGACCTGACCGTGACGGCCGACGGCTCGCTGCGGATCCGGATCGCAACGTGATCGACACGACCACCCCCGAAAGGAACGCATCATGCTCCGCTATCCGTTCTTTTTGATCCACGCAGGCTGGACGACGCTTGCCAACGGCCTGCGCCACCTGCGCGCCGCGCCGGACTACGTCACGTTCACGCTGGCGGGGTCGTACCCCGCCCTGCGGCCGCCGCACCGCGGCTGGCTCGCGCGCCGCCTGTCTCCGACGCCGGCCAGCCTGATGGACCTGGCCGACCGCTTTTCGGCCCTGGCCCGCGACCCGCGCGTGCGGGGCGTGGTGCTGCACCTGCGCCCGCTCAAGCTGCCGCTGGCCGAGCTGCAATGGCTGCGCGTGGAGATCCAGCGGCTGCGGGAAGCCGGCAAGCACGTCTGCGCCTGGTCGCACACCTACACGAACGCGAGCCTCTACGTGGCCAGCGCGGCCGACGAGGTGCTGTTGCAGCCCGGCGGGCACGTTCACCCGTTGGGGTTCAAGCTCGGGGTCACGTTCCTGACCGGCGGGCTCAACAAGCTGGGGCTGGAGGCCGAGGTCGTCCAAATCAGCCCGTACAAATCGGGTATGGACGTGCTGACGCGCACGACGATGTCCGACGAGGCGCGCGAGATGTACGACTGGCTACTGGATTCCCAGTTCGAGGCGCTGGTGGACGGGCTCGCCGAGGGGCGCGGGGTCGAACGCGAGCGCGCGCTTGCCTGGGTCGACGGCTCCCCGTACACGGACCTGGAGGCGGTTGAGGCGGGGCTGGTGGACGGGCTGCTGAGCGAGGAGGCGCTGCCGGAACGCCTGGGGGAAGGCTCCGCCGCACGGTTGCTGCCGTGGGAGGCCGCCCGCGGGCGCTTGCACAGGCGCGTGCGGCGGCCCGCAAGCCGCCACGTCGCGCTGCTGCGCGTGGAGGGCGACATCGTGGACGGCGAGAACGCGCGTCCGCCGTTTAAGCCGCCGTTTCGGCTGCCGCTGTTGCTGAACGAACGCGCGGGCGATTTGACGGTCGTGCAGCAGGCGCGCCGCGCCGCCGAGGACAAGCGCGCGGCCGCGCTGGTCGTCTACGTGGACTCGGGCGGCGGCTCGGCCACGGCCTCGGAGGCCATGGCCGCCGCGCTGGAACAGGTGGCCGCGCGCAAGCCCGTCGTGGTCGTGATGGGCGCGGTGGCGGGCTCGGGCGGCTACTACGTGGCGACGCCGGGCGCCTGGATCGTGGCGCGGCCGGGGACGATCACGGGCTCGATCGGCGTGCTCAACGGACACATCAGCAACCGCGGCCTGCTGGACAAACTCGGGCTCACCCGCGATCTGCTGTTGCGCGGCGAGCGCGCCGACTTCGGCGACGCGTCGCGCCCGCTGACCGAGCAGGAGCGGGCCGTGATGTGGAAGGGGATCACGCGCACCTACGACGTGTTCCTGGACAGAGTGACTGCGAGCCGCAAGCTCGCACGCGAGGCCGTCGACGCCGTGGGGCGCGGCCGGGTGTGGACCGGGCGCCAGGCGCTCGACCACGGCCTGGTCGACGCGCTAGGTGGCTTGCGCGAGGGCGTCGAGAAGGCGCGCGCGCTGGCGGGCCTCCCCGCGCACGCGCCGCTGGTCGAGCGCTACCGGGTCAAGCAGCCGCTCGCCCCGCCCGAACCGGCGGGCGCCGCCTTCGACTTCGCGCTGCGCGGGATTGTCTATTGGGATGGACGCACCCCGCTGTGTCTGTGCCCGTTCGGGAGCGAGCCCTGGGATTGAGCGCGGGGCGGCTTGCCCCGCGCGGGGGCGGCGGCTATAATCGGGGAACGCAAGCGGGAATAGCTCAGCGGTAGAGCGACAGCTTGCCATGCTGTAGGTCGCGGGTTCAAATCCCGTTTCCCGCTCCACCCAGGGCACGCAAGCGCGTGCCCTTTTCCTTTTTCAGCTTGAAACCCCCGCGGCGGCCCGCAGCGCCCGCTTGACGTAGACCGGCACCATCTTCTTACGGTAGCCCAGGTGGAAGTCGGTGTTGTCCATCGGGCGGGCGGGACCGAAGGCGGCTTGGGCGGCCGCTTGCAGCGCGTCTTCGTCGAGTTTGTTGCCCACGAGCGACTGCCCCGCTTCCTCGACGAGCAACGGCTGCGAGGCCACGCCCCCCAGCGCGACGCGGGCGTCGCGCATGGTGCCGCCGTCATCCAGCTTCAGCGCGACCGCCGCGCCCAGGACAGGGAAATCGAACGCGCCGCGGCGGCGCAGCTTCAAATAAGCCGTCTTGACCCCGTCGGCCGGGGGCAGATGGACCTCGGTCAGTATCTCATCGCGCCGCTTGGTCAGAAAGTGCATCCCGTCGTTTTGGAACAGCGCCTCGACCGGCACGCGCCGCTCGCCCTCGGGTCCGACCAGCGTGACCTCGGCGCCCAGCGCGATCAACATGGGCGCGGTGTCGGTCGAGGAGGCCGCCAGGCACTTGGGGCTGCCCGGCGCCACGCGGCACGGGACCTCTTCGGAGGTCAGACCCGGCCCCGGCGCCTTCTTGCACCAGTCGATCGACTTGCGCCACTCGCGCGTCTGGTCGTAGTAGTTGCAACGCGTGTCCAGGCAGAGGTTGCCGCCCAGCGTCCCCATGTTGCGGAGCACCGGCGTCGAAACGACCCCGGCGGCCGTGCTCAGGCCGCTGTAGTGCGAGCGAATCTCGGGGTGATGGGCGATCTCGCTCAGCGTCGCGCCGGCCCCGAGCGTCATGCCCGCGCCCGCCTTCCCCCGCACGCCGCCCAGCTCGCGCAGCCCCCGCAGGCTCACCAGCGCTTTGGGCTGGAACTGGCGGCGCTTCATCTTGGGGTAGACGTCGGTCCCCCCGGCCACCAGCATGGCCTCCGGACCGTGGTCGCCGAGCATTTTTAGAGCGTCTTTCAAAGTCTCTGGCGCGTGGAAAGTGAAACGGGGCAGTCGCAGCATCTGGAATCCTCCTCAGTTTGGGCGGGACGCGCGGTGTCCTCGACGTGCATTATAGGCGTCTCGTTCGCACGACGTCCAACGGGAGCCCGAGCTGGAAGGCAAGATCAAACCAGCCCCTCAAGCGCGGACCAACGTCGCTTCACGGCATCTCAGCCGGCGTGGCGTAGAAGACGATTCCGTCGAGCGGGTCCTTGTTGGTGACCTCGTGGTAGCTCAGGTGCGGCCGGTCGTCCGCGTCCAACACCAGCGAGACGAGCTGGCCCAGCGGGCGCTCGCCGGCCTCGACGACCGTTTGGATTTGCCAATTCTGCCCGTCGAAGCGGGCCAGCTTGAGGACCGACTCATCCGAGTAAGCCACCCACGGGTTCCCCGCCGAGTCCAGCGCCAGCGAGGTGAGGTTGCGCGCGCCCGTGAAGCCGGAGAACACCTGATCCAACCTGTCGATCACCTCGATCCGCCACGGCGCGTCGGGGTTGGGGCGGAAGGCGTATTTGATCCGGCCCGCGTCGGCAAAAGCCGGGCCGCCGTCGCTTTCGAAGTAGCTGAGATGGAGACCGCCCTTGGGGTCGATCTTCAGGGAGGAGAACGCCCCCGTCCCGGCCGCGTCGTCCACGGTTTCCAGCGTCCAGTCGCCGGGGCCTGCGCGCGTGGCCAGCCTCAGTCGGCTGGCGTTGAGGTCGAAGTACGAGATGCGGGGTTCACCGTCGGGACCGAGCGCGATCGCGGTGGCGAACCGATACGTCTGCGGCGCGCTGCCCACGGCCTCGACGACCAGCGCGCCGTCCGGCGTCAGCAGGTAGTACTCGACCCCGCGCCCGTTGAAGTCCAGCGGGTCCACGGCGCTGGCGTGCAGCGCGCCGTTGGCATCGAAGACCAGGCGCGCGTCCCAGCCGTCGTGGCCGCGATTGGCAAGCGGCTCGACCGCCCAGCTTGCATCCTGCCGGACGGCGTGGGCCAGGTCGCCGACGTTGGGGTTGAAGTTGGGGGCCTGGTGGTCGTGATAGACGATGTGAATCCGGCCCTCGGGGTCGGTGGCCACGTCGAGCGGCCCGTAGAAGTAGCCCTCGGCCACCAGCGCGGAGCTCCAGCCGTTCTGGCCGCGCGTGGCCGCCTTCACGAAGCCGCCCCGGCGCTCCAGCATGTGCGCGATCACGGGCCTTCCGCTAGCGTCCAGCGTCAGGGCCGGCTTGGTGCCCTGTTCCACGCGCTCGACCACCCAGCCTTCCTGCAGCGCCTCTCCGGGAGCCAACCCGATGAAAACGACGATCAACACGGCTAGGGCCAACTTGTTTCGCAGGGGTCGCAACGGAATCGACCTCCTCGTCAGGGGTTCTCTCCAGTGTAGTCCCGCGCCTTTGGGATTACGACCGCGGGCGGAAGCGGCACGCAAAGCCGGGGAACGCGCGTTCCCGCGATCTCGACAACGATTCGCGCCCGTTTTATACTGACCCTGCACACACCGCTACATCGGCGCAAAGGGGTTGATCGCGCGTGAACGGGGACAGGGCGTCTTTGACGCTGCACGTCAACGGGGAAGCGCATCGGGTGCTGGCGCCGGTCCACAAGACGCTCTTGGAAGTCCTGCGCGAGGAGATGGACCTGACCGGCACCAAGCACGGCTGCGAGGTGGGCGAGTGCGGCACGTGCACCGTGCTGGTCGACGGGGTGCCGATCCTCTCCTGCCTCACGCTGCCGGTCGAGGTGCAGGGGCGGGAGATCACGACGGTCGAGGGCGTCGCGCAGAACGGGAAACCGCACCCGCTCCAGGAGACGTTCACCGAGCTGGGCGCCGCGCAGTGCGGCTACTGCACGCCGGGGATGATTCTGACCGCCAAGGCATTGCTGGACGACCAGCCCGCCGCCGACCGCGAAACGATCCAGGAAGCCCTTTCCGGCAACCTCTGCCGCTGCACAGGGTATCTGAAAATCTTCGAGGCCGTGGAGCTGGCCGCCGAGCGGATGGGCTGTGCTTCGAACGGGCCTGCGAAAGGAGCCTGATGGCGACCACGGAGTATGCCCACATCGGCAAGCCCGGCCCCAAGGTCGACGGGCTGGGCAAGAGCCTGGGCTGGGCCAAGTACACCGACGACCTGGCCCTGCCGCGCATGGCCCACGGCAAGCTGCTGCGCGCCACGCAGGCCCACGCCCGCATCAAGTCGATCGACACGGCCGAGGCCGAGGCGCTGCCCGGCGTGTTAGCCGTGCTCACCGGCGAGGCGCTGCCGGTGAAGTTCGGCATCATGCCCACCAGCCAGGACGAACATGCCCTGGCGGTCGAGAAGGTGCGCTACGTGGGCGATCCCGTGGCAGCCGTGGCCGCGGTCGACGAGGAGACGGCCGAGGCGGCTTGCGAGCTGATCCGGGTCGAGTACGAACCGCTGCCCCCCGTGTTCTCGATCGAAGACGCCGTGGGCACATCGCTCGACGCCGAGGGGCGCATCCACGAGGATTTCGGCTACGGCGGCAACATCCACAAGATCGTCTCACTCGAATTCGGCGACGTGGACGCGGCGCTTCAAGAGGCGGACTTCGCCGTCGAGGACGTCTTCTTCTACGAGGGCAACACGCACCTGCCCATGGAGCAGCACAGCGCGCTGGCCCACTACGAGCCGCACGGCAAACTCACGCTCTGGTCGGCCACCCAGACGCCGCACTACGTCCACCGCGCGCTGGCCAAGGTGTTCCAGATGCCGTCGAGCCGCATCCGCGTGATCGCCCCGCCCATCGGCGGCGGCTTCGGCGGCAAGGACGACCCCTTCTCGCACGAGGTCGCGGCCTGCAAGCTTTCCATGATCACGGGCCGGCCGGTCAAGATCACGCTCGCGCGCGAGGAGGTTTTCTACACGCACCGCGGCCGCCATCCCGTGCTCATGTGGGTCAAGACGGGCTGGACCCACGACGGCAAACTAGCCGGGATGCACTTCAAGACGTTCCTGGACGGCGGCGCGCACGGCAGCTACGGGCCGGCCAGCACCTACTACACCGGCGCACTGCAGACCGTGACCTACCGGGTACCGGCCTACAGGTTCGAGGGCGTGCGGGCGTTTACCAACAAGCCCCCCTGCGGCCCCAAGCGCGGGCACGGCACGCCGCAGCCCCGCTTCGGCCTGGAGATCCACTTCGACAAGGTGGCCGAACGGCTTGGGCTCGATCCCCTAGAGATCCGCAAGCACAATCTGATCACACCGCACTCGCTCACGGTCAACTGGCTCCAGGTCACGACCTGCGGCCTGGAGGAATGCATCGACCGGGTTGCAGACGCCTCCAAGTTCAAAGAAAAGCATGGGAAACTGCCGCGCGGCAGGGGCGTTGGATTGGCGGTGGGTTCCTACATCTGCGGCGCGGGGCTGCCGATCTACTGGAACGATTTGCCGCACTCCGAGGTCGAGGTGCGCATCGATCGCATGGGCACCGTGACGGCCTACACGGGCGCCATCGACATCGGCCAGGGCTCGGACACCGTGCTGGCCACCATCGTGGCCGAGGTGCTGGGCGTGGCGCCGGGCGACGTCCAGCTCGTGACCGCCGACACCGACCTGACGCCGATCGACCTGGGGAGCTATTCCAGCCGCGTCACGATGATGATGGGCAACGCGGCCAAACAGGCCGCCGAGCGCATGCGCGACCTGCTGTTGGGGCCCGTGTCGCAGAAGTTGGGCGTCCCGAGCGCGCGGCTCGCCCTGCGCGACGGGCGCGTCTTCGACGCGTCCGACCCGAAGACGGACCTGAGCATTCAGGAGGCCGCCCAGGTCGCCGAGGCACACCACGGACCGCTCTCGGCCACGGGCAGCTACCGACCGCCGCGCAAGCCCGGCAACTACAAGGGCTCGGGCGTGGGGCCCACGCCGGCCTACAGCTACTCGGCCTGCGTGGCCCAAGTGGACGTCGATCCCGAGACGGGCGAAATCGAGATCGAAAAGGTCTGGCTGGCCCACGACATCGGCGAGTGCATCAACGAGACGCTCGTGATCGGCCAGGTCGAGGGCAGCGTCTACATGGCCCTGGGCGAGGTGCTGATGGAGGAGTACCCTTTCCGCACCAAGCTCGGCACGCACAAGATCCCCTCGATGCTCGACTACAAGTCCCCCACGGCCAACGACATGCCGCCGGTGGAGACGATCCTGGTCAAGGCGCACGAGGCGCGCGGGCCGTTCGGCGCCAAGGAGGTGGGCCAGGGGCCGCTGCTGCCCGTGCTGCCGGCCGTGGCCAACGCGGTCTACGACGCCGTAGGCGTGCGGATCGACGAGACCCCGATCACGGCCGAGAAGGTGCTGGCGGCACTAGAACAGCGGGCCCAGGGCGGCGCGGGGCGCGTGGGTCCCAAGG
Source organism: uncultured Thermotogae bacterium (assembly GCA_964572855.1). Lineage (GTDB taxonomy): Bacteria > Bipolaricaulota > Bipolaricaulia > RBG-16-55-9 > JAJCYT01 > CAZNGF01. Next base: position 19,193 of record CAZNGF010000013.1, on the reverse strand, counting down.
GCGTGCCCGAGCTCACGTTCCCCGCGCCCATCCAAGTCGACCCGCCGCCCGGGTGGAAGGGCAAGCTGAGCGAGGCGCTATGATCCCCACGTTCCTGTTCAACGAGTGGTGGTTCTGGATCTTCGTCGTCATCCCGCTGACGGCGCTTTCGATTGGCATGGTTGCGGTGCTCGGCGATACGGTGGTCAAGGTCGTATCGGTCGTGCGGGGCGAGACCAAGGACGTCAAGGCACTGCGCCGCGAGGTCGCACGGTTGCATGAGCAACTGAGCCAATCCCGCCAGGACACGCTCCCGCCGCAGCGCGAGCTCACCCCGCAGGATCTGCGCGAGATCGAACAGCAGACTCTGCCCGAGGGCGTGACCGTGTTCCTGTTCACCGACATCGAGGGCTTCACCCGCCTGCTCGACCGACACGGGGACGAGGCCGCCTTCGAGCTGGTCCAGCGGCACAACCGCGTGTTGCGTCGCGCCGCCGAAAGCCACGGCGGCAGCGAGATCAAGCAACTCGGCGACGGCTTTATCTTCTGCTTTTCGAGCGCGCGCAAGGCGCTGCTGTGCGCGGGCGAGGCCCAACGCGAGCTGGCCCAGTTGGCCTCGGACGAGGGCAAGCGGCTGCGCGTGCGCATGGGGCTGCACGCCGGCGAGCCCATCCAGAGCGAGCGCGACTACATCGGCCAGACCGTCAACCTGGCCCAGCGCGTCATGCAGCAGGCCGACGGCGGGCAGGTGTTCTGCTCCGAGGTCGTGCGCAACCTCGCCGGAGCGCTCAAGGGGTACCAGTTCGTGGACCGGGGCCAGCGCCGGCTCGACGGCATCCGCGAGCCGCAGCGCCTCTACGCCTTCCAGCCCGTCGAGGCGCTCTCGCACCCGCTGGACTCGGCCGTCGAGCGGGAACTCGACCATATGGAGCGCCGCCTGGAGGACCCGCCCCGATGAGGCTCACCATCCTGGGCACGGCCGGCCCCGTGCCCGACCCCAAACGCGCCCAGAGCGGCTTCCTGCTGGAAAGGGGCGGCCGGCCGCTGTTGCTCGACTGCGGCAGCGGGGTGTATCAGCGCCTCTGCGAGCTCGGCGTCGACTGGGGGCGGCTCGACACGGTCCTGCTCACGCACCACCACCTGGACCACATGATCGATCTCCTGAGCGTCGTGACCGGACGCTGGCTGCTCGGCCACCCGCACACGTCCGTCTACGGCCCCGCCGGCACGCGGGATCTCGTGGCCAAGCTCGTCGCGCTCTTTCCCTACGTCGAAGGCTCGGTTTCCGTTTCGGCGCACGACTTGGCCGCGGGCGCGGCGACCGAGGTCACGGGCTTCCGGGTCGAGACCCTGGCCCTGCGCCATTTCCAGCTACCCTCGCTGGCCTACAAGTTCGACGGCCGGTTGGCGGTCTGCGGCGACAGCGAGCCGGTGCCGTCGCTCAAGGCGTTTGCCTCCGGGTGTGAGGCCCTCGTGCACGAGTGCTCGTACACGGACGCGCACCCCGACGGGGCGGGCCATGCCACGCCCGGCGGCCTGGGGCGCGCGCTGGCCGGGGCGGAACTCGGCGCGCTCTGGCTCACGCACTTCTACCCGGAAGCCGCCGCCGCCGGCGCAGCGCTGCTCCGAGGCGTCCGCGCCCACTTCGACGGGGCGGTGCGCTTGGCGCACGACGGGACTCGCATCGTGCTGGAAGAGGGTTAACCTTCCGCCTCCTTGAGCCGCTCCACGTCCTGGATGATGATCGTACCGTGGTGAAGTCGAGCTGTTCCAGGCACCAGAAATGCTTTTCGGTGAGCCGCTTGCGCTTCATCCGGACCTCCCGGTTCCAGCGACCCAGATTGTAAGTGTGGGCGGCACCGGCGCCAACGCGGCGTCGCCCCGGGCGCGCCGCATGAACTCGCGGGGGTGAGTCACTAAGATGGGGCACAACCCCGCGCACGGGAGGGGCCCATGCCCGCATGGCTCGCACAAGCGCACTACGGCAACAGCGTCCTGCTTTGGCTCAGCGCGCTCGGGATCGCGCTGGCGGCGTTTGCGGTGGGACGCGTGGTCATCCGGCTGGCGCTGCGGCGCCTGACCGCGCTGAGCGAGCGCAGCCGCACGGCGTGGGACGACTTGGCCGTCGACCTGCTCAAGCGCAGCCGCACGCTGCTGGTCGCGCTGCTCTCGCTCTATCTGGGATCGCTCGTCTTGCGCCTGCCCGCCGGGCTGGAGGCGCTCGCCGGCAAGGCCGTGCTGCTGGCCGTGCTGCTCCAGTTCGCGTTCTGGGGCGACCGGGTGGTCACGTTCTGGGTCCAGCGCGGCATGCAAGCGCGCCTGGAACAAGACCCCAACCTGGCCACAACCATGACGGGCCTGCGGCTGCTGGGGCGCATCGTCCTGTGGGCGATCTTCGTGTTAATCGTGCTGGACAACCTGGGCGTCAACATCACGGCGCTCGTGGCCGGCCTGGGCGTGGGCGGGGTGGCGGTGGCGCTCGCGCTGCAGAACGTGCTGGGCGACCTGTTCGCCTCGCTCTCGATCATCCTGGACAAGCCGTTTGTGATCGGCGACTTCGTGATCGTGGGCGAACACATGGGCACGATCGAACGAATCGGCCTGAAGACGACGCGGGTGCGGAGCCTGTCGGGCGAGCAGCTCGTGTTCGCCAACAACGACCTGCTGCAGAGCCGCATCCGCAACTATAAGCGCATGGAGGAGCGCCGGGTCACCTTTGAGCTCGGAATCGTGTACGAGACCCCGGCGGACACGTTGGAGGCCGTGCCCGGCTGGCTGAGACAGATCGTCGAAACGGAGAAACTCACCCGCTTCGATCGCGCCCACTTCAAGCGCTACGGGGACTTTTCGCTCGTGTTCGAGGTCGTCTACTACGTGCTGAGCGCGGACTACAACGTCTATATGGACATCCAGCAGCGCATCAACCTCGCGATCTTCCGCCGCTTCGCCGAGGAAGGGATCGCGTTTGCCTACCCCACCAACAAGCTCTACCTGGCCTCGGCCCCGCCGGAGGGATGAGCGCGGCCCTGGCCGCGGCGGGGCGCGTGCTGCTGGCGGCGGGGCGCGCGTTCGCGCGGGGATACGGGCCTAACTGGGCCGCAGCCATCGCCTATTACGCGCTTCTGTCGTTGTTCCCGCTCTTGCTTGCGCTCGCCTCGGTCGCGGCCTACTTCGTCGACCCACAGTGGGCGGTGCAGCAGGCGACGCAGTGGCTCGGGGACGTTCTGCCACGCGGTTCGGATCAAATCGAAGCCATCGTGCGGGAAACCGTGCGGCGCCGGGGCGGGGCGAGCCTGCTGTCGCTGGGGGTGTTGCTGTGGGCGGGCTCGCGCGTGTTCGGCGCGCTCTCCACCGCGCTCAACGCGGCCTTCGACGTCGAAGAGCGTTACGGCCTCGTGCGACGCACCATCGTACAACTGGCCATGGTGGCCACCATCGGGCTGACGTTCGCGCTCGCGCTCGGACTGCAGTCGCTTTGGGAAGTGCTGCAACGCTGGATTGACCTGGCCGACTGGACCGGGCTGCGCGCGCTCAGCCCGCTTGCCAACTGGATGCCGCGCGCGCTGTTGGGGATCGCCTTTCTGCTGCTGTATCGCTTCGTGCCCCGGCCCGCGGTGCGCTGGGCGGCCGCCCTGGGCGGCGCGGCCGCGGCCACGGCGCTGACGGGGATCGCCCAGTTGCTCTTCTTCCATTACCTGGGCACCTTCGCCAACTACAGCCTCATCTACGGCTCGCTGGCCATGGTAATCACGCTCGTGCTCTGGGCCTGGATCATGGCCATGGTCGTGCTGTTTGCCGGCCACCTGGCCGCCCAGATCCAGTTTCGGCTTTCCGCCAAGGGTAACGGCGCTTGAGCCGGTCTGTGTGCCGCTTTACAATAGGTCGATGCAGATCGCGGTCGACGGACCCGCCGGCGTGGGCAAGAGCACGGTGGCCCACCGGCTGGCGCAACGACTCGGGGCCCTCTACGTCAACACGGGCGCCATGTACCGGGCGCTGGCGTGGGGGCTGCACCACGGCCTCGGCCTGGACCAAATCCACATCCGGGTGGACGAGCGCGACCGCGTCCGGGTCAACGGCCGGGACGTCACCGACGCGCTCTACACCGACGAGGTCGACCGCTGGGCCTCGGAGCACGCCACCGAGAAAGCCGTGCGCGCCAAGCTCATCGAGCAGCAGCGTGCGGTCGCGCGCGGCCGGAACGTGGTCATGGAGGGGCGGGACATCGGCACCGTGGTCCTGCCCGAGGCCGACCTCAAGCTCTATTTGACCGCGTCGATCCGCGAGCGCGCGCGCCGTCGCGCCCGGCAGCGCGGCGGCGACGCGGACGAGATCGCCGGAGCCATGCGGGCGCGCGACGCGCGCGACGCCGAAGGGTTCGGGCGGCAGACCGCGCCCGACGCCGTGGTCATCGACACCGAGGGGTTGGACATCGAGGACGTGGTCCAGCGCGCCCTGGAGTGCTTGAAAAAGCGAGAAGGGGCGAGTAAGCTATGAGGCAAGCTGCGGTGGCGCTTGTCAAGCGGGGGATTTATTGGCTGGGAACGTGGACGCTCGCCCTGACCGTCAAACTCCTGTTTCGCGCCCGCTACGAGGGACGCGAACGCATCCCGCCGCACGGGGCCATCGTGGTCGCCCGACACGGAAGTTACTGGGACGTGCCGCTGATCATCGCCGCGTTTCAGTGGTTCAGACGGCTGCACTTCCTGGCCCGGCGCACGCTCATGGACGATCATCCCCTTTTGCGTCCCTTCATTCGGGGCTTTTCGATCCCGATCGACCGGGACCGCTTCCGGAAGGAAGACTTCAAGCGGGTGATGCGCGCCCTGGAGGCGGACAAGCTGGTGGGCATCTTCCCGCAGGGGACGATCCTGGCCACGGATCGGGTGTACGCGGGCGTGATCCGGTTCGCAGAACGCTCCGGGCGCGAGTTCCTGCCGGTGGCCATCCGGGCGCGTCGGGGGCACTACCCGCCCCGCCGGGGGAAGCCGCTGCCGGCGGTCACGGTGACCGTGGGGCGTCCCTTTTCGTTGCGGGATTTGGAGTTCGACCTGCGCGGGGACGAGGCGCGCGAGGATCGCTACGAGCGCCTGGCGGACCTGCTGATGGAGCGCATCGATCGAACTTGATGCCGAAGGGGCTTTTGCGGCGTGCATACAAAGGGTTTATTATTCGGAGTTCACGAGGAAAGGAGGGCGAGTCCGACAGATTATCTTCCGTTCCGACGGCTTGACCGGACGGTGTTGGCAATTTCGCGAGCAAGTAGGTGAGGTCGAATGAGTGAAAACAAGAGCATGGAAGAATGGCTGGAACTCGGTAACGTCCAGACGTATACGCGCGGCGACATCCTCGAGGGAACCGTGCTGCAGGTCAACGACAACGCGATCCTGGTGGACATCGGCTACAAGTCCGAGGCCATCATGAACCCCAACGAGGTGGCCCCCTTTCGGGACGAGTCGCTGGGGCAGGGCGACCACCTGGACGTGTTGGTGACCTACATCGACGAGGAAGAGGGCACGGTCTACGTCTCGGAGCGCCAAGCCGTCTACGAGAAGCGCATCGGCGAGTTGGAGCAATCGTTTCGCAGTCAGGAGCCCGTCACCGGCGTCGTGGAAGGCGAGGTCAAGAACGCCGGCTACCACGTGAACCTCAAGGGGGTGCGTGCGTTCCTGCCGGGATCCCAACTGGGCAACGACTTGCCCGCCGCCATCGAGTCGCTCAAGGGCACCGAGATCGTCCTGAAGATCCTCGAGCTCGACCGGCGCGAGAAGAACCTGGTGGTCTCGCACAAGGCCTATCTGAAGGAGATCGAGCGCAAGCAGCGCCAGCAGTTGTTCGAGACGCTCGAGACCGGCCAGGTGATCGAAGGCGAGATCAAGTCGATCGTCGACTACGGTCTGTTCGTCGACATCGGCGGTTTCGAGGGGCTGGTGCACCGCACCGAGATCAGTTGGAAGGACGTGCCCGTCCCCCCCAAGACCTACAGCGTGGGGGACAAGATCGAGGTCAAGGTGCTCGAGATCGATACCGAGAGGGAGCGCGTCCGGCTTAGCATCAAGCAGCTTCGGCCCGACCCCTGGGAGGGCATCGCCGAGCGCTACCCGGCCGGCACCAAGCTGAGCGGCGCGGTCGTGAGCATCACGGACTTCGGTGCCTTCGTGCGGCTCGAGGAGGACGTCGAGGGGCTCGTGCACATCTCCGAGTTGAGCTGGGGCTACCCGCAGCACCCCAAGGACGTCGTGAGCGAGGGCGACGAGGTCAACATCGTCGTGCTCGACGTGGACGAGAAGAACCGGCGCATCTCGCTCAGCATGCGTCAGGCCCAGCCCGACCCCTGGGAGAACATCGACGAACGCTACCCCGAGGGGTCGGTGGTCAAGGGCCAGGTCACCAAGCTGGCGCCGTTTGGCGCGTTCATCCAGTTGGAGTCCGGCCTCGAAGCGCTGCTGCACATCTCCGAGATGAGCTGGGAGCACGTGAGCGAACCCGGCGAGGTCGTCAAGGAGGGCGACGAGGTCGAGGCCAAGGTGATCAAGTCGGACAGCACGCACCGCAAGATCCGGCTGAGCTTGCGCGAGCTGCAGGAGGACCCGTGGCACGCCTTCGTCGAGGACTTCTCGGTCAATGACGAGGTGGACGGCCGCATCACCGAGCTCAAGGACTTCGGCGCCTTCGTCAAGATCACCGACGAGGTCGAGGGCCTGATCCACGTCTCGGAGATCGCCGAGGAGCGCATCGGGCACCCGTCGGACGTGCTCGAGGTCGAGCAAACGGTCAAGGCGCGCATCATCGGCATCAACGAGGAGAAGCGCCAGGTACGTCTTTCGCTGCGCAAGCCGCGCGAGGTCGCGCCTCAGCAGCAGCGCGCGCAGCGACCGTCCCGCGAGCAGGCCCCCAGCGCCCCGGCCAAGGAGTACTCCACCGGCGGCGACGGCGGCTCCATGACGCTGCGCGAGCACCTGGAGCAGAAAGAGGAGAAATAACCGACCGTCATGGATCCCGCGGTGGCGCTCAGCACGGCGGCGGCGGCCGCCCTCAGTTACGGGGCGGGCGCGCTCCCGTTTAGCGTGTGGATCGCGCGCGCCCGGGGCGTGGACATTCGGGCTGTGGGGTCCGGCAACCCCGGGGCCACCAACGTGGCCCGCGTCCTGGGACGGGGCCACGGCGCGTTGGCGCTGGTGTTGGACCTGAGCAAGGGGTTGCTGGCCGTGGCGGTTTGCGCCGGGCTCGGGGCGGCGCCGTCCTGGGCGGCGCTGGCAGTGCTCGGGCACAACTGGAGCCCGTTCCTGCGATTTCACGGCGGCAAGGGCGTGGCCACCACGCTGGGCGTGCTGGTGGGCGTCCACTGGCCCGCCGCGCTTGCGACGGTGGGGGTGTGGCTGCTGGTCACGCTGCTCACGCGCAAGGTCTCGCTGGGATCGATCCTCGCGCTGCTGACCGCGCCGCTGGCGCTGTGGGCGCTGGAGGCGGGCACGGCGCTCGTGCTGACGTTCGCGGGGCTCGGCGTGTTGAGCCTCGTCCAGCATCGCGCCAACCTGCAACGGCTCTGGCGTGGCGAGGAGTCCGCGGCGCCGCTGTCGGGCAAGCGCGATGCGCGCTGAAGGTGAGTCCGTCCACAGGGCGCATTGGTTCTTGACATGAGGCGATTGTCTGGTTAAGGTAGCAGGTATTCCAAGGACGCGTTAAAGGAGGATGTTCATCGCCACACAACGTGTACGGGTGAACCAGTCCATCCGGGTTTCCGAGGTTCGAGTGATTACGGCGGAGGGGGAGCAGGTCGGGGTCATGAACACGAAGGAAGCCCTCGAGCTGGCCAAGTCGAAGGGGTTGGACCTGGTCGAAATCTCGCCCAACGCCAAACCTCCGGTGTGCAAGATTCTGGACTTCAACAAGTTCAAGTACCAGCAGAAGAAACGCGAGAGGAAACAGAAGAAGCCGTCCGCGGACCTGAAGGAACTGCGTTTCACGACCCAGATTCAGGAGCACGACCTCCAGACCAAGCTGCGCCAGATGCGCGGTTTCCTGGAGGAGGGCAACAAGGTGCGGGTGTCGGTGATTTTCCGCGGGCGCGAAATCGTCCACCGGGACCGAGGGAAAGCGCTCATGGACAAGATCGTGGAGGAAACCTCGGACCTGGCCAAGGTCGACAACAACGTCAAGCCGCGCGGTCGGACCATGCAGATCATTCTGGTCCCGACTCGGGGCGGCTGAAGGGGTGAGACACGTGCCCAAGAAGAAGACCCACAAGGGAATGGCCAAGCGTTTTAAGGTCAGCAAGCACGGCAAGGTCAAAGGGGACAAGAGCCACTTCAAGATGCGCAAACGCAGTGGCAAACAGACCCGCCACGACCGCAAGGGCGTGACCATCGAGGGCCCGATGCGCAAGAAGATCCTCGAAGCCCTGAGCCACTAGGAGGACTCAATGCCACGGACACGCGGAGGAAACAAGCGGCTCCTGCGCCGCAAGAAGATCATGAAGCGGGCCAAGGGCTTCCACGGGAAGCGGCACACGTCCCACAAGATCGCCAAGCAGGCCGTGATGAAGGCGCTCTACAACGCCTACATCGGCCGCAAGCTCAAGAAGCGCGACTTCCGCAAGCTTTGGATCCTGCGCATCAACGCGGCCTGCCGACAGCGCGGCTTACGCTACGGCGAGTTCATGGGCGGCCTGCGCAAGGCCAACGTCGGGCTCAACCGCAAGATGCTGGCCGACCTCGCCGTGCGGGACCCGTCCGCCTTCGACCAGCTCGTCTCGCGCGTCCAAGCCGCCGCCAACTAGGCCATGCACTTTCAGGACCTGATCCTGAAACTCCACGCGTATTGGCGCGAGCGGGGGTGCGTGCTCGAACAGCCCTTCGACCTCGAGGTGGGGGCGGGGACGTTCCACCCGGCCACCTTCTTCGGCGTGCTGGGACCGGCCCCCTGGAAGGTGGCCTACGTCCAGCCCTCGCGCCGGCCCACCGACGGACGCTACGGACAAAACCCCATGCGCATGGGGTTTTACTACCAGTATCAGGTCATCCTCAAGCCCGCACCGGCCGACGCGCAGGCGCTCTATCTCGACAGCCTGCGCCATTTGGGCCTGAAACTGGAGGAGCACGACGTGCGCTTCATCCACGACGACTGGAAGGGACCCACGCTGGGCGCCTCGGGCCTCGGGTGGCAGGCCGAGATGGACGGGCTCGAGATCTCGCAGTTCACCTACTTCCAGCAGATGGGCGGGTACGAGCTCGACCCCGTATCGGTCGAGCTCACCTACGGCCTGGAACGGATCGGGATGGCGCTACAGGAGACCGCCGACGCCTACGCGCTCAGTTGGAACGATGCCCTCCGCTACGGCGACCTGCGGCTGCGGCCCGAACGCGAGTTCTGCGCCTACCACTTCGAGCACGCCGAGGTCGAGGGCCTGTTCCGGGCCTTCGAGTTCTACGAGTCCGAAGCCCGGCGCTGCATCGCGGTGCCGCTGCCCCACCCCGCCTACGACCTGACGTGCAAGTGCTCCCATTTGTTCAACGTGCTGGACGCCCGCCGCGCCATCAGCGTGACCGAGCGCGAACGCTACATCCAGCGCATCCAGAAACTCGCCAAGGGCGCCGCCCGGGCGTACGTGGACTCGCTGGCGCCGTCCGACGAGCCGACCGCCGCCTCGGTCGGATAACCGTCCCCCACACACAAGGAGTCGAGGTGCCACACGAGCTATTGGTCGAAATCGGCGTTGAGGACATTCCGCCCTTCGCGGTCTCCCCGCTTTGCCAGCAGTTGGAGGCCCGCGCTCGCACGGCGCTGGAGGAGGCACGACTCGCGTTTGACGACCTGAGCGCGCTTTCGGCCCCGCGCCGGCTTGCGTTGCGCGTGAGCGGCTTGGCCGCGCGCCAACCCGACCGCAGCTACGAGGTACGCGGGCCCGCAAAAAAGGTGGCCTACGACGCGGCCGGGGAGCCCACCAAGGCCGCGCAAGGCTTCTGCCGCGGGCGCGGCGCCCGCGTCGAGGACGCCTACGTCAAGGAAAGCGACGGGGGCGAGTACCTGTTCCTCACGGTCGAGGAAGCGGGGCGCCCCGCCGCCGAGGTGTTGTGCGAGCTGCTGCCGCAGGTGCTCGAGCAGCTCGTCCCGCCCGAGACCATGCGCTGGGAGTCCAGCGGGGTCCGCTTCATCCGGCCCGTGCGCTGGTTGCTCGGGTTGCTCGACGATACGGTCGTGCCGTTCGCGTGGGCGGGGCTCCACGCCGGGAACGTCAGCCGGAGCCACCGGTTCGCGGGGGACGAACCGCTCACGGTCGAACGGGCCAACGCCTACGTCTCCGCGTTGCGCGCGGCGGACGTGCTGGTCGACCCGGACGAACGCCGCGCGCGCATCGAGGCGCAGTTGGCCGAGGCGGGCGAGACGCTGGGCGTGCGCTTTTCAGCGGACGGGGCGCTCACGCACACGCTCGTCCACAGCGCGGAGTGGCCCAGCGCGATCCCCGGCCGCTTCGACGAGCGCTTCCTGGCGCTGCCGCCCGAGGTGCTCTCGACCACGATGATCCAGCACCAGCGCTTCGTCCCCGGCTTCGAGCCCGAGGGCGAGGCCATCCTGCCGCACTTCGTCGGCTTTCGGGACGGCCCCTCCGCCCGGCCCGAGCGGGTGCGCCGCGGCTACGAGCGCGTGTTGGAAGCACGGCTGGTGGACTCCGAGTACTTCTTCAACGCGGACCGGCAGCGCTCTCTGGCCGAGCACGTCCCGGACCTCAAGTCGGTGCGCTACCAAGCCAAACTGGGCTCGGTGTGGGATAAGACCAAGCGCATCCGATCGCTGGCCCAGGCGGTCGGGGCAGGAGCGGGCCTGAAACCGCGTCCGCTGGAGGCCCTGGACCGAGCGGCCTACCTGTGCAAGGCCGACCTGGTCACGCTCATGGTGGGCGAGTTTCCCGAGTTACAGGGGATCATGGGCGGCGTGTACGCCGAGCTTGACGGCGAGCCCGCGCCCGTGGCCGACGCCGTTTGCAGCCACTACCAACCCAAGGGACCGGACGACCTGCTGCCCGAGTCCGTCCTCGGGGTGTGCCTGAGTCTAGCCGACAAGCTCGACACCGTGGTCGGCTCGCTTTTGATCGGCCAGCGCCCCAGCGGCTCGGGGGACCCGTTCGGCCTGCGGCGCGCGGCCAACGCCGTGGTCCGCGCCGCGCTCAAGCGCGAGTTGGGCATCGACTTCTTCGCCCTGCTCCGCGAACAGGCGGACCTCTACGCCTTCCTGGAGGACGCGGCGCCGTGGTCCGAGCTCGAGGACTTCTTCTGCGAGCGGCTCAACGCCGTCCTGGTCAAGGAGTATGGCGTGGCCTACGACGTGGCCGACGCCGTGCTCGCCCCGCGCGACGGGCACTTTCTCAACGTGCTCCACAAGGCCCGCAGCCTGGAGCGGCTGCGCGGCTCGGCCGACTTCGACGCGCTGGCCGTGGCCTTCGGGCGCGCGTCCAACATCCTGAGCAAACGTGCCGACGAGACGCCGGCCAGCTACGAGCCCAAGCGCTTTCAGGAGCAGGCCGAGCGCGACCTCTGGCGCGCCCTGCTCAAGACCGAGACCCAAATCGACAAGCGCCTGCCGCAGGCCGACTTCGACGGCATCCTGCAACAGCTCCTGGCGCTCAAAGCGCCCATCGACGCGTACTTCGAGGAGGTCATGGTCATGGCCGACGACGACGCGCTGCGCCGCAACCGGCTCGGCTTGTTGAACGCGGTGGCGTGCAAGTTCATGCTGATCGGCGACCTGTCCAAGGTCGTGTTCAAGGGCGAAGGGTGAACGCCCGATTTGGAGCAGCGTATAAACGGCTTTGTCAGAACAAACCCACTCGTGCTATAATGGCCCGCACGCTGGCCCCTCATGGTTCTTTAAGTAAGGGCGCCTTCAGCGCCAAGTGGACACCGTCGCACAGGTATACTTGATCGATGTTCATTACACGACAACCGCCGCGCGGGTTGACGCAAGGAGGTGACGCAGGGAAGAACGACCCGCTGCGTGGTTGACCATCAAAAGCTCAAAACCCAAGGAGGGTTACATGCGTAAACTGTTGCTCGTGGCGCTCGCACTAGCGCTTGCCGTATCGGCCTTTGCCGGTCCTGACAACAACAGCCTCAGAGTGGGCACGACCCAGGAACCCGACAACCTCAACCCCTGGGAGGGCTCGGCCGACACCAAGGAGAACGCGATGAACCTGTTCTTCCTGGGCCTGACCTACTTCGACAACGACGGCGTGCTGCAACCGGGACTGGCCAAGGAAGTCCCCACGCTTGAGAACGGTCTGCTGACCATTAGCCGCGACGCCGACGGGAACTTCGTCGAACAACAGGTGACCTGGACGCTGCGCGAGGACGCGGTCTGGTCCGACGGCACGCCAGTTACCACCGACGACGTGCTGTTCACCTACGAGGTCCAGAAAAACGACCTGGTCCCGTCCAACACCAAGGGCTTCACCAACCGCATCAAGGAGGTGCGCGCCGAGGACGACAAGACCTTCACCATCGTCTACGACGAGCCCAACCTGTTTGCGGTCAACCCGGGCGGCAACATCGGCTTGGCCCGCTTCAACGACGTGGCCCCCAAGCACGTCTGGGAGCCCATCTTCAACCAGGCACTCGCGGGCGCGGGCGAGGACCAGGAGTCCTTCCTGGACCAGTTCCTGGGCGCGGCCCCGGCCACGGCGGCCCAGGGTCCCCAGGTCACCAGCGGCGCCTTCGTGATCGACGATTGGCAGCCGGGCCAGTTCCTGCGCGGCACCCCCAACCAGGACTTCGTGCTGGGCGCGCCCAAGCTGGACTTCGTCCAGGTCGAGTTCTTCTCCGACCAGAACACGCTGCTGGCCAACATCCTCAACGGCACGCTGGACGCCTCCGACGACATCGGCCTGGCCGGCCAGGACCCCGAGGTGCTGCGCGGCCAGTTCGACGGCGATGTCAACGTGGCCCCGTCGGGCTTCATCGAGCACCTGAACGTGAACCAGTGGCCGGAGTGCCAGGACGCCCAGGACCTGCTGCTGGACGACAAGCGCACGCGCCAGGCCATCATCCAGGGCATCGACCGCGAGGCGCTGCACCCGATCGTGTTCCCGCCGTCGATCCTGTCCACCTCGTTCGTGGTGAACGGCGACATTGGGTACCTGGAGGGCATCGAGAACGAATGGCCCCACAACCCCGAGGCCGCCCGCGCTCTGCTGGCCGACCTGGGCTGGGAGGACAGCGACGGCAACGGCGTGCTGGACCGCACGACCGAGGACGGACGCACCGTCGAGTTCAACCTGCGCCACATCGTGACGCCGGCCACCTTCCGCGTCCAGACGCAGGAGATCCTGCAGCAAGACCTGGCCGAGATCGGCATCAACGTGGTGGCCGAGACCGGGCCCGCCGACGTCGTGTTCGCCGCGGCGCACCTGAACCGGGCCCAGGAGTGCTCCTGGCCGCACCTGTTCGAGTTCGCCGAGGCCGCCGGCCTGGGCATCTCGCCCTTCGACCCGCTGGCCCAGCAGCTCGACCCCAGCCAGCTGTCCAACGCCGAAAGCGGTTTCTCGGGCAGCAACTACTCCGGCACGATCGTGCCCAGCTTTGCTGAGCTGTTCGCCGACGCGGCCGAGGCCTTTGACAACGCGGAGCGCGCGGCCATCGTCGAGGAGATGCAGCGCATCTTCCTGGACGAGCTGCCGTTCATCCCGCTCTACGAGCGCGCCGAGATCGTGACCACCAAGGACGGCCTTGAGAACTACCGCAAGGACACGCCGCTGGCCAAGACCATCTTCTGGAACCCCTGGGAGTGGTGCTGGGACGGCGTCTCCTGCTAAACGCGTTTTAGAAGGACGGGGGCGGGCCCGGCCCGCCCCCGCTCTCCTTACCCGTATGTTTACTTTTTTGATCCGCCGCGTCCTGCAGATCATCCCGACGATGCTGCTCATCTCCGTCGTGTTGTTCGCCCTGTTGGCGCTCAAGCCGGGCAACCCGGTCGACGAAATGCGCCTGGGCAACCCGGGCTTCACGCAGGAGGACTACGAACGGCTCACCAAGCTCTACGGGTTCGACCAGCCCTGGTACGTGCGCTATTGGAAGTGGCTGGGGCGGGCGGTCCAAGGTGACCTGGGGCCGTCACGCCAGTACGGCATGCCGGCAACCCAGTACGTGTTCAACTACCGTTTACCCAACACCGTGCTCCTGTCGGGCATCTCGCTGGTGCTGGCCTTTGTGATCGCCGTGCCACTGGGGGTGTTTTCGGCCTTGCGACAGCACACGGTCGCCGACTACGCCATCACGGTATTCAACTTCGTGGGCGTGTCCATCCCGATCTTCTGGATGGGCATCTTGCTGATCTATTTGTTCTCGGTCGTGATCCGCAACTTCCTGCCGGCCGGCGGCATGCTCACGCCGGGCGTTGACTGGCCGGACTGGGGCGTGCTGGCGGCCGAGGCCAGCGGCTGGCTGGAGACGTTCAGCCTGTACTGGAGCGAGGCGATGACGTTTCTGTCCGACCGGCTCAAGCACTTGATCCTGCCGGTGTTCGCGCTCACGTTTTTGCAGTTGGCCCAGTGGACGCGCTTCATGCGCAGCTCAATGCTCGAGGTCGTCAGCTCGGATTACATCCGCACGGCGCGGGCCAAGGGCCTGGGCGAGCGCATGGTCGTGCGCCGGCACGCGCTCCGGAACGCGATTCTCCCGATCATCACGCTGGTGGCGCTCTCGGTGCCGGTGCTGTTCAGCGGCGCCGTGCTGACGGAAACGGTGTTCAACTGGCCCGGGATGGGCACGGCCATCCTGAGCTCGATCATCGACAAGGACTTCAACGTGGCCATGGCCAGCCTGATGTTCATCGCCATCCTCGTGCTGGTGTTCAACCTGCTGGCCGACATCGCGTACGCGCTGATCGATCCGCGCATCCGCTATGATTAACCCTGAAACGAGACCGACATGGTCATGAGCGCACAGGTAGGCGGCAAGCAGCGGCGCAGACAGCGATCCAATTCGACCTGGGCCATCGCCTGGCACCGCTTTCGACGGCACAAGGTCGCCCTCGTGGGGGGCACGGTCATTTTGCTGTTCGTGCTGGGGGCGATCTTCGCGCCCTGGATCACGCCCTACGGCTTCAAGTCGCAGGAGCTCACGCTGCGCTTCACGGCGCCGAGCTTGACGCCCCTGGAGGGGACCAACGAGGCCAAGTGCGCCCGCGCGCGGGTCCTGTTTTGGGAGTGCGGCGTCCACCCGTTCGGCACCGACGACCTGGGCCGGGACCTGTTGACGCGCGTGCTGCACGGTGGGCGGGTTTCGCTGTTGGTGGGCTTTTTGGCCGCCCTGATGTCGACGGTCTTCGGCAGCCTGATGGGGGCGTTTGCGGCCTACACGGGCGGCAAGATCGACGCGGTCATCTCGCGGCTCATCGACATCATGCTCTCGTTGCCCGTGTTCCCGCTACTCCTGATTCTGACGGGGCTGCTTTCGAACCGCGACGTGGCACTAGGCCAGTTCTTGACCAACGCGCTGGGCGGCTCCAAGAGCATCGTCGTGATCATCACGGTGATCGTGACCTTCACCTGGATGCCGATCGCGCGCTTGGTGCGCGGCGAGGTGCTGAGCCTGAAGCAACGCGAGTTCACCGACGCCGCGCGCGCGCTGGGCGGCTCGCACCGGCGCATCATCCTGAACCACCTGCTGCCCAACGCGATGGCGGTCATCATCGTCCAGCTCACGCTCATGATGGGCGAATCGATCCTGATCGAATCGGGCCTGTCGTTCCTGGGGCTCGGGATCAACCCGCCGGCGGTTTCCTGGGGCAACATGCTCTCCAAGGCGCAGGGGTTTTTCTTCTTTCCCAACGGGATCTACACGGCCTTCTTCCCGGGGCTGTTCATCTTCCTGACCGTGCTCTGCTTCAACCTGCTGGGCGACGGCCTGCGCGACGCGCTCGACCCGCGCAGCGTGCGCGGACACTGATCCCGGCTTGAGCGCTAGTGGTTCGGCTCCCAACTGAACAGCTCGATGCGGCACACCTCCTCGAAGCCAAGACGCCGATAGAGGCCCAGACCCGCCTCGGTCGCGTGCAACACGACGCGCTTGGCGCCGCACGCCCGTGCTTTGCCCATGAGCCGTCTCGTGAGGGCCGTGCCGATGCCCTGACCACGGCGCTCCGGCGAGGTGGCGATCCAGTAGAGGCCGGCAGTCTCCCCCGCGAGGTAGGAAAGCCCCGTGCCCAGCGCTTGACCACGCCCATCCAGCGCCAGCAGGCCGTGAAACGGCACGCGCTCCCCGACGAGCAGTCCCGAGAACAACCGGACAAACGAACCGTGCAAGGACGAGGGGATGCCAAAAGCCGGCCCCGCGACCTCCGCCCACGCCGCCAGCCTGTCGGCGCTGTCGACGGGCACAAACGCGTGGAGGCCGGCTTGCGCTGCGTCCGCTGGGGCCAGCGCCCGAACCATCCCCACCCAGGGATGCACGCGCCGAAAGCCGTTGGCTTCCAGAACGGGCGCAAGCGTCGCGGGGTGCGAGGAGGGACCGACCATCCACGTGACCGGATGGCCGCGCTCCCGAAACGGCGCGAGCGCGGCTTTGACGGCCACATCCGGGTCGCCGTCGATGCGCGCGTCGAACACGCGGTTGAGCAGGGGCGAGCCGGTGTGAATCCAGCGCCACGCCCGCGCTTGCACACACCGACCACCGCGCGCCCGCCCGAAGTGCTGCAGGTATTGGCTCAGGTTTTCCTCGACGGCGCGGGCCGTGGCATCCATGCCTAGGGCGCAACGACCTCGATCTCGTACAGTTTGGGCCAAAGCTTGCCGGTGACAAACAGTCGCCCGCCCTCGGGGTCGTAGGCGATGCCGTTGAGCACGTCGGTCTGGGCCGTGCGCTCGGATGCGGGCAGCAGCCCGGCCAAATCGATCCACCCCCGCACCTCGCCCGTCTCGGGGTCAACGCGCGCGATGCGGTCCGTGAGCCAGACGTTGGCCCAAACCTCGCCGTCGACGTATTCGAGCTCGTTTAGGTTGCGGATCGCGGTCTCCCCGTCGCGCACGACCACCCGGTCGGTTTCCTCGAACGTCTCGGGGTCGCGGAAGTAGAGCGTGCTGGTCCCGTCGCTCATGATGAGCCGCGCGCCGTCGTGGGTCAGGCCCCAGCCCTCGGTGGGGTAGCTGAACGTGTCGACTTTGTCGAAGGTTTCGCGGTCGTAGGCAAACGCCTCGCCCGAGGTCCAGGTGAGCTGGATCAGACGGTCCTCCCACAGCGCGAGCCCTTCGGCGAAGTAGCGGTCCGGCACGTTGAGCCACTGCAACACGCGGCCCGTGTCGAGCTCGACGCGGCGCAGCGAGGACTCGCCCCGCAGGCCCGTGCTCTCGTAGAGCGCGCCCTCGTGATAGACCAATCCCTGCGTAAACGCCCGGGGGTCGTGAGGGTAGGCGTTGACGACTTCATAGGTCGCCCGGAAAGGCAACTCGCCATGCGCGTTCCCCATCGGTTCCGGGGTGCACGCCCCCAGCGACACCACCAGCGACAACCCCGTCAACAACAGCAATCGTTGCACCCGTACCTCCAGGTCGGTCCGCTCGAACCTTGCAGGCCGTTGGCCCACGTTGGCGCCATCATATCACACGCGCGTGGGGAGCATCCCGTCCGCTTCCTAATTGATCCCCACCAGGTCGCGCCGCAGCTCCTTGATCTCGTCGCGGAGCTGGGCGGCGCGCTCGAATTCGAGCTGCTTGGCCGCCTCGACCATCTTGTCCTCCAGCTCGTGGATGAGGTCGGCCAGCTCCTTGTCGGAGAGCGGCTCGGCCTTCCTGCGCCGCTTGGGCTCGCCGCCTTCCAGGTGGAGCGCCTGGACGATGTCGGTGATGCCCTTCTTGATCGTCTGCGGCGTGATCCCGTGCGCGCGGTTGAACTCAAGCTGGAGCGCGCGGCGGCGCTCGGTCTCGTCCAGGGCGCGCTTCATGGAGTCGGTGGTCTGGTCCGCGTAGAGCACGACGCGGCCCTGCACGTTGCGCGCGGCGCGGCCGATCGTTTGGATCAGCGAGGTCTCCGAGCGCAGGAAGCCCTCCTTGTCGGCGTCCAGGATCGCCACCAGCGAGACCTCGGGCAGGTCGAGCCCCTCGCGCAACAGGTTGATCCCAACCAACACGTCGAACTCGCCGCGGCGCAGGTCGCGCAGGATTTCTACGCGCTCCAGCGTGTGGACCTCGGAGTGCAGGTAGCGCGCCTGCACGCCCAGGCTCACGAAGTAGTCGGTCAGGTCCTCGGCCATCTTCTTGGTCAGGGTCGTGATCAGCGCTCGCTCATTCCGTGAGCTCACCACGCGCACTTCTTCGAGCAAATCGTCGATCTGGCCTGCGACGGGGCGCACGTCGACTTCGGGGTCCACCAGCCCCGTAGGGCGGATGATCTGCTCCACGATCCGCTCGCTGCGCTCGCGCTCGTAGGGGCCGGGCGTGGCCGAGACGAAGATCACCTGCGGCAGGCGCGCTTCGAACTCCTCGAAGGTGAGCGGCCGGTTGTCGATCGCCGAGGGCAGGCGGAAGCCGTGGTCGACCAGCGTCTCCTTGCGCGCCCGGTCGCCGCGGTACATGCCGCGCACCTGCGGGATCGTCTGGTGACTCTCGTCGATCACGAACAGGAAATCTTCCGGAAAGTAGTCGATCAGCGTGTGCGGCGCGCTGCCGGCGGCCCGGTCCACCAGGTGCCGGGAGTAGTTTTCGATCCCCGAGCAATAGCCCATCTCCTGGATCATCTCCAGGTCGTAGCGGGTGCGCATCTCCAGCCGCTGGGCCTCGAGCAGCTTGCCCTTGGCCTTGAAGTAGCGCAGTTGCTCGTCCAGTTCCTTTTGGATGGCCACCACCGCCCGCTTGAGCTTCTCCTTGGTGGTGACGAAGTGGGAACCCGGGTAGATCGTGATCGCCTTCGGCTCGTCGAGCACCGCGCCGGTGATCGGGTCCACCTCGCGCAGGCGCTCGACCTCGTCGCCGAACAGCTCGATGCGGAGCACGTTTTCGCCGTAGATCGGAATGATCTCGACGGTGTCTCCCCGCACGCGAAAGGTCCCGCGCTCGAAGCCCACGTCGTTGCGCTCGTACTGGATTTCCACCAGGCGTTTCAGGATGTCGTCGCGCTGCTTGAACGATCCCGAGGCAAGCGAGAGGGTCATGCCGGCGTAGTCCTCGGGCGAGCCCAGGCCGTAGATGCAGGAGACGCTGGCCACGATGATCACGTCGCGGCGCTCCAGCA
>CAZNGF010000012.1:0-44592 GCA_964572855.1 uncultured Thermotogae bacterium | reverse complement strand
AAGTCTTAATGTGTCCACGAAACCGGGTCAACTTCAGTTCACACTCGTGCATCAAATGTGAAATCTCAACGCTAGCGACCTTCTGCAATCCTCTTCCTTCCGAACGATGCCCTTGCAGAGATGTGACGGGCTTTCACAGCCACGACACTGGAGCGAAACCCCACAGGATTGACAAGAGCTGCTTTCCCACTTTGTCGATGATGGGGGCGGTGCCGCTGTGGCATCGACGCGAAGGGGCCGGCGACCAAACCAGTCCCTTCGCATCCGGATTCACGTGCCCTAACGGAACGGCTCGGCGCGCTTGAGCAGCTCCTCGATGCCCGGCTCGTCGGGGTTGAGCGGCTTGCCGGGGTGGATGACGGCCACCTGGCAGCGCTCGGCGGCCAGCACGAGTTCGGCGTAGGTGCCCGCGCTCAGGTCGGCGATGAAGGCCTGCTTGTTCCCGTCGTACTGGAACATCTGGCCGTTGATCTCGATGCACTCGTTGCAGCTCGAGCAGCGCGGCGTCTCGATGTAGGCCTCGTCGGGGTCGCGCGCGCGGGGTGCCTCGGCGGGCTCGGGTTCGGCCTCCGGCTCGGCCGTCTCCGCGACCTCGGTGTCCACGGCGGCCACGCCCGCCTCGGCCTCGCGCGCCGCCAGTTCCTCCTCCCACGCCGCCCGCTCGCGGGCCAGCAGTTGCTCGGCGAACGAGTTGCGCACGCCGCCCAGCTCGCGCAGCGTGTGCCACGCCTCGCGGCCGCGCCGGGCCGCGCGCACGAGCGCGTGTCCCACCAGCACGCGCTGCAGCGCACCCTCGTCGTCGACCATGAGCGCGTAGGGTACCCGATCGGGCAGCCCCTGCGGCTCGGTCTTGAGGAAATCGGCCAGCGGGACGAGGTGGTCGCCCCAGTCCGCCCGCGGCACGACGGCCAGCTGCGGGGCGCAGCGCGCGTCGAGCGCCAGGAAGTCGGCGAGCGTGAAGGCGAGCTCTTGCTCGTGCCGCTGCAGCGCCTCGTCCTCGTACTGGAACGCGTGCACGGGCCAGTCGCGTTCGGCCTGCGGGTTGTCCGCCACGCTGAAGCGCGCGGCCCAATCGGAGCCGGCGCCGGGGTCGTAGGCGAAGGCCGGGAACGCGCGCGACTCCAGGGCGGCCGCGGCGGCCAGGTAGGGCGGGGCCTCGATCGCGCCGTCGGCGCCCGAGTAGACGCAAAACAGCGCCGGCCCGTCGAAGGCCAGTCCCCGTTCCAGGCGCTCGCGGCAGCGGTAGAGCTGCGATCCCGGCGCCTGCAGCGCGAAGACGCCGCCCATCCCGACGGCCACGTTGGCCAGTTGCCGGACGCTCAGCCCCGAGGGCAGGTGCCCGTTGCCCGCGCCGGTGGCGTCGGCCAGAGCGTCCGTCTGGAGCAGCACCTTGAGCGGGAGCCCCTGGGAGAGCGCCTCCAGCAGCCGCGCGCTCTCCTCGGCCTCCAGCTTGCTGGCGTGCAGGCACACCAGGTAGTCCGGGAAGCGCGCCAGCAGGTCGAGGTCCAACCCGTCGCCGAGGGCCTCGAAGAGCGCGTCGTGCACGTCGGGCTGGTAGGCGCCGTCGACCTCGAGCTCGGCGGCCAGCATGGCCTTGGCCAGCGCGCTCATCTCGGGCAGGCGCTCGCGGTAGGCGGCCAGCGCCCCGGCACAGCTGTCGAAGCGGAACCCGTAGGTCTCGTCGCCGCCGTCGCGGGCCGGGAAGAAGCGCTGCGCCCGCAGCGTCTCCAGCAGCCGGCTGACCCGCGCGCGCCGTTCATCGGAGAGCGCGAGCTTGGGCCTGGCGGTCGTGAGCAGCTGCGAGAGCGCGCCGAAGTCGAACTCCGAGGCCAGCGCCGACCCGAAGGAGGATTCGAGCCGTTCGGCGCTCAGGCCCGCCCCGGCGTTGGCCTCGTCGTCGGCCAGGATGTCGGCCAGCCCGAGGGCGAGCCGGTCGATCTCGGCGCGCGTCCGGTGCGTCCTGCGCGCCTGCGTGCGCGCCCACACGTGATCCAGCAGTCGCTCGGGCAGGTCGCGGTCGCAGTCGACCACGTCCCCGTCGATCCCGACCGCCGCCCTGAGGCGCGCCAGGTCCTCCCGGCGCCGCGCGGCGTCCGCCCCATCGGCGTCCGGCAGCGCCGCCGCGGCCTCGTCCCAGAGCGCCGCGAGCCGGCCCGGCCCGGCCGCGCGCACGCGCGCCCTGAGCGCGCGCTCGAGCCGGCGCGCCAGGTAGCGCATCCGGTCGCCCTCGTCGCGCGCGGCCTCCTCGGCGGCCCGATCGAACAGGCCGGAGAGCGAGACGATCGCCTCCGCGCTTTCGTCGCTCAGCACGAGCGGGAAGTCGTAGCGCAGCGCGTCCAGGTCGCGGTGGCGCGCCAGCAGCGCCGGCCGCAGCCCGCGCCCCGAGACGGGTGAAAGCCCCGCGGCCGGCAGCGTCCCGTTGAGGTAGAAGGCCACGTGCCGCTGGAAGGCCGACTCGTGTGCGAGCGCGCCCGTCCCGCCGTTGCGCCCTGCGCTGGACTCAGCCATGGCCGTTCGCCCCCGTTTCGTCTTCCTGCGGCCAGATGGTGAACTTGTCCAGCTCGGCCTCCAGGCCGCGCCGGATCATCTCGGCCGTGCGCGGCTCGCTGCCCCGCCGCAGGTCCTCGTAGCAGGGCACCTCGGGGTCGTGATACAGGATCCCGACGGGGATGGGATCGAACGACGAGCCCACCTCGCGCGCGCGGTGGATGTCGCGCGGGTCGTGGCTCAGCTGGTTGGGGTAGATCGAGGCCAGCGAGGGCGGCAGCTTCAACCCGCGCTCGTGGTGCAGCAGCTGCACCTTTTGCGGATCGCGCACCCAGGGGTCGAGCAGGCGCGGCAGGAACTCGGGGCAGCGCTGCACGATGCGCACGAAGGAGAACCCTCGGTGGCGGTAGGCCGCCAGCAGGGTGTCGTAGAGCAGCTCGGGAATCCAATCCACGGCCTGGGCTACGAACGAGACGTTTTCGACCCCCAGCGTGACGCTGAGCGGGTTGAGCGCGTCCAGGTAAGCGCCGCGCGGGGTCGTGTTGGTCTTGAGCCCGAGGGGCGAGGTGGGCGAGACCTGCTTCTTGGTCAGACCGTAGACCTGGTTGTCGTGCATCATGACGGTCATGTGCATGTTGTAGCGCACGGCGTGGATCCAGTGGGCCGTGCCGATGCTGCAGCAGTCCCCGTCGCCCGTGCTCACGAACACGTGCAGGTCCGGCCGGCTCATGCGGATGCCCTCCGCGATCGGGAAGGCGCGCCCGTGGATGCCGTGGAAGCCGTAGGTATTCATGTAGTGCGGCAGCCGGCTGGAGCACCCGATGCCCGAGACGAACACGGTCTTTTCGGGCCGCAATCCTTCGTCGCGGCAGAGCCGCTGCACGCCGGCCAGGATCGCGCCGTCGCCGCAGCCGGTGCACCAGCGCGGGACGCCCTTCTGGTAGTCCTCCATCTCGTAGCGCTCCTCGTACATCCGGAGCAGGCACTGCGTCGTCGTGCTGGTCATCCTCGCTCCCTCGCGTCGTTGTGTCCCAGCTTGGTCAGGATCGCGCGGCGCACGCTGCCGGGCTTGAGCGGCTGGCCGCGCACCTCGCCCCAGCAGTCCACGTCGACCAAATAGCGCGCGCGCAGCAGCGTGGCCACGGCCCCGTGGCGCCGGTTGCTCTCGTCGATGAGCGCGTCCTCGGGCCGGTCGCTCCAGTTGGTCTCGACGGTCATGACCCGCTTGAACCCGGCCATGATCTCCTTGATCCCGGGCGGCAGCGGCTGCAGGAAGCGCAGGTGCAGCGACGAGACCGCGTGTCCCTCCGCCTGCAGCGCCGCGACGGCCTCCTCGATGGCCCCGCGCGTGCTGCCCCAGCCCACCAGCAGCAGCTCGCCCTCGGGCGCGCCGAACACGCGCGGCGGGCGCAGCGTGCGCTGCAGCGCGGCCAGCTTGAGGCTGCGGGCGCGGATGCCCTGCTCGTTGATCTCGGGGTCGTAGGCCACGTGGCTGGCCGTGTCGTGCGCCAGCCCGGTGAGCGTGTGCGCCCCGCCCGGCTGCCCGGGGACGAAGCGGCGTGCCAGCCCCGTCTCGGGGTCCCAGGCGTAGGGGGCGAGCCCCGCGGGCACGGGGCTCTGGTCCACCGGCGGCGCCAGCCAGGCTTGGTCAAACTGCGGTCGCGGGAAGGGCTGCTGCGCCGAGGCCAGCGCCGCGTCCGAGAGCAGCACGACCACGGTGTTGAAGGTCTCGGCGATGCGGCGCGCCGTGATCACCGAGTAGAAGCAGTCCTCGATCGTGCCGGCGGCCATCACGACCTTGGGCGCGTCGCCGTGGCTGCCAAAGATCGCGGTCAGCAGGTCGCCCTGCTCGACCTTGGTGGGCTGGCCCGTGCTGGGCCCGCCGCGCTGGACGTTGATGACCACCAGCGGGATCTCGCCCATGACCGCCAGGCCGATGGCCTCCTGCTTGAGCGAGTAGCCCGGCCCCGAGGTCACCGTGACCGCGCACTTGCCCGCGTAGGAGGCCCCGATGGCAAAGGCGCAGGCCGCGATCTCGTCCTCGGCCTGGTGCACGACCCCGCCCACCTGCTCGAACACCTCGCTCAGGTAGTGCGACACCGAGGTGGCCGGCGTGATGGGGTACATGGCGCACACCTCCATCCCCGAGGCCAGGATGCCGAGCGCCAGCGCCGTGTTGCCGTTGACCACGACCTGCGGCTCCTCGGCGCGCGCGGCCGGGATGCGGAAGCTCAGGTCCAGGTGCTCGCCGGCCCAGGCGTGGCCGGCGTCGAACAGCGTTTGGTTGGTTTCGACGACACGGGCGCTTTTCTTGCGGAAGGTGAGCGCGATCTGCTCGCGGCCCAACTCGGGGCTCAGGTGATAGATCCGGCAGAGCATCCCGAGCACGAACATGTTCTTGCCGCGGCGCGCGTCCTCCACGTGGCGCAGGCACGCTTGCTCCATCGGGATCTCGTGGACCCGGTAGCCCGCTTCGACCAGCGCGGCGTGCGCCTCGGCGTAGGACCGAGCGATGCCGGGGTCGGGGTCCTCGCGCCACTGGCTCTCCAGCAAAATGATGCAGCCCGGCTTGAGCTCGCCGGCGCGCACCCGTCCCAGCAGCACCTGCTCGTTGAAGGCCACCACCAGGTCGGCCTCGTCGCCGCCGTTGGTGACCCGCGTCGAGCCGAGCCGGATGCGGTTGCCGCTGGCCCCGGCCACGCTGCGTGCGGGCGGCTGGATCTCGGCCGGGATGATCTCCACGGTCCAGACCCCGTTGCCCGTGCGCGCCGCGATCGCGCCCAGCGACTGGCCGCAGCGCTGGGCGCCCTCGCCCGAGTCGCTGATGACGTCGATCACGTGCTCGGTGAGCGTGATCGCCTCACTCCGATCCGCGCCCTTGCGCCGCTTGGCGCGCTGCTGCGTCGATGTCTTGCTCATCGGGTTGCCCCCGCCGGCTCGGGAAGCCGCACGCGCACGAAGTTGCGCTCTCTCAAGCTCATGCCAAACAGGGTGTCCTCGCTTTCGTCGTAGGGTCGGCCCACGTCGTGCAGGCACAGGTAGTCCTTGATGCGCGCGGCGGCCAGGCGCCCGGCGCCCATGGCCTCGATCACGGTGGCCGCGCCGGTCACGATGTCGCCCCCGGCGTAGACGCCGGCCATCGAGGTGGCCAGCCCGTCGTCGACGGCGATGTAGCCCCAGCGGTTGAGATCGAGCTCGGAGGTCTGGCCGATGATGGGGTTGGCGTTGGTCCCGATGGCAAACACCACCTGGTCGGTCTCGAACTCGAACTCGCTGCCCGGCACGGGCACGGGGCGGCGACGGCCCGAGTCGTCCGGCTCGCCCAGCTCCATGCGGATGCAGCGCATGCCGGCCACGTGCCCCGCGCCGTCGTCCAGGATCTCGACCGGGTTGGTGAGCCAGTGGAACTGGATCCCCTCCTCCTCGGCGTGGTGGAGTTCCTCGACGCGGGCCGGGGCCTCCGCGCGCGAGCGCCGGTAGATGCAGTGCACGGTCTCGGCGCCCAGCCGCAAGCAGACGCGCATGGCGTCCATGGCCGTGTTGCCCGCGCCCACCACGGCCACGCGCTTGCCGATCGGCATGGGGGTGTCGACCGCGGGGAAGTCGCGCGCGCCCATCAGGTTGCAGCGCGTGAGCAGTTCGTTGGCCGAGAGCACGTTGTTGAGCGAGTCGCCCGGGACGCCCAGCATGGTCGGGTAGCCCGCGCCCGTGCCCACGAACACGGCGTGATAACCCAGCTCGCCGAGCATCTGCTCCAGCGTGAACAGGCGTCCGACCACGGTGTTGCACTCGAAGCGCACGCCCAGTTTGCGGAGGTTGCCGATCTCGGCGTCGACGACCTCGTTGGGCAGGCGGAATTCGGGGATGCCGTAGCGCAGCACGCCCCCCGCCTCGTGGAAGGCCTCGAACACCGTGACCTCGCAGCCGGCCTTGGCCAGGTCGGCCGCGCAGGCCATGCCCGCCGGCCCCGAGCCCACGATCCCCACGCGGAAGCCGTTGGGCTCGACGTAGGGGGCGCTGGCCCAGCCCTTGGCGATGGCCAAATCGCCCACGAAGCGCTCCAGCCGGCCGATGGCCACGGGCTCGAGCGTGTCGGCCACCTTGCAGACGCACTCGCATTGGGTCTCCTGCGGACAGACGCGCCCGCAGATCGCCGGCAGCAGGTTGGCCTCGGCGATCACCTCGTAGGCGCCCCGGTAGTCCCGCTCGCCCACCTTCTTGATGAAGCCCCGGATGTCGATCGCCACGGGGCAGCCCGCGACGCACACCGGGTCGTCGCAGATGAGGCAGCGCTGTGATTCGCGCAGCGCGGCCACCTCGTCGTAGCCCAGGTTGACCTCGTCGAAGTTCCCGACCCGCGCGCGCGCGGGCTGCTCCGGCGCGGGCGTGCGTTCTTGCGGGATGGTCCGGATCGTCCTATGCTCGCTCAAGCTGTTCGCCCCCTTCGGACTCGGCCGCCGCGGCCAGCCGCTGGACCCGGCAGTCCTGCGACCAGCGGTCCAGGGCCCGCTTTTCCTCCTCAGTATAGCGCCGCAGCCGGGTCAGGAGATCGTCGAAATCGACCCGGTGGGCGTCGAAGTCGGGGCCGTCCACGCAGGCGAACTTGACCTCGTCGCCCACCTTGACGCGGCAGCCGCCGCACATGCCGGTGCCGTCGACCATGATCGGGTTCAGGCTCACCAGCGTCTTGATGCCGAGCGGGCGGGTGGCCTCGGCGCAGGCCCGCATCATGACGGGCGGGCCGATGGCCACGGCGGCTTGGATGTCCGGGTGCCGCTCGGCGGCCAGGGTGATCCCGTCGGTGACCAGCCCCTGGATCCCGGCCGAGCCGTCGTCGGTGCACAGGATGAGCTCGTCGCAGACGGCGGCGAACTTCTCCTGCCAAAAGATCAGTTCCTTGCTGCGAAAGCCCAGCACGCCGATGACGTGCGCCCCGCTTTCCTTGTAGGCGCGCGCCAGCGGATACACCGGGGCCACGCCCAGGCCTCCGCCGACGCACACGACCTTGTCGACCGCCTCAATCGGGCTCGGGTGGCCCAGCGGGCCGGCCAACGCGTGCAGGTGGGTCCCGACTTGGCAGGTCCGCTGCAGCTCGCGCGTCGTCTTGCCCACGGCCTGGATCACGAGCGTGATCGTGCCGGCCTCGCGGTCGAAGTCGGCGATGGTGAGCGGGATGCGCTCGCCCCGCTCGTGCCCCATCACGATCACGAATTGCCCCGGATGAGCGGCCCGGGCCATGAGCGGATGGGCCACCTCGAGCATGTAGGTCGCGTCCGAGTAGTCTTGGCGGGCTTTGATCTCGAAGCGGGGCGCACCGTTTGTGTTCACGCTGCTCAGCCTCCCGGTGAGGGTTTTCCCAGTTTCGCGCGCGCGGCGGGTGTGCTGGGAGCCGGGCCCGCGGGAAAAGCATAGTAAAGCATCCTATTATCTGAAGTCAAGGATGCACGTCATGTCTCGCGCTTTGGTGGGGCGGGTTGCTCCTTTGGGACGCGTCCGTATACTTCCCCGTCCGGAGTTGAGAACATGCCCCAGGAACCCCAGGTCTTCACACACCGCCACACGGTCCGCTTCGGCGAGATCGACTACGCGGGCATCGTCTACTACCCCAACTTCTTCGACTTCTTCCAGCAGGCCGAGGAGGAGTTCATGGGCCACATCGGCTACCCGTACCACCACCTGCTGGGCGTGCTGAAGCAGGGGTTCCCGATCCTGCACGTGGAGGCCGATTTCAAGCGGCCCGTGCGCTACGGCGACGTGCTCGAGGTCGACCTCACGGTGGCCCGTATGGGCAACTCGTCGGTAACGTTCCGCTTCCGCGCGCGCAAGGCCGGCGCGCGCGCGCCTTGCGCGGAGGCCGAGATCGCTCACGCGCTCATCGACACGCGCAGCTTCAAGCCGTTCCGCATCCCGGACGCGATGCGGAACGCGTTCGCCGCCTACGCGAGCGCGGACGCTGAGCTCGGTTGAAAAGCCGCCCCCCGCGGCATAGACTACGGCTCTCCGGGGGCGTGACCCGGGGGCTGGAGGGACCATGCCGTTCGAACGCTTCACAGAAACGGACAAGACGTTCAAGCCCCGCGTGACCATCCGCAAGAGCGCGCAGCTCAGCTTCTCACAAGGGGCCGTGAACAAGTTCAAGCTCGACCAGGCCGCCGGCGTCGTGCTCTACTTCGACCCCGACAAACAGCAGGTCGGGATCCAGCCCACCGACGATCTCGAGGAGGAGGGCGCGCTCGCGCTCAACCGCAAGGGCGGCAACGCCTCGGTGTCGGCCGCGCCGTTCTTGGATTACTACGACATCGCCTACGACGAGACCCGCCGCTTCGCCGCGGGCTGGGACGCCAAACAGGGCATGCTCGTGGTCTCGCTGGACCAGCCGCTCTAGCCGCGCGAAATTTCACCCTTTTTCCACCTTCGCACCCGCCCGGTCGAGCCGGGGCCGAGGTAAGATCGACTCCCGTCGGCGCGTCTAAACCAACGTATAACTTTACATTGATGCCAACAGCGGGATGTGGTATAATGAAAGCGCAATTTTGGTTGTCATCGACGAAGTGCAAGTGCCTGCAATGTCCCCTTGGCACGCGCCGCGTGCCAACACCCCTGAATGGTTCCCCGAAAGAGAGGTGTGTGCTGTGAGCAACCTGGAAACGTTTGAACTGGAAGTCACCCCGGATGCCCTGGAGATCGAAGGGACCGAGGACGTGAGCCTGCGGAAGGCCAAGGAGCCCGAATACAGCGAGGATTTGGTGAAGTCGTACCTGCAGGAAATCGGCAAGGTCTCGCTGCTCACGCGCGAGCAGGAGGTCACGCTGGCCAAGCGCATCGCCCACGGCGACGAGGGCGCGCGCCAGGACCTGGCCGAGGCCAACCTGCGCCTGGTGGTCTCGGTGGCCAAGAAATACCAGGGTTACGGCATCCCGTTCCTGGACCTGATCCAGGAGGGCAACGTCGGCCTGATGAAGGCCATCGACCGCTTCGACTACACCAAGGGCTACAAGTTCTCGACGTATGCCACCTGGTGGATCCGCCAGGCCGTCACGCGTGCCCTGGCCGAGAAGTCCCGCACGGTGCGCATCCCGGCGCACATCGTGGACTACATGCAGAAGATCGCCAACGAGGAGGAGTCTTACGTGCAGGAGCACGGGGAGATCCCCTCCAACGAGGTGCTCAGCAAGCGGCTCGAGCTGCCCGTGGCCGAGATCGAGCGCATCAAGGGCATCAGCCCCTACTCGCGCTCGCTGGACCAGCCCGTGGGCGACGGCGACGAGGACAGCCGCCTGGAGGACTTCATCCGCAACGACGACCTGCCCTCGCCGCTGCAGGGCGCCGTGCAGGAGCTCCAGATCGAGGAGTTGGGCCGGCTGTTCGAACAGCTCGACCACCGCGAGCGCCGCATCCTGGAGCTGCGCTTCGGGCTGCGCATGCAGCAGACCGAGGGCGGCTGGACCGTGCGCTACGAGGATCCGCAGACGCTGGAGGACATCGGCAAGGTGTTCGGCATCAGCCGCGAGCGGGTGCGCCAGATCCAGATCGAGGCGCTGGACAAGCTGCGCAGCGTGCGCATGCGCAAGCGCCTGCAGCAGCTCGAGCACATGATCCAGGAAGGCGAGTTCTGGCGTTATAATTAGCGGGGACGATGCGCGCATCGCCCCCGCGGAAAAGATATTGAGCAAGTCGTTCCCTCATCACGAGGCAACCTCTCCCCGAAGGGCTTGGCCGCTGCACTCACTGGCCGTCAGGGTTTTGCCGTCGCATCCGAACCTCCGTGCGACGGATTTTTCCCAGCGGTCTGCAGCCGGGCAAGCCCTTCCCCCTCTCGCCCCGAACGGGCGAACGCCTTACCCTAGCCCCTCCCGAAAGCCGTTGTCAAGGGGGGCAATCCCCGCTGGCAAGTCCGAGGCCTTTTGCTTATCGTGGGCGAATCTTTGCCGGTCCGCGACTTACGGACTACTGCATGAAAAAGCGTCAAACACTGATCGCGACACGGACGAAGCCTGCGAGCTTTGGGCCAACGTACTTGTGCAGTGAGCGATAGAAGTCGAGTCGAGACCGGTCGACGCGGTCATCGCACAGTTGGCCACCACGATCGGCGACCTAGACACGGACCCACTAAGGAGCGATATGTTGCTACGGATCGTGCTGTCGGTGGCGCTGGTGGGCGTTGCAAGTTTCGGGTTGTTCGTTTGGCGCTTCCTCCCGTTCCCACCGGAGCCCGGCTTCCCGCCGCCGGCCGATCGAGCCGAAGCGCGCGCTCAGGATATCGCCCAATTGCGCCACCTCACCGAGCTCGACTGGAGTTTCGACGCCGAGGAGGTTACGCGCTTCCACGCCGCGCTGGATGCGCTGAGCCAGAGCGCGGCCGAGCTGTCGGACCCGGCTTTCGACCTGGCCGTGCGGCGCGCCGTGGCCATCGCCGATAACGCACACACGAACGTCTCGCCCCTTCGGGAGGCGCGTCACTATGCGCTGCTGCCGTTGCGGTTCTATCGCTTCGCCGAGGGGCTCATCGTCGTACGCGCCACTGACGAACACGCCGACTTGCTGGGCGCACGCGTCCTGGGCGTGGAGGGAATGCAGCTCGAGCCGGTCACCGCACAGCTGTCCACCACGATCGGCGGTGGCGAGGGGCGGTGGCGCTACTACGAACCTTTCCTGCTGTTGGCGCCCGCGCTCTTGCATGCCGACGGGCTGGCACGACAACCAGATCGTCTCACGCTGCGCTTCCGCCGCCCCGATGGCACGGAAACCGAGCGCGTGCTCCCAGCCATGCCGCCCCCCTCGCCCCTGAGCCTGCCGAGCGCGGCGCTGCTGCCGCGCGAGCTCCGGGGCGAAGGCGGAAGCTGGCGGCACGCGATCCCGCCCGATGGCGCGCCGCGGCGCTTGCTGCGGCGCGAGGAGACCGCCTATCACGAGCCGCTGGAAGGCGCATTCTACGTCCGCGTCCACCGGATGGAGGAAGGCCCCACGGACGAGGCGCTTGCGCAAGCGCTGGCCGAGATACAGACAACGCGCCCCGACAACGTCATCGTGGACCTGCGGGACAACACCGGGGGCAGCACGCGCGGCGCCGCCTTTGCGCGCGGGGTGACGCAGGCGTTGGGGACCGACGGCCGCGTTTTCGTGCTCGTCAACCAGGGCACGTTCTCGGCGGCCCTGATGTTCGCCGCGCTGCTCGAAACCCACGGCGGGGCGCAAGTCCGGTTCGTGGGCGCGGGCTTCGGTGACCGGCCGCAGTTTTGGGCCGACGGCGGGCCGCTGTTGCGCTTGCCTCACGCGGGAATCGCGATTCCGGCCTGGCGCGCCTACTACGACCTGGAACGCGGCTGCCCGGACTGGTGGCAGTGCTTTTGGCCCTATGTGCCCGGCGAACCCCAGGCCGGCACGTTGGCGATTGATACCCATCTGGAACCGCGCTTCGCCGACTACGTTTCAGGCCGGGACACGGTGTT
Organism: uncultured Thermotogae bacterium; assembly: GCA_964572855.1. Taxonomy (GTDB): domain Bacteria; phylum Bipolaricaulota; class Bipolaricaulia; order RBG-16-55-9; family JAJCYT01; genus CAZNGF01. The sequence goes on along the minus strand of CAZNGF010000012.1, from coordinate 32,656 downwards.
GGACCATGCCCTATTGTTGGCAAGAGAATCCTAGAGAAGATTGACACGATGAGGTCGTTTGCGCGGGACCCGCGCTCAGCGCGCGGTCACGGTGAACACGACGTCGTAGCGGTAGTCGCCGTCGGGGAGCCCCTCCAGTTGATCCAACCGGTAGTCGACCGCCACCGTGTCAGCGCCCGCGCCCTGTGAGCGGGCGGGCGCGACGGAGAGCGCGTTCAGCGCGGCCCCGGGATCGACCCCCGCCGGGCGTTCGATCAGGGCCTTGCCCACCTCCAGGCGCCAGGCCGCGTTGCCGGCCACGCGCAGGCGCGTGGCGCCCGCGCGCACGTAGGGCCCGCGCAGCGGGTCGAGCACGCCGAAGCTCACCACGGCGCCGCTTGCGATCTCCAGCGAGAGCGCCTCGCTGAGGTCGAAGTAGAGCTTGGCCGTGACGCTGTCCTCGGCCTCGTCGGTCGCCGCCCGGAAGGTGACCGCGAGCTCGTAGAACCCGCCAGGCAGGCTTGCGGGCGGGGCGAGCGCGTAGTCGACCTTGATGTTGAGGTCTTTCCCCTCGCCGCTGTTCACCTCGGTCACGACCGAGAGCGCATCTCGCACGGCCTCCGGCGCGGCTCCCGGCGGCGCGAAGACGATCCGGACCGAGACGTTCAGGTCCCAGCGCGCGGTGCTCTCCAGGCGCAGTCGCGTGGCCTTGCCCCGGGCGTAGGGCCCGCCGCCGGGGTCGAGCGTGCCGAACTCGACCACCTCGCCCTGCTGGATCGTCAGCGAGAGCGCGTCGGGGCACGGCGGGCCGAGGCCATTGCCGTTCCCCTGATCGCCACAGCGCTCGGAGAACACGTCGCCCGGCTTGGCCCAGCCGCCGAATGCCAACGGCAGGATCAAGGCGAGCAGGGCGACCAGCGCCGTCCGTCCAATGCGCGTGTGGCGGAATGGGGTCATGGGAGTGTACCTCCACCTTACCATTGTACCTGCACCAGCGGTCCTTTAGCCGGACCGCCCGCGCCGCTTTGAGCGTGCCCGCGCCAGCGGTATACTGCGCGAGGAGGCGAGCGGTCCACCGTGTTGACGGGCCATTCAGTTGAGGAGGCGTTCATGCGAGGTTTCTTTGGCAAGTACCTGCTGGTCGATCTGACGCGACGGGAGCTGACGGAGTACCCGATCCCCGAGGACTGGATCGGGCTGCATTTGGGCGGGCGCGGGATCGCCGCGCGCATCCTGTTCGAGCTGCTCAAACCCGGCGTCGACCCGCTGGGGCCGGAGAACGTGCTGGTCTGGGCCACGGGGCCGCTGCAGGGCCACAAGATCGCCGGCGGCGGGCGGCACGTGGTGGCCGCCAAGTCGCCCAAGACGGGCGCGCCCAACGAGTCCTACGCCGGGGGCTTTTTCGTCCACGAGCTGGCCACCTCGGGCTACGACGGCCTGATCGTCACCGGCGCGGCCGACGCGCCCCTGTACCTGACGCTGCTCGACGGCGAGCCCGCGCTGCACGAGGCGGGCGAGCTCTGGGGGCTGGAGACCGCCGACACGGAAGAGCGGCTGGCCGCGCGCCACGGCGACTGCAAGGTCTCCAGCATCGGGCCGGCGGGCGAAAAACAAGTGCTGTTCTCGTGCATCATCAACGACCGCAACCGCGCGGCCGGCCGGCCCGGCTTCGGCGCGGTCATGGGCGCCAAGAACCTGAAGGCGATCGCCGTGCGCGGACACCGGCAGCGCCCCGTGGCCGACGAGGTGTTGCTCAAGAAGGCCCGCGTTCAGTACGCCGGCGGCCTGGCCCAGGACCCCGGCACGCAGGCCTTCGGGCGCTACGGCACGCCGGAGGGCGTGGCCTACCTGAACGAGATGGGCATTCTGCCGACCCAAAACTTCAAGCGCGGGACGTTCGAAAAGTACGAGTCGCTCACCGGCGAGCTGCTCTACGACGACTACATGATCAAGCGCGACACCTGCACGGCCTGCCCCGTGAGCTGCAAGCGCGTGGTCGAGACCGAGTACAACGGCGCCAAGGTCGACCCCAAGTACGGCGGCCCCGAGTACGAGACCATCGGCGCCTTCGGCTCGTTCTGCCTGGTCGACGACTTGGCCGCGGTCTCGCTGGCCAACCAGAAGTGCAACGCCTACGGGCTCGACACCATCAGCACCGGGGTCGTGATCGCCGCGGCCATCGAGGCCACGGAAAAGGGGCTGCTGGAGAGCGACCTGAGCTGGGGCGACGCCGACGCCATGCTGCGCGCGGTCGACGCCATCGCCCGGCGGGAGGGCCTGGGCGACGAGTTGGCCAAGGGGATCAAGCACTTGGCGGAGCGCTTCGGCGAAGAGGTGGCGGTCCACATCAAGGGCCAGGAGATCCCGATGCACGACCCGCGCGGCAAGGTGGGCTTCGGGCTGAGCTATGCCACCAGCCCGCGCGGGGCCACGCACCTGGAGGGCATGCACGACTCCATGCTGGAGCGCGACCTGCTCACGCCCGAGATCGGCGTGACCCAAAAGCTGGACCGCTTCGCCTGGGAGGGCAAGCCCGAGGCCGCGGTGGCCTACGAGAACCTGCGCTCGTTCGGCAACTCGTGCGTGTTGTGCCTGTTCACAACCGGCATGACCGGCGAGGGGTACAACTTCCCGCTCGTGCGCGAGCTCGTGCGGGCCACCACCGGGATCACCCTCGACGCTTCGGCGATGATGCGGATCGGCGAGCGCAACTTCTCGCTGCTCAAGGCGCTGGCCGCGCGCGAGGGCTACACGCGCGCCGATGACGGGTTACCCAAGCGGCTCATGCAAGCCCTGCCCGAGGGCGGCAGCGCGGACCGGCCCATCGAGCCCGAGGCGCTTCAAGCTATGATCGACCGCGTCTACGAGCTGCGCGGCTGGGGCGACCACGGCCCCACCGACGACACGCTGCGCGCGCTGGGCCTGGACGCGCTGGTCGGGACAATCCCGCGCGATGGCTAGCCCCGAGGAGCGCTTTGAGCTGCGCCCGATCGGGCGCATCCGCTCGCCCTGGCGCGCGCGCGGCCAGGCGCCGCGGCAGGGCCACCTCTCGGACGAGACCAGCACGATCGAGGTGTTTGATGCCTACGCGCCCGCCTTGGCGGGGATCGAGGCGCGCGGGCGCCTGCTGGTGCTCTACTGGGCGAACCGCAGCAAGCGCGACGTGCTGCTGTCGAACCGCTTCCCGGGCCGTGGGATCTTCGACACGCGCTCGCCGGAGCGCCCCAACCCGATCAACGTGTGCGTGGTCGAGCTGCTGAAGCTCGAGGGGAACACGCTCACCGTGCGCGGCCTGGACGCACTCGACGGCTCCCCACTGCTCGATCTGAAGCCGTATCAGCCGGAGGCGGACGCGCCGTGATTCGGGTCAAGCTCCACGGCCCGCTGCGGCACGTCGCGCGCGCGGTCGAGCTCGAGCTCGCCGCGCCCGTCCCCGCCCGCGAGGTGCTGGCGGCACTCTGCCGGCGCCATCCCGCGCTGCGCGCGTCGCTCTTCGACGCCGAGGGCTGCCTGCCGGACCACCTGGTCGCGCTGCTGGACGGTCGGAACCTGCATTCGCTCCAAGGCCTGGACACCCCCGTCCCCGACGGCGCCACGCTGGCGCTGGTGCACCCGATCGAGGGGGGATAGTCCGTAGTTAGGGCCCGCTCTGCGGGCCTGGCCTGCACAGCAGGCCAGGACTAGACCACGCGCTCCCCGCCGACGTAGACCTGCGCGACCTCGAGCCGGTCGAGCGCGTCCGGATGCGCCAACGGGTCGCGGTCGAGCACGACCAAGTCCGCGCGCTTGCCGGGCGCGAGGCTGCCGAGCTCGGCCTCGCTGAAGCCGGCGTAGGCGCCGCCCAGGGTGTAGGCGTGCAGGGCCTGCTCGACCGTGACGCGTTGCGCGTCGTGCGGCGCGTTGACGGCCAAGTGCATGCCGTAGAGCGGGCCGACCGGCATGCTGTCCGAGCTGAACGCCAGCGGCACGCCCGCGTCGAGCACGACTCGGTGCGGGTCGATGCGCGCCTCGCGCGCCTTGCCCAGGCGCGCTTCGTACATCTGCCCGGGGCCGCTCCATTGCACGAAGTTGGGCTGCATCGAGGCGACCACGCCCAGGCGGCTCATTTTCTCCAGGTCGGCTTCGTCCGGCAGCTCCAGGTGCTCGACCCGCGCGCGGTCGCCCGGCTGGACGCCGACGGCTTCATACGCCTCCAGCACGGTAGAAATCGCGCGGTCGCCGATGGCGTGGGTCATGAGCTGGAAGCCGGCCTCGTGGCCCTTCTTCAGCCAGCGCAGCAGCTCTTCGGGCGCGTGGTTGAGCTGGCCGCTGGTCTCGGGCGCGTCGGCATACGGCTGTTTCAGCGCCGCGTTGCGCGCGCCGATCGAGCCGTCGGCGAACAGCTTCAGGGCGCCCAGGCGCAGGAGGCCGTCGCCGAACTCGCCGGCCAGGCCCGTCGCGATCAAATGGTCCAGCAGCGCGTGGCGCACGTTGAGCCGCACGCGCAGGGTCAGCCTCCCTGACCGCTTCAGCCGGCTGTAGGCCTGGATCGCGGCCAGGTCCGCGATCTCGTGGATCGAGGTAATACCGCAGGCGTGGGCGTATGTTATCCCGGCCGCCAGCGCCTGAACGCGCTCGTCGAGCGCGGGCTCGATGTGGTCCAGCAAGGCCCAGGCCGCCTCCTCGCGCAGCCAGCCGTGGGCGAAATCGACCGTGTGCGGGTCGGCGGGGAGCGGGACGCGGTCGAGCGCCTGCGAGTTCGCGCTCAGGATGTGGCCGCACACGCGGATGAGCGCGACCGGGTGCCGCGGGGCGACCCGGTCCAGCGCGGCCTTGGTCGGATAGCGCCCGTCGTGCCAGCCGCTCTCGTCCCAGCCGCGGCCCACCACCCACGCGCCGGGTTCGCGTTCTCTCGCGGCGGCCTCGACCCGCTGGAACACCTCGTCGGCCGAGCGCGCCCCGTTGAGGTCCAGGTAGAACGTGCGCTCCATGCCCGTTCGGAGCAGGTGGGTGTGCGCGTCGACGAAGCCGGGCAGCAGCGCCCTGCCCGCCAAGTCGACCTCGCGCGTGCCTTCTCCGGCCAGCGCGCGGGCGTCCTCGTTCGCCCCGACGGAGACGATGCGCCCGCTTCGAACCGCCAGCGCTTGCGCGCGCGCCGGCGCGTCCGCCAGCGTGAGCACGCGCCCGTTGGTAAAGATCGAGTCGGCGTGGATCGCCACAGAAGCCCCCTGGCCTATCGGCTCTTGGCCTTCGTCCCCTGGGCGCTGTCCTCGAGCACGTAGCCGCGCGCTTGGATCTCGTCGCGCAGACGGTCGGCTTCAGCGAAGTCCCGCTTTTTGCGGGCCTCGTCGCGCTGCGCGATGAGCGCCTGGATCTCCTCGGGGACCTCGGTCTCCTCGGCCTGCAGCTGGGCCACCTCGAAGCCCAGCACGCGGTCCATCGCCAGCAGCGTGGCGTAGCGGTCCGCCGCGGGCGCATTCGACGCGCGCAACAAGGACCAGGCGGCTGCCATGGCCTGCGGCATGTTGAGGTCGTCGGCGACCGCCTCGAAAAACGGCGTCGTGAATTCCTCGAGCGGTTGGCCCGCTTCACCGCCGGCCCCCTCCCGCAGGCCGATGGCCGCGTGCTTGAAGCGCGCAAAGCCCCGGGCCGCGCTTGAGAGCGCGTCCCGGCTGAAGGTGAGCTGCTTGCGGTAGTGCGCGTTCAGGCAGAAGTAGCGGTAGGCCAACGGATCGATCCCGTCCTCGGACAGCGTGTCCAGCGTGATGAAGTTGCCCTTGGACTTGGACATCTTGTCGGACTCCAGCACGAGGAACTCGCCGTGCATCCACCAGCGCACCCAGGGTTTCTTGCCCGTGGCCCCTTCGGCCTGGGCGATCTCGTTGGTGTGGTGCACCTTGATGTGGTCCACCCCGCCGCAGTGGATGTCGAACTGCGCGCCCAGGTAGTGGCAGGCCATCGCCGAGCACTCGATGTGCCAGCCCGGAAAGCCCACGCCCCAGGGCGAGTCCCACTCCATCTGGCGCTGCTGGTCCTTGGGCGAGAACTTCCAGAGCGCGAAGTCCGTGATGTTGCGCTTGCCCTCGACCAGCTCGACGCGCGCGCCGGCCTTGAGCTCTTCACGGTCCAGGCGCGCCAGCTTGCCGTAGTCGTCCAGCTGGGCGGTGTCGAAGTATACCCCGTCGTCAATCGTGTACGTCAAGCCCCGCTCCTCCAGCGCCCTGACCTGGTCGATCTGCGCTTGAATGTGGTCGGTGGCCTTGCACCAGATGTCGGGCTCCAGCACGTTGAGGTCGCTCAGGTGGCGGCGGAACTCGCCCCAGTAGTAGTCGGCGAGCTCCCAGGCCGACTTGCCCTCGCGCCTGGCGCCCACTTCCATCTTGTCCTCGCCCTCGTCGGCGTCCGAGACGAGGTGGCCCACGTCGGTCACGTTCATGACGTGCTTGACCTCGTATCCCTCGGCTTGCAGCGCCCGCTTGAGCACGTCCTCGAACACGTAGGTGCGCAAATTCCCGATGTGCTGCCAGTCGTAGACCGTGGGGCCGCAGGTGTAGAGCCCCACGCGCGGCGGGTCGAGCGGCGCGAACGGGTCAACGGAGCGCGTCATGGTGTTGTAGAGCTTGAGCACGGTATCACCGCCTTATCGGTCTTGGGCGTAGAGCAGTTCCAACAGATCTTCCGGCGTGTAAATCGACAGCGCCGCCGCTTTGAAGTCCTTTGCGTTGCGCGTCACGATGCCTTGCAATCCCGCGTGTGCGGCGGCCTCGTGGAGCACGGCGTCCTCAAAGTCCGCCAGCTTCGATCGCAAAGCCGCTTCGATCACCGGTCGGTCCACGGAGGCCACCTGAAACAGCTTCAAGAGCTGGGCCACGTGATCTCGTGCCTTGCCCTGATCAGCCGCTTGGCCGATCAGGGAGTGCAGCGTCGTGACCGAGGTGGCCCCAAGATACCCTTCCAGACGCCCGGTTTCTACCCTGGAAAACAGCCTCGCCGCAGGCTCGGCGAACGGCTCGCGTTCCAACAGCAGATCCAGGACGACGTTGGTGTCGAACAAAACCTTCACAGGTGTTTCTCGCGCAGATGACGACGATAGTCCACCTCGCTCACGCCGGCGCCCTTGAGCGCGCCGCGCAGCGCGTGCGTCACCGGCGCGCACGCCTCCCCGCTCTCGGGCAACTCGCCCAGGACCGCGAAGTACTCCGCCACCATCTGGGAGACGGACTTTCCCCGCTGGCGGGCGATCCGCTTGGCGTGCTCGATGAGCGCCTCGTCCAGCCGCAGGGTGAGCTTGGTGGGCACGATGGGCCTCCGTTTGACGTATAATTCTAAAGAAATGATACGTCATGCGAGGCTCAAGGTCAACCCGCTGCGGCGGAGTGGCTCAGCGCACCCGCCACAGCAGCAGGTGGTTGAGCGTGCCGTCCGAGAGGGAGTTGCTGGCGGCGGCGACGGAGGCCCCCGCGCCCCCGTAGGCCACGTGCTCGGTGGCCCGGCCCAGGCCGAAGAGCTCGACCTCCTGCCGGCCCGTGTTCACGTCCCAGAGCCGCACGGCCGGCGTCCCCTGTTCGTAGTCGAACGCCCCCACGGCGATGTGCTGGCCGTCGGGCGAGCACGAGCAAGAACCCCGATGACGCGCATGGGGTCCCCTCGCAGCTTTCGGAGACGGAACTCGACCATCTGATTCGGTTCCTGCGCGGCCTTTAGGATCTTCCCCCTTACCCAACGGAATTATGCCTTTGAGAAAGCACGGAGAAGCACGACTCGTCTACGCTCGTCGTGCCCGCGCAAGCGGGAACCCAGAACAGGTAACAAACCTTTCTAGATTCCGGATCACGCTACGCGTGTCCGGAATGACGTTGAGCAATTGGATTGCTTTGCGAAGTCCATACTTCCGTTTGGCAAAAGGGGGAACCCGCTACGCCCCGCGAATCAGCGCCAGCACCTCGGGCAGCAGCGCCCGCGTCGTCCCGAGCGCTTCCTTGCCGTGGATGGTGACGGTCCCGGACCAGTCGCCGAAGTAGCCGCCGGCCTCCTGCAAAATGGGCGGGAAGGGGCCGCAGTCCCAGTCGTTCATGATCGGGTCCAGCGCGACCTCGACGCGCCCCGTGGCCACCAGCAGGTAGCCGTAGGCATCACTCCAGCCCGCGCGGTGGTAGGTGGCCTTGGAGAGCCGCTCCCATTCGTCCTTGCGGCCGAACGCCTCGAAGGCGGCCGGGTCGGTGCAGGTCACGACCGCGCGGCTCAGGTCGTCGATTTTTGAAACGCGCGCGCGCCGGCCGTTCCACCAGCAGCCCTCGCCCGAGGCCGCGCACAGCAGCTCGTCCACGCCGGGGTAGTAGGCCGCGCCCACCTCGACGGTCCCGTCGATCTCCAGACCCAGCAGCACGGCGTACAGCGGCACGCCGCGCACGAACGCCTTGGTCCCGTCGATCGGGTCGAGATACCAGCGCAAGCGCGCGTCCTCGGCGCCCTGGCCCCCGAACTCCTCGCCCAGGATCGCGTGCTCGGGGAAGTGTTTTTCGATGCGCGCCCGGATCAACTCCTCGGCCTTGCGGTCGGCGGCGGTCACGGGCGTGTCGTCGGCCTTGAAGTCCGGGTGCAGGTCCGTTTGAAAGTAGCCCAGCGTGAGCCGGCCGGCGAGGTAGGCGGTTTCGGCGGCGAATTCCATCAGGCTTTTCAGGTTATCGGTCACGGTATCCCTCCTGTGAGACGGTGAGTGTAAAGACCCGCTTGCCCGCTGCGAAGAGGTAGGGGGCGCCGTGCGACTTGAAAGGCCTAGTACTCAACCACAGAGGTTCTTGGGTGTAGGGGCGCGATTGATCGCGCCCGCAGCCACACGCCTTTGCCGCCCACGACGCCACTCTGGTGAAGAACCGGGCGTGTATTCCGGGTCCCATGAATGGGACCCCTACACAGAAAAAACATCGTGGCCTAGGGGAAGCGCTTGTAGATATCCTTCCGAGACAGGCAGCGGGCCATAAGAACACGTTCCCCTTCAAGCTTGATCCCCAGGCGATGGTCCCCAACGGCGATCCGAAAATAGTCGCGACTCCCATGGAGTTTCCTCACGTGCGGGATTTCGTGCGGTGAATCGGCGGTTTCTATTGCCCGCGCCTACTTCGAGACCACCGCTTTAAAGTACTCGCGGCGCATGCGGGCGATGTGCTTGATGGAAATGCCCTTGGGGCAGACGGCCTCGCACTCGCCGTGGTTGGAGCAGTTGCCAAAGCCCTCCTGGTCCATCTTGGCCACCATGCTGAGCGCGCGCGCCTTGCGCTCGGGCTGGCCCTGGGGCAAGAGCGCGAACTGGGAGATCTTGGCGCTCACGAACAGCGAGGCCGAGGCGTTGGGGCAGGCCGCCACACACGCCCCGCAACCGATGCAGGCCGCGGCGTCGAAGGCCTCGTCGGCCATTGCCTTGGAAATGGGCAGGCTGTTGGCCTCGGGCGCGCTGCCGGTGTTGATCGAGATGTAGCCGCCGGCCATCAGAATCCGGTCGAAGGCCGAGCGGTCCACGACGAGGTCCTTCACGACCGGGAACGCCTCGGCGCGGAAGGGCTCGATCGTGATCGTGTCGCCGTCGTTGAAGGCGCGCATGTGGAGCTGGCACACCGTCGTGCGGCGCCAGGGGCCGTGCGCCACGCCGTCGATCACCATGCCGCACGTGCCGCAGATCCCCTCGCGGCAGTCGCTGTCGAACTCGATCGGTTCCTCGCCCTTCTTGGTCAGCTCCTCGTTGAGCACGTCGAGCATCTCCAGAAACGACATGTCGGGCGAGACGTCAGAAACCGTGTAGTCGACCAGCCTGCCCTCGGAGTCAGCGTCGGGTTGGCGCCAGATCTTCAGGTACAGGGTCATCGTGTTGCTGCTCATGCGCGATCACTCCTCGGACGGGGAGAATGGAGAAAGAAGTTAAAATCCCTCAAAACAGTTCGTCCCCTCTCCCTCGACGGGAGAGGGCTAGGGTGAGGGTGAAAGCCGGGCACACGTGCTCTGGTCATAAACGTCTCCCCCTCATCCCAGCCTTCTCCCGCCAGGGGAGAAGGGGGGGTGTGCGATAGAAGTTGTTCACGGAGCGCCTACTTATAGCTCCGCTGCGTCGGCGTCACGAACTCGAACTCCAACTGTTCCTTGTGCAGGCGTGGTTCACCCTTGGCGCCCGTGTGTTCCCAGACGGAAACGTAGCTGTATTCCTCGTCGTTGCGCAGGGCCTCGCCCTCGGGGGTCTGGTACTCCTCGCGGAAGTGGCCGCCGCAGGATTCCTCCCGGTCGAGGGCGTCCCGGCTCATCAGCTTGCCGAGCTCGAAGTAGTCGGCCACGCGGCCGGCCATTTCGAGGTTTTTGTTGAGCGTGTCGGCGCGGCCCGGCAGCGCGAGGTTCTGCCAGTACTCCTCCTCGAGGTCCTCAATCTGCTTGTGAACCTTCTGGAGCCCCTCCTTGGTGCGCGACATCCCGACGTGGTCCCAGAGCAACAGGCCCAGCTCGCGGTGGAACTCGAGCACGGTCTTGTTTCCCTTGATCGAGAGCAGCGTGTCCAGGCGCCGCCGCACGGACGACTCGATCTCGTCGAAGTCCCCGTGCGCAGTGTCGACCTGGGGCAGCGTGGTCCCGGCCAGGTAGTGGCCCAGCGTGTAGGGGATCACGAAGTAGCCGTCGGCCAGCCCCTGCATCAGGGCGCTGGCGCCTAGGCGGTTGGCCCCGTGGTCCGAGAAGTTGGCCTCGCCCAGCACGAACAAGCCGGGGATCGTGCTCATCAGGTTGTAGTCCACCCAGGTGCCGCCCATGGTGTAGTGCACCGCCGGGTAGATGCGCATGGGCCGCTCGTAGGGGTTTTCGTCCGTGATGCGCTCGTACATCTCGAACAGGTTGCCGTACTTGTCCTCGATGGCCGCGCGCCCCTTGTCGCGGATGGCGTCGGCGAAGTCCAAATACACCGCGCGCCCGGTCTCGCCCACGCCGCGGCCCTCGTCACACACCTCCTTGGCGTTGCGCGAGGCCACGTCCCTGGGCACGAGGTTGCCGAAGCTCGGGTACTTGCGCTCCAGGTAGTAGTCGCGCTCGTCCTCCGGGATGTCTTGCGGCGAGCGCGCGTCGCCCTTTCCCTTGGGGACCCAGACGCGCCCGTCGTTGCGCAGCGACTCGCTCATGAGCGTGAGCTTGGATTGATAGTCCCCGTGCACCGGGATGCAGGTGGGGTGGATCTGGGTGAAGCACGGGTTGGCAAACCAGGCCCCGCGCTTGAAGCAGCGCCAGGCCGCCGTGACGTTGGCGTTCTTGGCGTTGGTCGACAGGAAGTAGGCGTTGCCGTAGCCGCCCGTGCAAAGCAACACGGCGTCGGCCGCGTAGCGCTCGAGCTCGCCGGTGACGAGATTGCGGCAAATGATGCCGCGCGCCTGGCCGTTGACCACGACCAGATCGAGCATCTCGCGGCGCGGAAAGAGCGCCACGCGCCCGGCCTCGACTTGACGCAGCAGCGAGCTGTAGGCGCCCAGCAGGAGCTGCTGTCCGGTCTGGCCGCGGGCGTAGAACGTGCGCGACACCTGCGCGCCGCCGAAGGAGCGGTTGGCCAGCAGCCCCCCGTACTCGCGCGCGAACGGCACGCCCTGGGCCACGCACTGGTCGATGATGGCCGTGCTGAGCTCGGCCAGCCGGTGCACGTTGGCCTCGCGCGAGCGGTAGTCGCCGCCCTTGATGGTGTCGTAAAACAGGCGCCAGACGCTGTCGTTGTCGTTTTGATAGTTCTTGGCCGCGTTGATCCCGCCCTGCGCCGCGATCGAGTGCGCCCGGCGCGGGGAGTCCTGGATGCAGAGGTTCTGGACGTTGTAGCCCAGCTCGGCCAATGAGGCGGCCGCGGCCGCGCCGGCCAGCCCCGTGCCCACCACGATGATGCTGTGCTTGCGCTTGTTGTTGGGGCTGACGACCTTGATCTCGTTCTTGTGGCGCGTCCACTTCTCCCCGAGCGGGCCGGCGGGAACGTTTGCGTTCAGCTTCGTATTCGTCTCGTCTCGAACGGCTGTGGCCATGTGCCCCCCTAAGCGTAGCTCACGTAGACCCAGATCGGGATGATCAGGAACCCGACCGCAAAGACCAGCCCGACGGCGATGCCGAGGCTATAGAAGAGCGCGGTCCAGCGCGGGTGGTAGGCCCCCAGCGTCTGGAACATGCTCCAGAAGCCGTGGCGCAGGTGAAAGCCCAGCAGCAGCATCACGGCCACGTAGGCGCCCACGACCCAGAGGTTGCTGAAGGCCTCGACCACGACCCGGTAGAGGTCGTGGACCTCCTCGCCGTCCGGCAGCGTGGTCACGTACCCCTGCGCCTCGCCGGGGCCGAAGCGAAAACTGGCCACGTGCCAGACCAAAAAGGCCAGCAGCACGATCCCGGTCACGGCCATCGTGCGCGAGGCGAGCGTCTTCTTGCTGGGCTTCCCGGCCGAGCCGGCGGCGGCGTAGCGCTGCTTGCGCGCCGCGCGCTTGCCGAAGTACACCATCAGGCCGGCGATGGCGTGGTAGAGGAAAACCAAGCCGAGCCCGATCTCGGCCGCGTCCACCAGCGGACCGAAGCCCCGCAGGAAGTGCACCCAACTGTTGAACAGGTCGGGGTCGTTGGCCAGCAGCAGCAGGTTGGCCGACAGGTGGAAGATGATGAACAGGAAGAGCAACAGGCCCGTGACGCCGTTGACGAGCTTCTTGGCGATGGTGGAGCGGGGAAGCAGGGAAGGCATCGCTCAAACTCCTTTATCCGGTGCAGCTGAATTGGCGTTTTTTGCGTTCATGTATGGGTTTTGTCGCATTCATCCCGACAGAAACATGTTCGGAGTGTACAACGGGTTTGGGAAACGGTCAAGCGCGCCCCGACGCACGATGCACGGAGGCGGAGCGCTATACTGGGCCCATCAAGCGCGCGTCGCTTGCGCGCAGGGGCGCACGGCCGTGCGCCCCTGCAGAAGCCAAGGCAACGATCAAGCGGCGCTCACCCGGAACCGCTTGAGCCGCAGGGCGTTGCTGACCACGGTCACCGACGACAGGCCCATGGCCGCGGCGGCGAAGATCGGGCTCAACAGCAGGCCGAAGAACGGATACAGCACGCCGGCCGCCACGGGGATGAGCACGGTGTTGTAGGCAAAGGCCCAGAACAGGTTCTGCTTGATGTTGCGGATGGTGGCGCCGCTCAGGTCGATGGCCGTGACCACGCCGCCCAGCTCGCCGCGCATGAGTGTGATGTCTGCGGCCTCCATGGCCACGTCCGTGCCCGTGCCGATGGCGATCCCGACGTCGGCCTGCGCCAGCGCGGGCGCGTCGTTGACGCCGTCGCCCACCATGGCCACGCGCTTGCCTTCGGCCTGGAGTTGCTTGACCGCCTCGGCTTTGTCGGCCGGCAGCACCTCGGCCACCACGCGGTCCACGCCCACCTCACGTGCGATGGCTTCCGCCGTGCGCCGGTTGTCCCCGGTGAGCATGACGACCTCCAGGCCGCGCTCCCGCAGCGCTCCGATGGCTGCGGCCGAGCCGGGCTTGACCGTGTCGGCCACGGCCAGGACGCCGGCCAGCGTCCCGTCGACCGCGACCAGCATCGGGGTCTTGCCCTGGTCGGCGAAGGCATCCAGCCTGCCGTCGAGCGCCTGCAGGCCCACACCTCGCTCGCGCAGCAGTTTGGCGTTGCCGAGCAAGAGGGCCTTGCCGTCCACCGTGGCCTGCAGGCCGTGGCCGGGGACCGAGTCGAAATCGGTTGCTTCGGCCAGTTCCAGATTCCGCGCCTGCGCCGCGCCCACGACCGCCTCGCCCAGCGGGTGCTCCGAGCCGCGTTCGGCCGAGGCCGCCAGCCGCAGCAGCGCGTCCTCGTCCGTCCCGTCAAACGCCAGTATGTCGGTCAACTCGGGCCGGCCGCGCGTGATCGTGCCGGTCTTGTCCAGCACGATTGCGTCAATTTTGTGCGTGATCTCGAGCGCCTTGGCGTCGCGGATCAACACGCCCTGGGCCGCACCCGCGCCCGTGCCCACCATGATCGAGGTGGGCGTGGCCAAGCCCAGCGCGCAGGGGCAGGCGATGATCAGCACGGCCACGGCATTCAGGATCGCATAGGTCAAGGCGGGCTCGGGGCCGAGAGCCCACCAGAGCGCAAAGGTCAGGAGTGCGATTGCGATGACCGCAGGCACGAACACGCTGGCCACGCGGTCGGCCAGGCGCGCGATCGGCGGCTTGGATCCCTGCGCCTGCTCGACCAACTGGATGATCTGGGCCAGCGCGGTTTGCTTGCCGACCTTGGTGGCCTCGAAGCTAAACGAGCCCGTCTTGTTGAACGTTCCGCCGATGACCGCCGCGCCCTCGGACTTCTCCACCGGAATCGGCTCGCCCGTGACCATGGATTCGTCCACCGAGGAGTGCCCCGCGGCCACCGTCCCGTCCACCGGGATCTTCTCGCCCGGGCGCACGACCACGAGGTCACCGACCTGAACCTGGGCCAGCGGGATGTCGATCTCTTGGCCGTCGCGCTTGACGCGCGCGGTCTTGGGCTGCAGGCCCATGAGCTTCTTGATGGCTTGCGAGGTCTGGCCCTTGGCGCGCGCCTCCAGCGTGCGGCCCAGCAGGATGAGCGTGATGATGGCGGCGGCGGTGTCGTAGTAGACCGCCAGTTCGAGTCCCTGCGCCCGGAACGCGCCGGGGAAGAAGGTGGCCGCCAGGCTGTAGCCAAACGCCGCCGAGGTGCCCACGGCGATGAGCGTGTTCATGTCGGTCGTCTTGTGCTTGGCCGCCAGCCAGGCGTTGCGGTAGAACTGCCCGCCGGCCCAGACCTGCACCGGCAGCGCCAGCAGCATCTGCAGGAAGAAGCTCGTCCCCATGGACAACGGCGCCAGCCCCCCCAGGCCCAGCTCGTGCCAGTACATCAGGACGAAGATGGGCAGCGTGAAGGCCGCGCCGAACAGCGTCTTGCGCTGCAGCTCGCGGTACTCGGCCCGCTTCCGGCGCGCGTCGCGCTCCAGCGGGTCGTCGTCGTCCCCTGCTTCCAGCTCGGGCACCTCGTAGCCGGCGCCGCGCACGGCGGCCTTCAGTTCAGCGGCGGTCGCCCCGTCGAGCGCGCGCACCGTCGCCCGTTCGGTGGCCAGGTTGACGCTGGCCTCCAAGACGCCGGGCACCTGTTTGAGCGCCCGCTCGACGTGCGAGACGCACGAGGCACAGGTCATGCCCCGGATCGGGAGCTCGACGCGTTCCGTTCGCTGGTCCGATGCGGGGGCGGGCGTCGGGCAGGCCTCGGCGTCCTCGGTCGCTTCGTTGTGCTGCGGCTTGCGCGGCGGGTCCTGCCCGTTGGACGCGGGCGGCTCGTCCTCGGCTTCCTCGGCCTCGTAGCCCGCCTCGGCCACGGCCGCGCTCAGGCCCGAAACGTTCGTCTGACCGTCGTGGTCCACCACGGCGCGCGCCGCCTCCAGCGACACCTGGGCGCGCTGCACGCCCGGCACGCCCTCCAGCGCCTGGGTGACGTGCTTAACACAGTGCTGACAGCTCATGCCCTTGACGTTCAGTGTGGTTTTCATATCGGCCTCCTTTACCCCACCGGGGGTGGGGTGTGGAGTTCATGTTAACGCGCATCGGGCTCGGTGTCAAGAAGCGTTCCGACGTGCGATCCCAGGGGAGCGGGCCGCTTGCGGGCTGGACAGCGCCATGCCGTTTCTCTACCCTACACGGGACCGCAGAGTCTATACTGCGGAAAATCCATGGACGATTTCGACGTGTTTCAGTGGGTGGCGCTGGGTGTGTTTTTGAGCGTGCCGGGAGGGAAGTCGCTCTACATGCTGCTCGTGCGGCGCGTCAACCCGTTTACGCTGCTGCGCGACAAGCGGGCGGGGTTGCGCTCCGTGGAGGCGATCTTCGTCGGCGGGCTGGTGGTGTGGGTGCTGGAGGTGCTGGCGCACACGACCCCGTGGGGGGGCGGTGCCTTTGGCCCCTGGCGCTTTGTCGTGCTGGACGCGCTCTGGGCGCGCTGGCTGGGCGCGGCACTGGCCGTCGTGGGGCTGGCCATTTTGGTCTGGGCACAGCGTTCGTTCGGCGATGCTTGGCGCGTCGGGATCGACGAGCGGGCCCCGGCCGGGCTGGTGACCGAAGGGATATTCCGGCACACGCGCAACCCGATCTACCTCTTCTTCGACCTCTACATCGTCGGAACCTTCCTGCTCAACGGGACGTTCGCGCTGCTGTTCTGCGCGGCGGTCATCGTCGCGTTCCTGCACCTCCAGATCCGCATGGAGGAGCGCTTCTTGCTTGAGACGTACGGGCGGGCGTATCGCGACTACTGCGCCCGCGTCCCGCGCTACGTCTCGTTCAGGTCGCTGCGGGGGCGTTGAGCCCGTCAAACTCCGCCACGCGCTCGCCGCACGATCGGGTCTACGACTTTGTGCTGCCCGCGGTGCGGGATAGAATGGGGACCGAAGCGCCCGTTGGCGCCCCTTAGCTGAGGGCACAAGGGTATCTTCGTGGGTACCCCAGGGAGGACAGGGGCCTGCCCCTACGGAGAGAAACAGGCTTTTCTCGAAGGAGGTTCCCCATGAGCCAGAAAGCGAACAAGACGGACGCGCAGTGGCGCGAGCAGCTAACGGAGGAGCAGTACCGCATCACGCGCCAGAAGGGCACCGAGCCGCCCTTCAGCGGTGAGTACGTCCACAGCAAGGATCGGGGCACCTACCGCTGCACCTGCTGCGGCGCCGAGCTGTTCGACTCCGAGACGAAATACGACTCCGGCTCGGGCTGGCCCAGCTTCTACGCGCCCAAGGACGAAGGTAACGTGGCCAGCTCGGCCGACCACAGCCTGGGGATGCGGCGCACCGAGGTGACCTGCGCCCGGTGCGAAGCCCACCTGGGCCACGTGTTCGAGGACGGCCCCGAGCCCACGGGGCTGCGCTACTGCATCAACTCGGCGGCGCTCAAGCTGGACCAGGCGGAAGGGGAGGACGCGGAAAAGAGGGGATGAAAACCCTATTCCACGCGAAAAAACACCAATCGGTTGTCCCCGTAGCGCCGCGCGTCGATCTGGACCAGTTTCCCGTAACGCGCCTCGACGCGGTCCTTTTGGAACAGCTCGGTCACAACGATCGCGCCTTCGGTCAGGCAGTTAGACCCGGCCAGCTTCTTGAGCGTCTTGTCCTCCAAGTCCTTGCCGTAGGGCGGACCGACGAAGACGAGGTCGTACCCCGTCAGGTGCCCCAGCGCGTAGAAGACGTCCTCGCCCAGCACCTCGGCGCGCTCGCTCACCCCGAGCGCGGCCAGGTTCTGGCGGATCAAGTCCAGCGCCTCGGGCAGGTCGTCGACGAAGGTGGCTTGGGACGCCCCGCGGCTGAGCGCCTCGATCCCGACGCCCCCCGTGCCGGCGAACAGATCGAGAAAGCGGCTGTCCGGCACGACCTCGCTCAGGATGTTGAAGAGCGAGAGCCGCACGGCGTCGCGCATGGGGCGGATCTCCCGCGTCTTCGGGGCGATCAGCGTCCGTCCGCTCAAGTGGCCGCCGGTGATGCGCATCAAGTCATTGTAAGCGTTTTGGTCGGCCGCGCAGCCATTGAGCCGAAAAAACGCCGCTCACATCGCGAAGGCAAGCGCTCTATAATGCGTTGACCCCAACCCAAGGTGTGATTTCGATGAACCACAAGCGCGTGGTGATTCCCCGCCACGGCGGTCCCGAGGTGCTGCAGGTGATCGAAGAGCCCGTTCCCGAGCCCGGTGACGGTGAGGTGCGGGTTAAAGTCCTGACCAGCGGCGTAGCCTTCGCCGATGTGCTGGTGCGTGAAGGGCTCTATCCCGGTGTCCCCAAGCCGCCCGTGACGCCCGGCTACGACCTCGTGGGCGTCGTGGACGCGGTCGGATCGAACGTCTACGAGGTCGCGCCGGGAGAGCGCGTGGCCGCGCTCACCGTGGTGGGGGGCTACGCCGAGACGATCTGCCTGCCCGAAAACGAGCTTGTAAACGTCCCCGACGACCTCGACCCCGCTGCGGTCAACGCGCTCGTGCTCAACTACGTGACGGCGTATCAGATGCTGCACCGCGTCGCGCGGGTCGCGCGGCGCGACCCCGTGCTGGTGCACGGGGCGGCCGGCGGGGTGGGCACGGCGCTGCTCCAGCTTGGCCGGTTGCACGAGCTGCAGGTGTTTGGGACGGCCTCCAAGGGCAAGCACGCCCTGGTCCAAGCGGCGGGCGCGGTCCCGATCGACTACCAAAGCGAGGACTTCGTCAGCCGCGTCAAGGCCGAGACCGAGGGCGGCGCGGCGGCCGCCTTCGACCCCATCGGGGGCAAGCACTTCTGGCGCTCGTACAAGGCGCTGCGCCGCGGCGGCCGGCTGGTGGCCTACGGCGTCTCGGCCGCCACCAAGGGGGGGCGCAAGGCCCACCCACTGGTCGCGCCGCTTAGCTTCGGGCTGCTGGGGGCGACCCAATTCATCCCCGACGGCAAGAAGGCCGGCTTCTACTCGATCACCAAGCACAAGGCCCAGAACCTGGGCGCCTACAAGGACGACCTAACCAAGCTCATCGGCCTGTTGCGCGAGGGAGGAATCGCCCCCGTGGTGGCCGAACGCCTGCCGCTGGCGCAGGCTCAGCGCGCCCACGAGCTGCTGGGTCAGGCCGCCGTGCGCGGCAAGATCGTGCTGGCGTGCAACGAGGTTTGAGCTGGAGCTTAAGGGACGAGGCTTAAGCCGCGCCCTCGGGTGCGAACTTGGCCCGTGCGGTCGTGGCGTCGCGCCGAAGGCGGGAGCGGTCCCGTCCGCCCCATAGCCCGTTTCCGCCCCGTTTCCTATAATCGGGCCGACGCAAAAGGGGGACTTATGCAACAACGCTGGATGATCGTCGGGGCAATCGCCCTGCTGCTGGTGGGCGGGCTGGCCGGTTACCTGCTCAAGCCCTCGGGCGTGGCGCGGGAGACCTACCAGCGCCTGCAGGACCAGAACACGCGGCTCGAAACCGAGAGCGCACAGCGCACGGCCCAGCTCGCCGAGCTCACGGAGACGCGCGACGCGCTGCAAACCCAAAACGAGGAGCTCAGCGCCCAGGTCGAAGACCTCCGGGGCGAGCTCGACACGCTCAAGAGCCAGGTTTCGGTCCTGCGCGGGGAGAACACGGACCTGAGCTCGCAGCTCGAAAGCGCGCGCGAGAACGCGGGGATGGCCGAGCGGCTGCTCTCGTTTTTCAACTCGGAATCACCTTTCACGCCCGTGCCGCCGGCCACGGCCTTCCGCGTGTTCGGGGACGGTTCGGGGCTGTTCCTGCAGTTCGATTCCAGTGCCGAGGGCGACGGCTCGCTGCGCTACATCGGGACGATGGAGCCCGGCGTCTTCTGCGACGACGAGCGCACACGGGCGCTGCGCGAGCAGGGCTACGTCCACTTCCGCGCCGCCGAAGCCCCCAGCGAGGCCACCGCGGCGGGCGGGCGGCCCGGCGAAGCGGGCCACTGGATGCGCTTCATCGCGGTGCAGGGCTTCGAGATGCCCTGGGGCGCGGTCGAACCGGGCATCGATTTCGGCTACCGCCCCACCGACCCGCCCGCCTGCTCGGGGTAACGGGGCTTGCAGTCCGCGAACGCGAACTCACGCGGGGATCTCGTCCTCGCGCTGCCTGAGGGTGCAGGCCACGGCCTCGGGTAGCGTGAGGGCACGGCCGCGGGCCCAGCTGGCCTCGAAGTCCGTCGGCGCCATGCGCATCCGCAGGGCCGCCTGCTTCCGGTCGTACTGGGCGCGCTCGGTGGACGGCATGCGATAGCCGATCGACGCCAACCGGGTCTCTCCCGCAGCGAACAGCAGCGCCACTTGCGGGTCGTTGCCCTCGGCCATCTCCAGCAGCGCGAACTCCAGCACGTATTTTGCGCCCATCAACTTCTCGGGCACCGAGCCATACAGGCTTAGTCCCTCGCGCAACAAGGTCCGACTCGCGGCCAGCTCCCCCTGCTCCCGCGCGATGTTGCCCAAGTTGGCCAGCGCGTAGAGGGCCACCAGCTTGAGGTCGCCGCGCCGTGCGATCTGCAGGCTCTCCTCCAGTACGTTACGCGCTTTGCCTACGACCACAACGACAACGTCGTGCTGCAAGAGGTCGAAAACCGTGACTCCAATAACGCCGATCTGGTCGGCTCATTCGCCACGATTCGCCGACAGTACGACATTTTGGACAACCTTGTCGAGCTGGCGCGCGAAGTGAGCGAAAGCCCGTGGCCCTTGCAGGGGCTCGCACGTGCCCGTCCGACTACACGGTTTGCGTCACCACCTCCGGCCCGCTACGCTCGCAAGCAGGAAGGTGGAGCGAAATTGTCCGAGCACACGGCCAGGCGGCCAGCCAGCGCGACGCGCGTTAAGGTAAGCCATCTCAACGGCATCGACGTGCGCCACAGCCGCGATTGGGTTGCCACCGAGGAGCCGCTGGAGCTCCGCCTGCTCTACGAGCGCGGCGGCAAGCTGGAGACGCAAAGCGTCTCGGTCACGATGCGCACGCCGGGCGCGGACTTCGAGCTGGCCGCCGGCTTCCTGTTCGCCGAGGGGGTGCTGCGGGCGCAGCGCGACCTGGATTCGCTGGCCTACTGCACCGAGGAGGGGCAGGAGCAACTCTACAACATCGTCAACGTCCGGCTCGCCCCCGACGTCACGTTCGATCCCGCGCGGCTGCAGCGCAACTTCTACGCGACCTCGAGCTGCGGCGTGTGCGGCAAGGCCTCGCTGGAGGCCCTGGAGATCCAGGGGTGCCCGGTCCTCGGGCCCGGCCCGGTCGTGAGCGAATCGCTGATCAAGCGCCTGCCCGATCGACTGCGCGCCGGGCAGGCCCTGTTCGAGCGCACGGGCGGCCTGCACGGCGCGGGGCTGTTCGCTCCCGACGGAGAGCTGCTTTGCCTGCGCGAGGACGTGGGCCGGCACAACGCCGTGGACAAGGCGGTGGGCTGGGGATTCCTGCAGGACAAGCTGCCGCTGTCGGGGTCGATCCTGTTTCTGAGCGGCCGTGCGGGCTTCGAGCTGGTGCAAAAGGCCTTGATGGCCGGGATCCCCACCGTGGCCGCCGTGGGCGCGCCGTCCAGCCTGGCGGTGCAGACCGCGCGGGCGTTCAACCTGACGCTGCTGGGCTTCGTGGGCCCGACCCGCTTCAACGTCTACAGCGGGGCGGAACGGGTTCGGTTCCCCAACGGGGCGCGCTGAATGGCCGCTGCAAGGATCCAACTCGACCTCGACGGGCCCTTAGCGCGCCTTCCCGTTGGCAAGCGCTCGCGTGTCTGCAGCGGCCCGGTTAACAACCGGCCGGCACGGCTCCCAGCCCGAGCGCCTGGCGGACCCGCCCGTTGCGCGCCAGCGCCCGGCCGGCGCGCGCGCCGCAGCGCTCGGCCCGCGCCAAGTCGTCGCCCGTGAAGCGGCGCGCTCGATTGAACCCCAGGATGGCCGCGCCCAGCAGGGCCCCGTCGGCGACGAGCGGCACGCCCAGCAGCGCGCGCGTCGGGTAAAACAGCATCAGGTCGCGGTTGACGTGCGGCGAGCGGTAGACGTCCTCGACGGGCACGGCCCGGCCCTGCTCGATCACGGCGCGGCTCAGGCCCGGCTCGCCGGGGCGCGGGGGCGTGACGGCGCGCGCGGCGGGCGGGCCGTAGGCCTCGGCCGGCAGCGGCAGGCCGCGGGCCCCGTCCCAGAACGCGACCAGGCAGTTGTCCGCGCCCACACAACCGGACAGGCGCGCGTACAGCTCGGCGAACAGGCGCTCCCACCGGGTTTCGTCCGCGAGGTCGGCAAACGGGTCGTCCGCGGCGTGCCCGTTCGTTTGGACCCATCCTTCCGTCGTAACCTTCACTTGCACGTTGTGCTCCTTTCGTTTGGAAGCGTTAGGGGAAGATGCCGCGGCGCTTGATGGCCTGTACGACCCGCTCGACGCCGACCATGAGGGCCGCGGTGCGCAGGCCGACCCCCTCGGCCTCGGCGCGCGCCCAGACGGCCTCGACGGCGCGGCCCATGATCGCGTCCAGGCGCCGGTCGGTCTCCTCGCGGTCCCAGAAGAGCGACTGCAGATCCTGCACCCACTCGAAGTAGGAGACCACCACGCCGCCGGCGTTGGCCAGGATGTCGGGGACCACCAGGGTCCCCCGCTCGGCCAGGATCATATCGGCCTCGGGCGTGACCGGCCCGTTGGCCCCCTCGACCACGACCCCGGCCCGCACGCGCCCGGCGTTGTCCGCGTGGATCTGCCCCTCGAGCGCCGCCGGGATCAGCACGTCGACCTCGAGTTCCAGCAGGTCCCCGTTGCTCAGGGGGCTCACGCCGGGCGCGTCGTAGCCGCGCAGCAGGTGGCCGGGCGAGCCGGCCGTATATGCCAGCAGTTCCTCCACGTCCAGCCCCTCGGGGTCGTAGAGCCCGGCCGACACGTCGCTGACGGCCACCACGCGGTAGCCCTGCTCGCGCAGCAGCTTGGCCGCGACCGACCCCACCTTGCCGAACCCCTGCACGGCCACCGTGGGCGCTTCGTTGCTTCGGCCCAGGCGCTTGAGCACCTCCTGCGTCACGATCATGACGCCGCGCCCGGTGGCCTCGTGCCGCCCCAGCGCGCCGCCCAGCTCGATCGACTTGCCGGTGACGACCTCGTCGGTGAACGACCCCGTGAAGGCCGTCACGGTGTCCATGATCCAGTCCATGATACGGGAGTCCGTGTTGACGTCCGGCGCGGGGATGTCCTTTTGCGGGCCGAGGTTGGGCAGCAGCATGACGGCGTAGCGCCGGCTGAGCCGCTCCAGCTCGCCCTCGGACAGCAGCGACGGCTCGCAGCGCACGCCGCCCTTGGCCCCACCGAAGGGGATGTTGACCACGGCGCACTTCCAGCTCATCCAGGCCGCCAGCGCCTTGACCTCGCTGAGGGAGACGTCCGGGTGGTAGCGGATGCCGCCCTTGCACGGCCCGCGCGCGCTGCTGTGCTGCACGCGGTAGCCCGTAAACACCTTGACGCGCCCGTCGTCCATGCGCACCGGGAGCGCCACCTCCAACACGCGTTCCGGCTGGGCCAGCACCTCGGCGGTGCCCGGGTCCAGCCCGAGCCGCTCGACCGCCTGGTGCAACTGGGTCAACGCCCATCCGTACGGGTCGGGCTCGACGGCGGTGCGTTCTCGTTCCACTGTGGGCGCGTTCGGCGCTGCCATAGTTCGATCACCCCGTCGGGACAGTACCCTTCGTCCGAGGGGGCCGCGACGTCGGCCATCAGCAAGCCGTTCCGATGATTACGGCGCGGAGGGAGGTAGTTTCGAGCCGTCCCCCCGTGGAAACGCGGGCGGGCTGAGCGCGTAATGCGGGCCACGGTTAGGGAATCGGCCTCGTCGATCAGGGGGGAAGTTCGGCCTCAAGCGCCCGTATCCTCGGCGCTTGGCTAGAAGGTCTCCTCCAGGATGGTGAGGTAGAACTCGTTGGTGAGGGCGAGCTTGTCGAGTTTGTCGGGCTCGAGCACGACGATCCTGCCGTTGTCCATCGAGACGACGTTTTGCTGCTTGAACTTCTTGAGCGCGTTCATGAGGGTGTCCTCGGAGATGCCCAGCATCTCGGCCATGAGCTTGCGCGGCAGGTCGAGGTCGATGAGCGTGCCCTTGTCCGCGGGCTTGCCGTACTTGTTGACCAGCGCCGAGAGCACGAGCGCGACGTTGTGCAGGCTCCCCTCGGTGGAGTGACGCGTGAGCTTGAACTCCAGCATGGCCACCTCGCGGGCGAACCAGCGGCAGATCGTGCCCAGCAAGCGGGGGTGTTGCTCCACGCACGCCTTGAACTCGTGGCGCGGGAAGAACACGAGCTCGGAGTCCAGCAGCGCGCGGGCGAACTGGATGTGCGCCCGGTGCTCGCTCATGAAAAACGCCTCCAGCCCGAAGAACTCCCCCGGCGCCAGGAAGCGCAGCGTGCGCCGCTTGTCCGAGGAGGAGTACTTGCCGATGCGCACGAGCCCGCTGTGGACGATGTAGACGCCCGCAAACGGCGCGCCCTCCTGGATGATCAGGTCGCCCTCGTTGTAGCGGATCAGCATGAGTTGGCCGGCCAGCTCGGTCAGCACGTCGCCGGACAGGTCGGCGAACACCGAGGACAGGAAGTCGACGCGCTCGCTCAAGGGCAGGTTGCCGGTATGCATGGCCCGATTATGGGCGGCGGCGTGGTCGGACTCAAGGGGACGGCGTCGGCGCGCCCCCGCTCATCCCTTTCCCCGCGTGCGGGTCTTGCCGTGCTTGGCGTGCTTTTCGACGAAGGCGACGATGAGGCCGGCGATGTCCTTGTCGGTGGCGGCCTCGATGCCGCGCAGGCCCGGCGAGGAGTTGACCTCGATCACGACGGGGCCGTGGTTGGAGCGCAGCATGTCCACGCCGGCCACGTTGAGCCCCATGATCTTGGCCGCGCGCACCGCGGTCGAGCGCTCCTCGGGCGTGATGCGCACCGAGGCGGCCGACCCGCCGCGGTGTAGGTTGGAGCGGAAGTCGCCTTCCTTGCCCTGGCGCTTCATGGCGGCCACGACCTTGTCGCCGATCACGAGGCAGCGCAGGTCCGAGCCGCCGGCCTCCTTGATGAACTCCTGCACCAGGATGTGCGTGTCCAGGCCGCGGAAGGCCTCGATCACGCTCTCGGCGGCCTTGCGCGTCTCGGTCAAGACGACGCCGATGCCCTGGGTGCCCTCCAGCAGCTTGACCACCAGGGGCGCGCCGCCCACCATCTTGATCAGGTCGTCGGTGTACTTGGTCGAGTGCGCAAAGCCCGTGACGGGCAATCCGATGCCGCGGCGGGCCAGCAGCTGTAGCGAACGTAGCTTGTCGCGCGAGCGGTTGATGGCCACGGACTCGTTCAGGCAGTAGACCTCCATCATCTCGAACTGGCGCACGACGGCCGTGCCGTAGAACGTGATCGAGGCCCCGATGCGCGGGATGACCGCGTTGAAGCCCTCGAGCCGCTCGCCCTTGTAGTGGATCTCGGGGCTGTGCGCCGTGATGGCCATGTAGCACTGCAGCGCGTCGATGACGTGGACCTCGTGCCCGCGGGCCTGGGCCGCCTCGGCCAGGCGGCGCGTGGAGTAGAGCTGGGTGTTACGCGACAGGATGCCGATCTTCACGTGCCCTCCACCCCCTGCGGGTAGAGCGGGCGCCGGGGCCGCCCGAGCCGGTACGAGGCCGCCGGGTCCACCACGCAGCGCCCGCGCACCGCCGTGCGCCCCAGCAGCATGCGGAAGTTCATGCCCGCCCGGTCCGTGAGCGTGATCTCGATGGGCCACGCCTGATCGCCCAGGCGCACGGGCGTGCGGATGACGTAGCGCCGCTGGCGGTGGCCGCCCGAGTCCGTGACCGCGCGCCGGTCCACCAGCGGGGCCTCGCACGGCAGGCAGATCTCGTCGTGCCGCTGCAGCGGGTGGACCACGAAGCGCACCATGGCCCGCCCCGCGCGCTCGAAGCGCGTGATCTCGACGGCGTGCAGGCTCGAGGTGCGCGCGCCGGTGTCGACCTTGGCCTTGATCGCGGGCACGCCCAGCTCGGGCAGCGCCAGCCACTCGCGCCAGCCGATCTGCAATTTCTCCGCGTTCACGCCAGTCCCACCCGGAACAGCGGTTGATAGCGCGGTCCCCCGCGGCCCCGCACGCTCTCCATCAGCGTGACGCGCCCGACCCGGACTTTGAGCGGCTTGAACGAGGCCGCCTCGACCCGGCGCCCCAGCTCGGAGAGCGCGCGCGGGTTTCCGTGCTTGACGCGCCCCAGCGTGACGTGCGGGGTGAACTCCCGTTCGGGCTTGAAGCCCCAGTCGGCCAGCGCGCCGTTCAGCCGCGCGTGCAGCGTCGCGAGGGGGTCGGGGATCGCCTCCGCCCCGGCCCAGACCACGCGCGGGCGCTCCAGGTTCGGGAAGGCGCCGGTCGTGTCGAGCACGAGCTCGAAGGGCGACACGCCCTCGGCGGCGGCGGCGGCCAGCGCCTGCAGCGCGGGCGTCTGTTCGGGGGTGATCTCGCCCAGGAACTTGAGCGTGACGTGCAGCAATTCGGGCCGCACCCAGCGCACGCGCGCGTCGGCCGGCTTGAGCGCGCCGATCACCCGCCCCAGGCGCTCCCTGTGATCGGGATCGAGCTCGATGCAGAAGAAGCTGCGCATGCGCCCCACTGTATCGAAACGCGCCCGGCAAGCAAGGCACGCGCGCAGTGGGAAAATCCCCTGTAGATCGTTATAATACTCGCATCCACACAGCTAAGGGAGGGCGTTGACGTGGCCGACACCCAAAAGCAGCCACAGGACCCCGGCAGCCAAGAGGGGAAGATCAGCATCGCCGAAGAGGTCATCGCCTCGATCGCCGGCATCGCCGCCTCGGAGGTCGAGGGGCTGGCCAGCGTGAAGAAGGGCGCCATCGCGGATATCGTCGGGATCTTTGGGGGCCGGCAGAAGGGCGTCAAGGTGTCCCTGGAGGAAAACGAGCGCGTGCGCATCAGCCTCAACGTCACCGTGGCCTACGGCTACCCCGTGCGCGAGGTGGCCCAGCACATCCAGCAGCGGGTCACCGAGGACATCGAGTCCATGACCGGCCTCGAGGTCGAGGGCGTCGACATCACGGTCGAGGACCTCAAGCTGCCCAGCCACCAACAGCAGCCGATCGAGGAGCAACGCGAGGACGGCGACGAAGCGGAAGACGTCAACGACTAGGCAAGCCATCCGCCTCTTGCGTCCAACCCGGCCACGCCCGCGCCGCCGGCGGGCGGGAGCGCCGTTTCACTGAACCACCAGCGCATCCATGGAAAACCTGGTCGTCACACCGGAGATGTTGGGGGTATTCGCCGTCATTCTGGGCGCGCTCGCGTTGTTCGCGCTCGAGTGGTTTACGGTCGATTTCGTGGCTTTCGCCATCATGGCCGCCCTCATGGGCCTGGGGTTGGTCACCCCGCAGGAGGGCATCGCGGGTTTCAGCAACCCCGCCACCATCACGGTGATGGCCATGTTCATCCTGAGCGCCGGGTTGTACCGTACGGGCGCCATCGACCGACTCACGCACTGGCTGCTGCGCTTCGGGGGCGACAGCGAGGTACGGCAGATCGTGTTGATCATGCTCACCGTGGGGCCGATCTCGGCGTTCATCAACAACACGGCCGCCGTGGCCATCTTGATTCCCTTTACGGTCAAGCTCGCCCGCGAGCACGGCCGCTCGCCCTCCAAGCTGCTGATCCCGCTGTCCTACACCTCGCAGCTGGCCGGCGTGGTCACGCTCATCGGGACTTCGACCAACATCCTGGCCAGTTCGCTCTCGCAGGAGCTGGGCTTCGGGGCGCTG
Source organism: uncultured Thermotogae bacterium (assembly GCA_964572855.1). GTDB lineage: Bacteria > Bipolaricaulota > Bipolaricaulia > RBG-16-55-9 > JAJCYT01 > CAZNGF01. The sequence goes on along the minus strand of CAZNGF010000012.1, from coordinate 5,463 downwards.
GGCATGTTCGAGTTCTCGCTCGTCGGGCTGGTCGTGCTGGCCGCCGGGGCGCTCTATCTCTTGAGCGCGGGGCGCTGGCTGTTGCCCGCGCGGCGCGTGCCGGCCGAGATCACCGAGCGCTTCCACCTCAAGCAGTTCCTGTCCGAGCTGGTCGTCCTGGACGATTCGCCCTTTGCCGGCCAGACGCTGGCCCAACTCCAGCTCGCCTCGCGCTTCGACGTCGAGGTGTTGGAGATCGTGCGCGACGGGCGGCACTTCACCACCGCGCTGGCCGAGCGACCGCTGCAGGCCGGCGACATCCTGATGATCCTGACCAACGCCGAGGACCTGATGCGCCTACAAACCGAGCGCGGGGTCGCGCTGCACCCCGAGACCAAGTACAGCGACCAGGACGTGCGCGGCGAGGACACCGAGCTGGCCGAAGTGATCGTGGCGCCGGGCTCCTCGCTCATCGGCGCCACGGTGCGCGAGGTCAACTTCCGCAACCGCTACGGGGCCAGCGTGTTGGCCATGAGCCAGCACGGCGAGGTCGTGCAGCAGCGCATGGCCGACGCCCGGCTGGGGCTGGGGGATTCGCTCTTGCTCAAGGCCCCGCGGCGCGTGCTGCTCTCGCTCAAGTCCGACCCCAACTTCATCGTCACCGAAGACCTGCGCCAGGAGACGCACCGCACGCACAAGATCCCGATCGCGGTGGCCATCATCGCCGGCGTCGTGCTGCTGGCCGCGCTCGGAATCCAGCCCATCCTGGTGGCCGCGCTCGAGGGCTGCGTGCTCATGGTGCTGACGGGCTGTCTGCGCATCCGCGAGCTGCACCAGGCGATCCGCTGGGACGTCATCTTCCTGCTGGCCGGCGTGATCCCGCTGGGAATCGCGATGGAAAACACCGGCGCTGCCGCCTGGATCGCCCACGGCGTGGTCGAGCTCACCCAAGGCTGGCCCGGCGTGTTCGTGCTGGGGGCGTTCTACTTCGTGGTCATGGTCCTGACCGGCTTGATCTCGAACAACGCGGCCGTCGTGCTCATGGTCCCGATCGCCACCGGCGCGGCCGTCGACCTCGGGCTGGACCCGAAGGCGTTCATCCTGGCGGTCATGTTCGCGGCCTCGACGAGCTTTTTCACCCCGGTTGGGTATCAGACCAACGCCATGATCCTGGGCCCCGGCGGCTACAAGTTCTTCGACTTCACCCGCGTGGGCGCCCCGCTCAACCTGCTCCTGCTGTTCGTCACCACGCTGGCCATCGCCTGGATTTGGGGGCTGTGAAGGGGGAGCGAGCTCACCGGGGATGCAAGACGCTCGAGTCTCCGTACGCTCTTCGTGCCTCTGGGCTCTTCATTCCAGGCGGGAGACCAAGCGCCGGCGTAGCTCACCGCACAACGCATCCGATACCGAAACGCCGGTCCACAGCGCGAAGGCGGCCGTACCCTGGCCGACCAGCATGCCGAGCCCGTCGATTGGGACCGCGCCGGCGGCCTTGGCCTCGCGCAGCAGGCGCGTCTCCAGCGGGTTGTAGACCAGGTCGTAGACGATCAGGTTCGAGCGCAACGCGCCCGCGGATACCGGACTTGCCTCGACCCCGGGCCACATCCCGACCGGCGTGGCGTTGACCAGCAGGGCGGCGTGTTCGAGCGAACGCTTGAGTTCCTCTTCACTCAAACCGCACGTCTCGACCGCGGCGAACCCCATGCGCGCCGCGATCTGCTGCTTGAGCGCTTCCGCCTTGGCGGGCGTGCGGTTGGCCACCGTGAGCCGGGCGACGCCCGCCTGAATCAGGGCGTAGGCCACCGCGGGCGCGGCGCCGCCGGCCCCGAGCAGCACGGCGCTTTTCCCGTAGAGGTCGGCTCCGGCCAGCGGCTGGAGAAAGCCGACCCAGTCCGTGTTGTGCCCGATGAGCCGTCCGTCCTCGATCACGACCGTGTTGACCGCACCCGGCGCCTCGGCGTCGGGCGAGAGCGCGTCCAGCAGCGGCAGTACCGCGCGCTTGTGCGGCACCGTGACGTTGAAGCCGGCCGCCCCCAGCGCCCGCAAACCGCGCACGGCGTCCCCGAGCTCGTCCGGGCGCACGCGGAAGGCCAGGTAGCGATAGTTGAGCGAAAATTCATCGATGAGCGCGCCGTGCAGCGACGGCGACAGCGAATGCGCGACCGGGTCGCCGATGAGCCCGAGCAGGCGCTCTTGAGCACTTGCGCCGCTCATCCCCGCAGCCGCTCCAGTTGCTCGAAGAAGCCGGGGTAGGAGATGTCCGCCCACTCGGCCCCGCGGATCGTGGTCGGCCCCTGGGCCACCAGCGCCGCCACCGCAAACGCCATCGCGACCCGGTGGTCGCCGAAGCTCTCGACCGTCGCCCCCTCGAGCTTCTGTGCCCCCGGGATGACCCAGCCGTCCGGGCGTTCCTCCAGTTCGGCACCCATCGCGCGCAGGTTGGCGCTCACGGCCGCGACCCGGTCGGTCTCCTTCACGCGCAGCTCCTCGGCCCCGCGCACGACCGTCTCGCCCTCGGCCTGCGTGGCCAGCACGGCCAGCAGCGGCAGCTCGTCTATGAGCCGGGGGACGAGCTGGCCGGCGACCTCGATCCCGCGCAGGCGGGAGCCGGTCGCGCGCAGGTCGGCGCGCGGCTCGCGGCATGCAACGCGTTCGCGCTCGAACGACAGCGTCGCCCCCATGCGCGCGAGCGCGTCGAACAGGCCGGTACGGGTGGGGTTGGTGCAGACGTTCCCGACCGCGACTTCGGCGCCCGGCACGAGCGCGCCCGCGGCCAGCCAGAAGGCCGCCGAAGACGGGTCGCCCGGCACGTCGAGCTCCGAGGCGCGCAGGCTCTGGCCGCCGCGCAGCGCGACGGTACCGCCCTCGCGCGTTAGCGAGACGCCCAGGTAGGCCAGCATGCGCTCGGTGTGGTCGCGGATCGGGCCCGGCTCGCTCACGTGCGTCGTGCCGTCGGCGTAGAGCCCGGCCAACAGCAGCGCGGACTGGACCTGTGCGCTGGCCACGGGCAGCGTGTAGTCGATGCCCGTGAGCCCCCGGCCTTGAATCGTCAGCGGCGCGCGCCCGTCGCCCGTGGTCTCGATCTCGGCCCCCATCGCCTCCAGCGGCCGGATCACCCGGCTCATCGGACGCCGTTGGAGTGAATCGTCCCCCGTGAGCGTGCTCTTGAAGCGCTGTCCGGCCAAAAGCCCCAACAGCAGGCGCATGGCCGTGCCCGAGTTGCCGGCGTCCAGCGGCTCGGACGGAGCCTGTAACCCGCGCAGCCCGCAGCCGAACACGCGCGCTTCCGTCTCCTCGACCTGCAGGGAGACGCCCAGCGCGCGCATGCAGCCGGCCGTGCTGCGCACGTCCGCGCCTTGGCTCAGGCCCGTGATGCGCGATTCGCCCTCGGCGATCGCGGACAGCATGAGCGCCCGGTGCGAGATCGACTTGTCGCCCGGCACGGTGAGTGTCCCCCGCAACGTTCTCGTCGGTTCGATGGTTCGATCCATGGGTCGACCTCTTTTGCAAACCCGATTCCGTGGTCCCCTCTCCCTTGACGGGAAAGGGCTAGGGTGAGGGTGATCGCACGCTGGCTGACCAATCGTCTCCCCCTTGTCCCAACCTTTGACGCGATTAGTCACTCCCGCCGAGGGATGAGGGGCTTGCGCGAAACAGCCACAGCGTAACGCGCCTGTGAGAGCGGGACAAGCAGCTCAGCGTTACAATGTCCCCCATGCCGGCCCCCGATCGCCTCACCCGCATCGCGCTGCCGCTCATGGTCACGGGCGCCGTGGCCATTTCGTTCGCGCCGATTTTCGTGCGCTTGAGTGCCGTAGGGCCCATCACGACGGCCTTCTACCGCCTGCTGCTGGCGCTGCCGCCGCTCTACCTCTGGATGCGGGCCGAAAGCCGACGGGACACGGCCGACCCCGGACCGCGCGGCGCGCGCGACGTCGCGCAACTGCTGCTGGCCGGGGTGTGGTTCGCGGGCGATCTGGCCGTGTGGCACTGGTCCATCAAGCTCACCTCGGTGGCCAACGCCACGTTGTTGGGCAACTTCGCCCCCATCTTCGTGACGCTGGGCGCGCGCTTCCTGTTCGGCGAGCGCATTACGCGCCTGTTTCTGTTCGGGCTCGTTTCGGCGCTGGCCGGGACGATCGTGCTGTTGGGCGAGGGGCTGGCGCTGGGGCCGGACAAGGTACTGGGCAACGCCTTCGGCCTGGTCACCGCCATGTTCTACGCGGCCTACCAGCTCTCGGTGGGCCGGCTGCGCAAACGCTTCTCGACGGCCACGGTCATGAGCTGGAGCGGCGCGGCCACCTGCGCGGCGCTCCTGCCGCTGGCGCTGCTCTCAGGCGAGTCGCTGGCCGTGCCGGGCCTGAGCGCGTGGCTCGTGCTGGCCGGGCTGGCCTGGTTTTCCCACGTCGGCGGCCAGGGCCTGATCGCCTTTGCCTTCCGCCACCTGCCGGCCGCCTTCGGCTCGGTCACGCTCCTGCTGCAGCCCGTGCTGGCCGCGCTGCTGGCTTGGGTGCTTTTGAACGAGAGCCTGTCGATCTGGCAGGGGCTGGGCGGCGCGCTCGTGCTGTGCGGGATCGCGCTGGCGCGGCGGGGGAGTCGGTGAACCCTTTGTGAGGCTTAGTCATTGTGTTGGAAAAGCGTAAGCAGAACGATTGAGTTGTCTACGATGAGAAAATATAGACGCCAGCTTCGCGTGACGCGCGCTTGCCAAATGCGGTTGGTTTCGTCCACGATTTTTGCCCGCAGCGAAGGATGGCGCGGATTTTCTGCGAGGAATCGCAACGCTTTATCCGTTGCTTCTTGCACTTCGGCTGTCGCTTTGCGGTAATCTCGTTTGAAGTGGTTGGAGCGGTCTAGCGCGTAGCTCATGACTTGAGGTCTTGGATCAGGTCTTCTACGTTGTCAAAACGTTTGGTTTTTCCCTCCTTGACTTCCTTGAGCGCTTCCTGAATCCCTTTCTGGCATTCCTTGGACAAGTAAATGATTTGGTCTCGGTCAACGAGCTTCTTGGGTACGAACACGATGCGTCCATGTTCTTCTTCGACTTCAAAGTAGTCGCCCGGTTCGAGCTGGAGGGTGTCCCAAATATCTTTTGGGATCACGACTTGCCGACTCTTTCCGACTTTAACGATGGACATGTCAGAACCTCCTGAAGGGCACAGTTGGATTTTATAGGCTCATTTAGTTGTATTTTTGTAGAATAGTCAAGGACGGCTAAGGTGTCAAGGAAGAATGCAAGTACTGTACCTCAAAGACCTCGCTTGGAGCATGAGAGCCTGTCAATTTAGCACGGGCTCGGAGCTGATCGAGTTGCGTTGTCGTGACAGCGGAGCCGACCAAATTGGTTGGCTAGCTTAGGTTATCACGGAATATTCGCTGGTCGATCTTCAGGGCGGATTTCTCTATGCGTTAGACGATTGTTACCGCGTCGTAGCATTTTCAAAGCCCCTGGTTTCAACCATGGGGATGTAGAAAATGCTCTTA
>CAZNGF010000011.1:0-44682 GCA_964572855.1 uncultured Thermotogae bacterium | reverse complement strand
CCTCCGGCGCCGAGATCGGCGGCGCGTTCGGCGGCGAGAAGGAGACCGGCGGCGGGCGCGAGTCCGGCTCGGACGCCTGGAAGGCCTACATGCGGCGCCAGACCGCCACGGTCAACTGGTCGACCCAGCTGCCGCTGGCGCAGGGGATCACGTTCGGCGGGGAATGAACCGGGCCGCGATGCGTCTTTGAGGTAGGGGTCCAATTGATTGGACCCGCGGATACGCGTTCGGACCGGGTTTGCATCACCTCGCGCGGCACACGGCGGGCGAGGTGAAGCGCGCCCCTACGGCCGCCCCCCCTGTGGCTCAGCGCTTTGGCGATGGACGCGCCTTTGACATTTGATCTCGCAGGGCGCGTTCGGTAGGCTCTAGACTGCTTATGCGAAACCAATTCATCCTCCTCTTCATCGTCGTCCCCCTGGTCGAGCTCGCCCTGTTGATCAAGTTGGGCGAGGCCGTGGGCTTCTGGCCCGCCTTTGCCCTGGTGGTGGCCACCGGGATCACGGGCGGGGTGCTGGCGCGCCGCGAGGGGCTCTCGATCCTGGGCCGGCTGCAGCGCAAGCTGGCCGGCGGCGAGCTGCCGGGCCGCGAGCTGGTGGACGGCGCCATCGTGCTGGCCTCGGGGGCGCTCTTGATCACGCCGGGCGTGCTGACGGACGTCGTGGGGCTGGCCGGGCTCTTCCCGCTCAGCCGCGCGTGGATCCGGGCCCGGCTGGTGGACCGCTTCCGGCGGGCGCTGGAGCGCGGCACGATCCGGGTGAACGTCCACGGCGGCGGGACGACGCGCCGGGACGGCGAGGATTGGGTCGACATCGACGAAGGGTAGCAGCCCGCCGCCTCGCGCGCGGGGGAAAGGGTAAAACATGTCGTCGAGACTGGATCCGCAACTGCAAACCATTCTGGACAACGAACTCGCGCGCCAGCGCGGCTCGCTGGAGCTGATCGCCTCGGAGAACTTCGCCTCCCCGGCCGTGCTCGCGCTGCAGGGCTCGGTGCTGACCAACAAGTACGCCGAAGGCTACCCCGGCAAGCGCTACTACGGCGGCTGCGAGTTCGTGGACCAAGCCGAGGCGCTGGCCCGCGAGCGCGCCTGCCGGCTGTTCGGCGCCGAGCACGCCAACGTCCAGCCCAACGCCGGCTCGCCGGCCAACATGGCCGCCTACCTGGCCCTGATGAAGCCGGGCGAGACGCTCATGGGCATGAGCCTGAGCCACGGCGGCCACCTCACGCACGGCCACCCGGTCAACTTCTCCGGCAAGCTCTTCAACGTGGTGCACTACACGGTGGAGCGCGAGAGCGAGCGCATCGACCTCGAACAGGTGCGCGCGCTGGCCCGCGAGCACCGCCCGCAGGTGATCGTCTCGGGCTACAGCGCCTACCCGCGCCGGATCCCGTTCGAGGGGTTCGCCGAGATCGCCGCCGAGGTCGGGGCCGTCCACCTGTGCGACATGGCGCACATCGCCGGCCTGGTGGCCGCGGGGGTGCATCCCTCGCCCCTGCCGCACGCGGGGGTGGTCACCAGCACGACGCACAAGACGCTGCGCGGCCCGCGCGGCGGGCTCATCCTCTGCCGCGGGGAGCACGCCAAGGCCGTGGACAAGGCCGTCTTCCCCGGCATGCAGGGCGGGCCGCTCATGCACGCCATCATCGCCAAGGCGCAGGCGTTCTACGAGGCGGAACAGCCTGAATTCAAGGACTATCAGGCCCAGATCGTGGCCAACGCGCAAGCGCTGGCCGGGGCCTTGAGCGAGCGGGGCTTTCGGCTGGTCTCGGGCGGGACGGACAACCACCTTTGCCTGGTCGACCTCACGCCCAAGGGCGTGAGCGGCGCCGCCGCCGAGGCGCACCTGGAGGAGGTCGGGATCACGGCCAACAAGAACGCGATCCCCTTCGACCCGCAGCCCCCCGCGGTCACCAGCGGCCTGCGGCTGGGCACGCCCGCGCTCACGGCGCGCGGGATGGGGGAAGCGCAGATGGAGGAGATCGCCGAGTTGATCGCGCTCGTGGTCGAGAACTTGGGCAAAAAGACCGAGGCGGCCGCCAAGCGCGAGGCGCGCCAACGGGCCGCCGCGCTCTGCGAGGCGTTCCCGCTCTATCCGGAGCTGTGATGCGGTCTCTGTCGGAGCGCGTCGTCCCAGGGCGCGATGAATCGCGCCCCTACGGGTAGGACCAGATGCGCACCGTCACCCTGTAGGGGTCCCATTCATGGGACCCGCGCCAGCGCGTCCGGTTTCATGGGCAGGGCATGAGCCTTGGGCGCGATGAATCGCGCTCCTACAGCACAACAAGGGTTGGAACGAGGAAGGAAACGAGAGGGCGAAAGCGGGCTTTCGGGCTCTGGTCTCCCCCCTCGTCCCCTAGTTCCGGTGGCGGCGCGCGCCGTTGCGGCTGCGGACGCCGTCGCGCTGCAACGGCGAGTTGTCCTTCGACTTCTCGTGCCGCCGCCGCAGGAAGGTCGGGATGTCCAGGTCCTGCTTCTCCTGCTTCAGGATCTCGATCTGGGCGGTCTCGGCCGGGCTGGGCAGCTCCTCGTCCTGGGTGTCGGGCTTGTGCTCCTTGAAGCCGGTGGCGATCACGGTGAGGCGCACCTTGTCGAAGTCGTCGTAGAGCGCGGTGCCGAAGTAGATGTCGGCCGAGTCGGTCACGGCCTCGCGGATGAGCATGGCGGCCTCGGTGACCTCCTCCAGCGAGAGGTCGCTGCCGCCGGTGATGTTCATGATCACGCGCTGGGCGCCCTGGATGGAGTACTCCAGCAGCGGGCTTGCGATGGCGTTGCGCGCGGCCTCCTTGGTGCGGCCCTCGCCCTCGCCCTCGCCGATGCCCATGATCGCGGTGCCCGCCGCGCGCATGGTGGCCTCGATGTCGGCGAAGTCGAGGTTGATGAGCCCCGGCATCGTGATCAAGTCTGAAATGCCCTGCACGCCCTGGTGCAACACCTTGTCGGCCAAGTCGAAGGCGTCGCGCAGCGGGATCCCCGGCGGGGCGATCTTGAGCAACCGGTCGTTGGGGATCTCGATCAGCGTGTCCAGGTTCTTCTTGAGCTCCTCGATGCCCTCCTTGGCCCGGTTGGCCCGCGCCGCGCCCTCGAAGCTAAACGGGCGCGTCACGATCCCGACCGAGAGGATGCCCATCTCGCGGGCGATGCGCGCCACCACGGGCGCGGCCCCCGTGCCCGTGCCGCCCCCCATGCCCGCGGTCACGAACAGCATGTCGATGTTCTCCAACAGGTCGGTGATCTCGGCTTCGCTCTCCTCGGCGGCCTTGCGCCCGGTTTCGGGCTTGCCGCCGGCGCCCAAGCCCCGGGTCATCTGCGCGCCGATCTGAACGCAGCGGTGCGCCTGGATGGTCGAGAGGACTTGGGCGTCGGTGTTCATCGCGATGAGCTCGACGTCCTTGATCTTGGCGCGCATCATGCGGTCCACGGCGTTGCCGCCGCCCCCGCCGACGCCGATGACTTTGATCTTGGCGACCCCGTCGTTGTGGTTCTGATTCACTACCCGTCACCCCCCCTAAAAAAGCGGTTGAGCCGCTCCAGCCACCCGAACAGCTTGGAAACCAGCGTGTGCTTCTTCTCGGCGTAGGAGCGCCGTCCGATGCGCCCGTCCTTGTATTCCTTGGACTCGATCGCGTACTTGAGCAGTCCGATGGCCGTGGCGTAGATCGGGCTCTCGACGATGTCGCGCAGCCCGTGGATGCCCTGCGGCGTCTTGCTGCGCCGCACCGGGACGTTGTAGCGGGCCTGCACGTACTCACCCAACCCCTGCAACAGCGCCGTCCCGCCGGTGAGCACGATGCCCGCCGGGATCAGGTCGCGGTAGCCGGCGTCCTCGATCTCCTCCATGCCCATGTCGAACAGCTCTTCCAGCCGGGGTTCGATGATCTTGGCCAGCATGCGCCGGTTGATGGTCTTGCGTTCCTCGCTGATGGTCGTGATCTCGACGTGCTCCTCGCCGCTCATCTCGTCCACCAGCGGCGTGCCCTCCAGCGTCTTGATGCGCTCGGCCTCGTCGTAGGGCACTTTGAGCCCCACGGTCACGTCGTTGGTGAGGTGCTCGCCGGCGATCGGGATGACCTTGGAGAACCAGATGTCCCCGCCGCGGAAGATGGCGATGTCGGTCGTGCCGCCGCCGATGTCCATGAGCGAGACGCCCAGCTCGCGCTCGGCCGCGTTGAGCACGGCGTAGCTCGAGGCCAGCGGCTGCAGGATGATCTGCTCGATCTCGATCCCGAGGTTCTCGACGCAGCGGCGGATGTTGTGGATCGCGGTCATGGAACCGGTCACGATGTGGACGTCGACCTCGAGGCGCGTCCCGGTCATCCCGACGGGGTCGGTGATGCCCTCCTGGCCGTCCACGATGTACTGGCGGGGGATGACGTGCAGCATCTCGGCATCCGGCGCGATCTGGACGGCCTGGGCGGTTTCGATCACGCGGCGCACGTCGTCCAGGGTGATCTCGCGGCTGGGGCGGTTGATCGAAACCGTGCCCGAGTTGTTGATGGATTTGATGTGCTTGCCCGAGATGCTGGCGTAGACCTTCTTGATCTTGACGTCGGCCATCGTCTCGGCGTCCTCGATCGAGCGCCGGATGGAGTTGGTGGTCTCGCCGATGTCGACGACCACGCCCTTTTCCAAGCCGTGGGACGGGACCTTGCCCATGCCCACGATTTCGATGATCCCGTCCTCAACGTTGCCCACCAGCGCCACGACTTTCGTGGTGCCGATGTCCAACCCTACGATGATCTCCCCCATCTCTCCCTCTCACCGCCTTGACGCGCGTCCCGTCAGGGCTGCTGTTTCTTTTCATACACGAGCTCCCCCGGAAAACGCAGGTCAACGGACCCCAAGGGCACGCGCTCCCGCAACGCGGGCCACACGAGCCGCAGGCGCTGCAGGGCGCGGGTCAGGCCATCCTGAGGCAGCCGGACCCGCACCGCGTCGTGCGTGGACACGTCGAACCCTACCGGGGACACCCGCACGCGTTCGACCTCCTCGACGAAAGCGTCGTCGAAGTGCAGCAACTGGCGCAGCCCCCGCCACTGGGCGTCCGTCCCCAGGCGCGGGCCGTCCGCGGTGTCGCGAGCGGGTCCCAGTCCTCGAACGACGAGCGCGACCGCGTCCTCCTGAGGGACCGGTCCCAACACATAACCGTCGGGGTCGCACCAGACCAGCGCGTCCGCGTCCGTCCTGACGGCCACGAACGGCTCTCTCTCCCGGAGCCCCACGTACAAGTCGGGATAGCGCCGTTCGACACGGGCGCTCTCGATCCGGGGATGGCGCCGCAGGCGATCCGCCGTCCCCCGCAAATCGGCCAGGAGGAGGTTGTCGCCCACTTCAATATCGATCATGTGCTGGATGTCGTCGACTGGGATCCTCTCACCACCTTCAACGACGATTTCGCGGATCGCCAGGAGTTTTCCCGGCAAGCCGCTGACCATCAGCCCAAGTGTTCCCAGTGTCAGGACGAAGATAAGGACCAGGGCACCGCGTTTGCTCAAAGGTAGACGACCTCAAGTTCCAAGTCCAATTCGACCTTGAATTCTTTATACACCTTCTCGCGCACAATGTCAATAAGCGACAGGACATCCGCACTCTGCGCACCACCGAGGTTGAGAATGAAGTTGGCATGGGAACGTGATACTTGGGCATTTCCCACTTTATAGCCTTTGAGACCGGCCTTGTCAACGAGCCAGCCGGCCGAACGGGCGGTGTGAGGGGGGTTTTTGAACACGCAGCCGGGCGAATGCCCCAGAGGTTGGTGCTTCCGCCGCCGCAGCAGCTCGGCCCGGTCCCAGCGCCGGCCGCTCCCGAGGCGCAGCTCGGCGTCCAGCACGAGCCAGCCGCCCCCGCGGAAGCAAGACGTGCGGTAGCCGAAGCCGCACGCCGGGGCGTCCAGCCGCCGGATCCGGCCCGCCGGGTCGCGCGCGCGCACCGAGGCGACCAAGTCGCCGATCGCGCCCTCGGGAACGCCCGCGTTCATGACCAGCGCCCCGCCGACCGTGCCGGGGATCGCCAGCGAAAAGCCCAGGTCGTCGAAGCCGTTGGCTTCGGCCAGCGTGCGGGCCGCCGCCAGGCTGGCCCCGGCTTGGAGCCGGAGGCGCTCCCCCTGCAGCGCGATCCCGCTGAGCCCGCCCCCGGGACCCAGGTGGATCACGACGCCGGGAAAGCCCCGGTCGGGGAAGAGCGTGTTGGTCCCGTTGCCGAGCACGCGCCAGGGCAGGCCGTGTCGGCGGGCAAAGGCGAGCGTGCACTCGAGGTCGGCCGCGTCGGCCGGCGCGACCCAGTAGCGGGCGGGCCCGCCGATGCGAAACGAGGTGAAGCGGCTCAGGGGGACGTCCTCGCGCACGCGCCCCCGCAGCGCGGGCGCGCGGAGGGCCCGCGGAGCCACGGCTAGGCCGCCCCCTTGGCGGCCGGCGGCGCGGCGGCGAAGCGCTGTAGCGAGCGCCACAGGTCGCCCGCGCCGAACCCGATCACGAAGTCGCCGGGGCGCACGGTCTCGCTCAAGAAGTCGAGCACGTCGGCGTCGTCGGGCAGGTAGGCCACCTGCGGGGCGTGGGCCGAGACCGCGGCCAGGATCTTGCCCACGTCGGCGCCCGGCAGCGGCCGCTCGAAGGCCGGGTAGATGTCGGTCACGCCCACCAGGTCGGCGTCGGCGAACGCCGGACCGAAGCGCTCGCCCAGGTACTGCGTGCGGCTGAAGCGGTGCGGCTGGAACAGCGCGATCACGCGGCCGTGCGCCCAGTTGGCGCGGGCGGCGCGCAGGTTGACCTCGACCTGTTCGGGCAGGTGGGCGTAGTCGTCCACGATCATGATCCCGTTCTTGGCCAACACCTGGAAGCGCCGCTCCGGAAGCCGGAAGCGCTCGACCAGCGGGATGGAAGCCTCGAACGACAGCCCGCAGGCCCAGCCGGCCAGCAGGGCGGCCAGGGCGTTCTGGACGTTGTGTGCCCCGGGCATGGGCAGCCGGATCCGGCCCAGGAAACGGCCGCGGAAGGCGAGGTCGAACTGGATGTGGAAGTCGCGCTGCGCCAGGTTGGAGGCCATCAGGTCGGCCGTGGGCGAGAGGCCGTAGCTGAGCGCGCCCGGGTTGGCCGCGAGCAAGGACTGACAGTTGGGGTCGTCGGCGCAGAGCACGGCCCGCTCGCTTTGGGAGACGTAGCGGGCGAAGCTGTCCAGGATGTCGCGCTGGTCGCGGTAGTGGTTCAGGTGGTCCAGCCCGATGTTGGTCACGACCGCCAACGCAGGCGTCAGACGCAGGAAGTGGCCGTCGCTCTCGTCGACCTCGAGCACGAGCTGCTCCCCCTCGCCCCAGTGGGCGTGCCCTGCGAGTCCCGGGCACCCCGCCCCGATCAGGTACGACGGGTCGCGCCCGGCCGCGCTCAGCAGCGTGGCGGTCATGGCCGCCGTGGTGGTCTTGCCGTGCGTCCCGCCCACCCCGACGGTGCGGTGCGCGTTGGCCAGCGTCGCCAGCGCCTCCTGGCGGTGCACGAGCTCCAGCCCGCGCCGCCGGGCCTCGCGCAGCTCGACGTTGTCGGGGGGAATGGCCGAGGAGTACACCACGGTGCTGGCCCCGCGCACGTGCTCGGGCGCGTGGCCCAGCGCCACGGGGATCCCCAGCCGGCTCAGCTCAGAGGTGCGGGGATTGGGCTCGATGTTGGACCCTTGGAGCCGGCGACGCTGCTGCCAGAACACCTTGGCCAGCGCGCTCATGCCGTCTCCACCGATGCCGACGAAGTGATACGTTTCCCTCAAGGTAAGGTTCGACCTCCTTCATGATCCGGGCGCCGGCCTTGCGATGCAGCCCGCCCAGGGCGAAGCCGATGCAGTGCATGGAAGACCACGGCCCCGGGGCCAGCAGGCGCGCCAGCGCCTCCAGCGCCGCGTTCTCGGTTATGTCGCGTTCTCTCATCATCAAGCCCGCGCCGGATTCGGCGTAGCGGCGGGCGTTGTGCAGTTGGTGCGCCCCGGCCGCCCCCTCCCAGGGCACGGCCAGCGCCGGCAGACCGCACGCGCTCAGCTCGGCCAGCGTGACCGCGCCGGCGCGGCACAGGGCCGCGTCGGCCAGCGCCAGCGCTTCGTCCATGCGGTCGATGTAGGGGACGACGCGGACGTGCGGGTGGGCACGCATCGGCCCGGGCGCCTCGCTCCCCCGCGTCCCCAGCGACATCAGGATCTGGCAGTCGGGCAAACGGTTGGCCAGTCCCAACGCGGCCTCGCGCAACGCGCGCGACCCGAGCGAGCCGCCCAGCACGAGCAGCGTGCGCTTGTCCGGGTCGAGCCCCCAGCGCCGGTAGAGCGCCTCGCTGCGCTCGACGGCCCAGAGCCGGTGGCGTAGGGGCACGCCGGTGCGCACAGCGTGCGGCAGGTCGCGACCGCGCACGGCCTCGGGCTCGTTGTAGAACAAGCGGTCCACGTAAGGTGCCAGCACGCGGTTCACGGTGCCCAGCACGGCGTTGGGCTCGAGCGCGACCGTGGGCACCCCGAGCCCGATCCCGGCAGCCATCACCGGGAAGGCCGAGTACCCCCCGGTGCCCAGGATCAGGCCCGGCCGGAACTTGCGGATCAGGTTGAGCGCCTCGGCGCACCCGAGGCCCAGCGCCCCCAGGGCGCGGACGTTGTGCGAAAACGAGCCGCGGAAGTGGCGCGCATGGATCGGGAAAAACGAGACGTCGCGCCGGCCGGCGAACACGCGCGCCTCGAGCCCGCGCTTGGTGCCCACGAAGCCGAGCCGCCCGGTTTCCGGGTGCCTGCGCAGCGCCTCCAGCAGCGCCAGCGCGGGGTAGACGTGCCCCCCGCTGCCGCCGCCGCAGACCAACACGTGGGTCACGGGCGCCCCTTCCGCGCCGCCTCGGGTCGGGTCTGCGTCATCGGGCCCGGGCCACGCTGATGATCATCCCGCACATGGCCAGCGAGACGAGCAGCGAGGATCCCCCGTAGCTGATGAACGGAAGCGTGAGCCCGGTCACGGGCAGCAGCCCCACGGCCACGCCCAGGTTGAGCACGGCCTGCAGGCAGAGCGTAAACGTGAGCCCGGCGGCCAGCAGCGCGCCGAAGCGGTCCGGGGCGGCCTGCGCGGCGCGCGTCCCCCAATAGCCCAGCAGGCAAAAGCCCGCCAGCACGAGCAGCGCGCCCGACAGCCCCAGCTCCTCGCCCAGCACGGAGAAGATGAAGTCGGTGTGCGCCGCCGGCAGATAACCCAGCTTCTCGACCCCCGCGCCCAGGCCGCGGCCCCAGACCCCGCCCGAACCCAGCGAGACCAGCGACTGGATCACCTGGTAGCCCGCCCCGGTGGCGTCGCCAAACGGGTCCAGAAACGAAAACAGCCGCGCGCGCCGGTAGGGCGCGGCCAGCAAGAGCAGCGCCAGCGGCGGCGCCGCGGCCAGCAGCGTCCCGCACAGGTGCTTGAGGCGGGCGCCGCCCAAAAACATCAGGAAGTAAGCGATCGAGACGTACATCAACGCCATGCCGAAATCGGGCTGGGCCATGGTCATGAGCGCGGCGACGCCCAGCACGAGCAGGTGCGGCCAGACGCCCTCGACGAACAGGCGCGCCCGCTCCCGGCGCCGGTGCAGCGAGGCCGCCATGAACACGATGAGCGCGACCTTGAGCCCCTCGGTGGGCTGGAGGTTGAAGCCCCCCAGCCGGATCCAGCGCCCGCCGTTGGCCACGCCGGGCACCAGCGTGGCCGCCACCAGCAGCAGACCGCCCAGCAGCAGCAGGACGTCCAGCTCCTTCCAGCGCCGGTAGTCGACCGCGGCCAGGACGAACAGCGCAACCAGCCCGACCGCCGCCGCCAGCGCCTGGCGCTTGACGTAGCGCAGCGGATCGCCCGCCTCCTCGTAACCGCGGGCGTAGCTGGCGCTGTAGACCATCAGCAGCCCCAGCAACACGAGCCCGAACACGAGCAGGCCCAGGGCGAGCGGCAGGTGTGCCGTTTGGTTGCGGTCGAACGGGGCGGGGCGCGACGGGGACGGGTCGAAGCCGGCACGGCGTACGTTTCCGATGGACCCCATCCATGCTCACCCTCTCCCCTCGTCTGGTGTCTCCCGGTGTGTCGCAGCTTGCGAGCGCTTGAACGGGTTTCGTTGTAACACCGCCGTTCCGCCGGGCGAAGGACCTGTGCGGGTTGCCGCTTTGGGCTTGGTCCGCCGCGCGGGTGACGCGTGTCTGGGGCGCGGGTCCCAGTTGGGCTTGTCCGACGAACTGCGACAAACGGGTCTTTTCGACCTCATTCCCCGCCGAAAAACGCGACGAAGACGCTTCCCGAGCGCGACAAGCGGGCGAATCACCGAACCGTCGGCTTGGGAAACGGGCCGAAACGGCCAATGGCTTGGCGAAAAACGCTTGCCGCGCCCGGACCCGCTCTGCTACAATCACACGAGCAGATCCCCTAAGGAGGGTGGCCATGCGCGAAGTGAAAACGATCTGTCCCTACTGTGGGGTCGGCTGTGGCATGTATCTGACGGTGGACGACGACAACCAGGTCACCGGCGTCAAGCCGCAGGACGACCACCCGATCAGCAAGGGAACCCTGTGCCCCAAGGGCGCCACCGCCCACCAGTTCATCCACCACGAGGACCGGCTCACCGCGCCCATGATCCGCAAGGGCGGCGAGCTCGTCGAGGTCTCGTGGGACGAGGCCTACGGGTACATCGTCGACGCGTTCAAGCGCACCCAGGAGCAATACGGCCGCGACTCCGTGGCCGTCATCAGCACGACCCGCGGCACGCAGGAGGAAAACTACCTGGCCCAGAAGTTCGCGCGCGCCGTGCTGGGCACCAACAACCTGGACCAGTGCCAGCGCATTTGCCACTCGGCCACGGTCACGGGCTTGAGCGAGGTGTTTGGCACCGGCGCCATGAGCAACGCCGTCAACGAATTCGTCGAGCCGGGGGCCAAGGCGCTCATGGTCGTGGGCAGCAACGCGGCCGGCAGCCACCCGATCATCTGGAGCCAGTGGATCATGCCCACCCTTCGCAAGGGCATCCCGCTCATCGTGATCGACCCGCGCCGCACCCAGGTCGTCAGCGACGGCGAGAAGGCCGGCGCCGACGTGCTGCACCTGCGCGCCCGCCCCGGCAGCGAGGTGGCCCTGTTCAACGCGATGTGCCAGCACATCGTCGCCCAAGGGCTGCACGACGCCGACTACATCGAAAAGCGCTGCGAGAACTTCGAGGCGTTCGCGGCGTCCCTGGCGCGCTACACCCCCGAGTTCGCGGAAAGCGTGAGCGGCGTGCCGGCCGCCGACATCGAGCGCGCGGCCGAAATCTACGCCCGGGCCAAGCCGGCCTCGATCACCTACGGCATCGGGATCACCGAGCACCACAACGGGACGCAGAACATCAAGGCGCTGGCCAACCTGCCCATGATCACGGGCAACATGGGCACGGCCGGCGGCGGCATGAACGCGCTCAGGGGCCAGAACAACGTGCAAGGCGCCACGGATTTGGTGCGCCCCGAGTCGCTGCCCGGCTACCAGAAGTTCGAGGACGAGGCGGCCGTGCGCCGCTTCGAGGAAGCCTGGGGCATCACCATGCCGCTGCCCGAGAACGGCTACTTCTTCGCCTCGGACATGTGGGACATGATCCTGGACGGGAAGCTCAAGGGGCTCTACGTCATGGGCCAGGACTTCGCGCTCAGCGAGGGCAACATCACCAAGGTCCATCGGGCCCTGCGGGAACTCGACCTGCTCATCGTGCAGGACATCTTCATGAACAAGACGGCCGAGTTCGCCCACGTCGTGCTGCCGGCGGCCAGCTACGCCGAGAAGGACGGGACCTTCGTCAACACCGAACGGCGCGTCCAGCTCGTGCGCAAGGCGATCGACCCGCCGGCCGGCGCCAAGACCGATCAACAGATCCTGTGCGACCTATCCGAGCGCATGGGCTATCCGATGAACTACACCTCGGCCGAGGCAATCTGGGAGGAGATGCGTCAACTCATCCCGATCTACGGCGGCATCACCTACGAGCGCCTGGAGGAAAACGAGGGGCTGCAGTGGCCTTGCCCCTCAGAAGACCACCCCGGCACGCCCACGCTGCACGTCGGCGAGTTCACGCGCGGCAAGGGCTTGCTGAGCGCGGTCGACTGGGCCCCGCCGGCCGAGCAGACCGACGCCGACTACCCGCTGCTGCTCACCTCGGGCCGCTCGTTCATGCAGTACAACGCCGGCACGATGACCCGGCGCACCAAGTCCGGCGTGGCCGAGCCCGCCAACTACGTCCAGATCAGCCCCGAGGACGCCGAAAAGCTGGGGATCGAGGACAAGCAAAAGGTGCGGGTCAGCTCGCGGCGCGGCGAGCTCACCGTGCAGGCCAAGGTGTTCCCGATCGCCCCCGGCGTGGTCTGGATGCCGCTGCACTACGCCGAGTCGCCCACCAACGTGCTCACCAACGACGCCCACGACCCGGCCAGCGGCATCACGGAAGTGAAGGCCTGCGCCGTCCGAATCGAGCCGGCCGAGGCGGCCGTGGCGGCGGATTAACCCGAAAAACCCGTAGGGGCGCACGGTCGTGCGCCCCTACACGGTCCTTAAATGTGAGAATCGCTCTTCCACAGCAGATAGCGCTTTCTCGCTTGCTCTTCGGCTGACAGCTTGGCCAGCTCGGTCAACGCCTTTTCCAGCAATTGGGTCATGGCACTCACCCTTGCTTATACTACAGGAAAACCACGCGCTCCGAAACTACGGAAGGAGTCCATGCAACAACCACGCCGAGTCCTGTTCGTCTGCACCGGCAACTCGTGCCGCAGCCCGATGGCGCAGGGGTTTTTCGGCCACCATGCCGCCAGGCGCGGGCTCGCGTGGCGCGCCCAGAGTGCGGGGACGCGCCCGGCGGACGCGGTCTCTCCGCAGACCGTGACGGTCATGGCCGAGCGGGGCATCGACCTTGCAGGCCACGTCCCCACCGGGTTGACGTCCGCACACTGGTCGAGAGCGGACGTGGTCGTGACCTTGGCCCATTTCGACCCCGCGGGCCGGCCCGCGAACTTTTCGGGCGAGCTGGTCGCCTGGGGCGTGGACGACCCCTTCGGCGGGACGCTGGCGGATTACCGCCGCGCCCGCGACACCATCGAGCGCAAGGTGCTGGCGTGGTTGGATGGGTTGGTCGAACAGGCCGGGGAAGGTGGACTTTGAGCCGATTCCGTATTCCCTTCTCCCTTTTTCTGGCGCGCCCGGGAGGATTCGAACCCCCGACCCTCCGCTTAGAAGGCGGATGCTCTCTCCCCTGAGCTACGGGCGCAAGCTTCGCTTGAGCTTGAATTTATGCCGACGACATTGGGGGGACCGCGTCAACCGTCCCCACCTCCAACGTCTTGTCCTCTATGGTTCGGGGCGAGCTTGGGGCTGTCCTGGAGCGGGAGACGGGAATCGAACCCGCGTCGTTGGCTTGGAAGGCCAGAGCTCTACCATTGAGCTACTCCCGCAAGCGCCGCTTGACCTCGATCGCGGCCAGCGCTGTTGGCTGGGTCGCGCATCCTCGATGTTGCCTCCGAGTTTAATTCTTGCAAGGGGCTCGCACAAGCGGCGGCTCAGGCCAACTGGGTTGCAAGGGGGCGCGTCCGGGATTCAGCTCCGCTCCGCGTGCCGGCGACATCCTCAGGCCCAACGCGCGCCGTCCTCGCTAAAGGTGAAGCGAAGCTTCTGGTCGGAGAGACCGGATTTGAACCGGCGACCTCACGGACCCGAACCGTGCGCGCTACCAAACTGCGCCACTCTCCGTTGCTGAGGCGCCCGGCCACGTGCGCCGGGCGCCCGTCATTCTAATTCTTCAAGCGTTCGGACGCAAGGGGCGCGCCTTAGGGCAACGCGACGTAGAGCGTGCGCCCGCCCCGCACCAGCGTGAGCACGGCGCGCGCGTCATCGGCCAATTCCTCGGCCAGCGCGTTCCAGTCCGCGACCGATTCGATCCGTTGCCGGTTCACCTCGGCGACGAGATCGCCCTGCTGCGGCCGCGGCGAGGCCCAGTAGGCGCGGCTGCCCGGTTCGATCCCCGCCACGAGCACGCCCTGCCGGGTGTTCAGGCCCAGGCGCTCGGCCAGCTCGGGCGTGTTGGGCACGACCCGCAGGCCGAACTTCCCCAGCGCCTCGGACTCGACCTCGGGCTGGCTTTGCTCCTCCTGCTGGGCCAGCGCGTCGTCGCCGGGGCGCTCGCCAAGCCGGACGTCGAGCTGGATCGTCTCCCCGTCGCGCACCACGGTCAGGGCCACGCTCTGGCCCACATCCTTGAACATGATCGCGTCCTGGAGCGCGGCGACCGAGCCCACGGACGTCCCGTCCACGTGCGTGACCACGTCCCCGGCCCGCAACACGCCTTGGGAGGGCGACCCCGGTGCCAGGTCGCCGATCAGCACGCCCTCGCCGCCCGGCACGCCGAACTGCCGCGCCAGCGCGTCGTCGAGCTCCTGGATGTAGACCCCGAGCCAGGCCCGCGTGAAGCGGCCCTCGCGGATGAGCGCGGGCAGCACGCGCCGGACCTCGTTGAGGTTGATGGCGAAGTTGAGCCCCTCGGCGTCGGAGGCGATCAGCGTGTTGATGCCGACCACCCGGCCGCGCGCGTCCACCAGCGGCCCGCCCGAGTTGCCGGGGTTGATGGCCGCGTCCGTCTGGATCAGCGAGCGGAAACGCGAGCTGGCGTTGGGGTTCTGGATATTGCGGCCCAGGGCGCTTACGATCCCTGCGGTCACGCTGTGCGTGAGCCCGAGCGGGTTGCCGATGGCCACCACCCAGTCGCCGATCTCGAGCGCGTCGGAATCGCCCAGCGCCACCGTGGGCACGCTGCGGCCGCGGAAGTCGTCGATTTTTAAGACGGCCACGTCCATGGCCGCGTCCGCGCCGATGACCTCGGCCGCAAAGCGCCAGCCCCGCTCGGTGGTGACCTGGATGCTGCTGGCGTCCTGGGTCACGTGGTTGTTGGAGAGCAGGTAGGTGTTCCCCTCGAACGAGAAGAAGAAGCCCGAGCCCAGCGAGCGCGCCTGGCGCCCCTGCGGCTCGTCCAGAAAGTGGCGGAAGAACGGGTCGTCCTGGAACAGCTGGTCCAGCGGGCTCCCCCCCTCGATCGTCTTGGCCACGTCGATCTGGACCACGGCCGGCCCGGCCCGCTCGATAGCCTGCTTGATCGCGTTCTGGCCCGAGGCCGTCACGAGTTGCTGGAGTTGTTCGTCGTCGAGCGCGTCGAGATCGAGCTTTCCCTGCGGGGAGGCCGTCACGCCGGGGCCTTGGCTTTGGGCGGTCTCGGTGGCCAACTCGGGCGCGTCCGACTTCGACGGCGCGGCCGTCTCGGGCGCCTCGAGCGTCGGCCCGCTGGTGACCACCCAGACCAGTCCCGCGGTCAGGAGCGCGCCCGCCAGGGCGCCGATCAGTAGGCCTCGTTTCACGTCGTCCTCCTCGTCGTTCGGGGTCGCACGGGCATCCCTCCAGGGTCGCTTTGGGACCAGTCTAACGGAACGCGCGAGCTCACGAAAGCCGCCGGGCGCGTCGGCGCGCTAGCGGACGAACGCCCAGGCCGCGTCCAGCAGCAGCAACACGCCCACGGCCATGGCGGCGTGGTAGTAGGCGCTTAGCCGTCCCACGTCCCCCCCGCCGCCCGCCAGCGCCTTGCGCGGCCGGGCGCTCATTTCGAGCACGGCCGTGAGCACGAGCCAGAGAACCATCATGAGAAAGGCCGCAAAGCCCGGTTGCGTGCTGAACCACGTGCGCACCGGATACGACGTGGCGATCAGGTGGCCGCCGCTGAGCAGCATGGCCAGGCTGCAGGCGCGGGCGACCCATTGGAACCGGCCGAGCGCGGCGGCCAGCAGCGCCCGCCCCTCCTTGGCGCGCGCGGCGGGCAGCAGCGCCCAGGAGACGAACGCGAGCCCTCCCACCCAAATCACGGCGCCGAACACGTGTATCGACAGCATCAACGTCCGCACGGTCTCCCCCTCCACGAGCTGATTCGGTTGGCGGCCCGCGCGCGGGCCGCAGAGTTCGTTCCGCTTTGGCGATTCGCTCCGGAGTATGCAGACTGGCTTGGGATCGCGCAATCGTTTGCCGGCCGCTCCCCCCGGGGATACACTCCGCCGTCCATGCACACCGCTACCGCGGCGGAACGCGCACGGCCGCTCTGGCGGCGGCTGCTCCCGCTCATGGGCGCGCACTTCGCCAACGACTTCTACGCCAACCTCCTGCCCGCGCTTCTGCCGCTGCTCAAGGCCAAGTTCGGGCTCTCGCTGGCGCTGGTCGGGCTGGCCTCGACGGCCTTCACGGCCATGGCCTCGCTCACCCAGGTGCTGTTCGGCGCGCTGGGCGACCGGGTGCGCACGTTCAACTTCGCGGTCTGGGGCCCGGCGCTCACGGGGTTGTTTTTGAGCCTGGCGGGCCTGGCGCCGAGCTACGGCGTGCTGCTGGGCGCGGTCGTGCTGGCCGGGCTGGGCACGGCCATGTTCCACCCCCAGGCCACGGCGCTGGCCGGGTCGCTGGCCGAGCGCCGCCGCGGGCTGGCGATCTCGCTGTTCATCGCGGGCGGGACGGCCGGGTTCTCGCTCAGCCCGGTGCTGGCGGCGCTGCTGTTCACGGCGCTGGGCCTGGGCTGGGGGTCCGGGGTCCTGTTGCTGGCGGCCCTGCTGGCCTTCGCGCTGCTGCGGCACACCGTGCCCGCCCCGCCCGCGGTCGAGCCGATCCGGCTGCGCTGGTGGGACGCGTTCCGGCCGCTGGCGGTGATGTGGCTCATCGTCGTGCTGCGCCACGCGGTGTATCTGTCGTTCCTCACCTACCTGATCATCCTGCTGGAAGCACGCGGTTTGTCGTATCAGATGGGCAGCGCCGGCCTGTTTCTGTTCCTGCTGGGCTCGGCGGCCAGCTCGCTGCTGGGCGGGCCGCTTTCGGACCGCTTCGGGCGCCGCCGCGTCGTGTTCCTCTCCTTCCTGCTGGCCTATCCGCTGCTGTTCGCCTTCCTGCACGGCGCCGGCTGGACCATGCTCGTCTGGCTGACGCTGGCCGGCATGGCGTTGGCCCTGAACAACCCCGTCATCGTGGCGCACGCCCAGGAGCTCTTCCCCCGGCACGCCGGCACGGCCTCGGCCATCACCATGGGCTTCGGCTGGGGCGTGGGGTCGCTGCTGGTGAGCCCGGTGGGCGCGGCCGCGGACCGCTGGGGCATGGTGCCCGCGCTGGACGGGATCAGCCTGGCGGCGCTGCTGGCCGCCCTGCTGGCGCTGCGCATCCCCCCGGCCGCCGACGGCTCGACGTAGGCACGACCGGCTTTGGACCTGTTTTTCACGCGCTCTCCATTCCTTTTTCACGCGTCCCGGCCTACGGTGGGGGCAGCGTAGCACAACCGAATGATACCTCCTTAGAGAAAGGGCCTGTCGATGTTGTCGGGGTGCTTTGACAGCGACCTTTCTCGGGGCAAGGGTCACACCTAGCAACGTGCGCCGTCCGGCTGCCTCCGGGCGGCGCACGCTTTTTTCCCGCCCGCGCGCCAAGCCGCCCCCGCTTTGCAAACAGGGGGGGACGGGCTATAATCGACCCCCAAGTTTTGTCGCGATGACAACGCCGTTTGACGCGACACCGCGCGCCGCCGAGCGGGCGCGGGAACCTGTTGGGCGGACGATCGGGATGTCCCCCGCTGGAGAGGAAGGCAAGCGTGAACATCGAATTTCTCGAAGCCATGGAGGAACTCGCCAAGGACGAAGGGATCGAGCGCGAGGTCCTCTACGAAGCCGTCAAGAAGGGCATCGAAACGGCCTACAAGGAGGAGTACGGCGAAGAGGGCGAGATCGCCGTCGACATCGACCGCCACTCCGGGGACATCCAGATCACGCTGGAGGACCGCGTCGAGGAGTTCGACCTGCGCGATTTGGGCCGCATCGCCACGCGCCGCGCCGAGGAGACCATCCACCAGGAGATCCTGCGCTACCGGCGCGACATGATCCACGAGCGCTACCAGGAACGCGTGGGCGAGATCATCAACGGCTCGGTGCACCGCTTCGAGGGCGGCAACGTCTGGATCAACCTGGGGCAGGCCGAGGCGCTCATGCCCGAGCGGGAGCGCATCCCGGGTGAACGCTACCAGTTGGGCGCCACGCTGCGCGCCTTCCTCTACGAGGTCGAGCACACGGGCGGCGACCCGAGGTTGCTCGTCTCGCGCGCCCACGAGGGCTTCGTCGAGTGCCTGCTCAAGCTCGAGGTGCCCGAGCTCGAACGCGGCCTGCTCAAGGTCGAGAAGATCGCGCGCGAGCCGGGCGTGCGCACCAAGGTGGCCATCCGCTCGCTCTCCCCGGACATCGACCCCGTGGGCACGTGTGTGGGCCCCGGCGGGACGCGCATCAAGGGCATCGTGCGCGAGCTGCACGGCGAGAAGGTCGACGTCGTGCGCTTCAGCGAGGAGTTGAACCAGCTCATCCGCAACAGCCTGGCCCCGGCCACCGTGATCCGCATCGAGTCCGACCCCGAGTCGCAACACGCGCGCGTGCTGGTGCGCGACGACGAGCTCTCGCTGGCCATCGGCAAGGGGGGGCAAAACGTGCGGCTCACCGCCAAACTCACGGGCTACCAGATCGACGTCACCAGCCCGGAGGAACTCGAGCGCGCCGAGGCCGAACGGGAAGCCGCCGCAGCCGAGGACGCCGAAGCCGAGGCGGAATCCCCGGTGGAAAGCGAACCCAACGCCTGAGGGGCAGGCCGTCGCGGGCGCGTTCGGAGGGCTCCCCATGACATCCCCCCATCCCCACCACAGCCGGATGCAGCCGCGACCCGGGACGCTCGGGGAGCGCGCTTAGCGTGGCCCGCTGGCGCCGCGCGTTCTTCGAGGGCGTCTACCGCCTGGTGCGCTACCGCGCCTGGTGGGTGCTGTTTACGAGCCTGCTGCTCTCGTCGCTGGCGCTCTACGCCGTGCGCGACCTGCCCACGCGCGCCTCGTTCCTCGACCTGCTGCCGCGGAACGACCCGCTGCTGGAACAGTTCCGCGTGCGCGAGTCGCTGCTGCAGCAGTCGGACTCGCTCCAGATCCTGCTGCGCCTCATCGACGCGCCGGCCTCGCCCGAGGCGGGGGTCGGGCGGCTCACGGCCGCGGCCGAGCAGGTCGTGCGCGAGCTGCGCGTGTACGAGGGCGTGCGCGAGGCCAGCTACCAAATCGACCCGCGCCTGGCGCTGTTCCAGCAACTGGGCTCGGACAACGAGCGGCTGCGGCGCATCGAGCAGGCCCTGAAGCGCGTGCAGTCCGGCATGGGCTCGCTCTCGCCCGAGCTGGTCGAGCAGGGCGACCTGGCCCAGACCTACGCCGCGCTCAACGCACAACTGGAAGGCCAGACCCAGGCCACCGAGCAGATCAACCCCCAAGCGCTGCGCGAGGCGCTGGACCAGCTCAAGGCGCTCAACGCCGAGGTCGCCAACGCGCTGCAGCAGCTGCAGTCCCGCCCGGGCTCGGACGAGCCCAGCCCGATCGAGCGCACCCTGGCCGCGATCACGGAGCTGCACGGGCTGCTGGGCGAGCTGGAGGCGGAACTCCAGCGGGCCGCGCCCAACCTCTCGCGGAACCGGCGGTCGCTCCTGATCGAGGTGCGGCCGGCCCAGCCCTCCTACGCCGACATCGCCTTCAACGAACGCCTGATCGAACGCGTCGAGCGCGCCCTGGAGCGGGCCGAGCTGCCCGCGCGCGGGATCAGCGCCGGGGTGTCCGGAGCCTACGCCTTCACGGCCCAGAGCAACCGGGCCATGCAGCGCGACGTGCTCCACACGACGCTCATCTCGCTCGGGGGCATTCTGCTCGTGTTCCTGCTCACGTTCCGCCGCATGATCTACCCGGCGCTCGTGATCATCCCGCTGTCGATGAGCGCGGTGTGGACGGCGGCCTGGGCAAGGGTCGCCTTCGACGGGTTCAACCTGATCACGGCCATGCTGCCCGCGCTGCTGCTGGGGCTGGGGATCAACTACGGCATCCACTTCGTGAGCCGCTTCCTCGAGGAGCGCGGGGCCGGGCGCGGCGTGAGCGGAGCGCTGCACGAGGCCATCCTGCACAAGGGCGAGGCCATGCTGAGCGGCGCGCTGACCACGGCGCTCGTGTTCTTCGTGATGATGAGCTCGCACTCGCGCGGGCTCTACGAGATGGGCCTGGTGGCCGGCGTGGGCGTGCTGGTCTCGGTGGCGCTCACGCTGCTCGTGTTGCCCGCCCTGCTCGTGCTGGCGCACCTCGTGCTGCGGCGGCACATGCGGCGGGCGGCGGGCTTTCGCTGGACGCTGCGTCCGCTGATGGGCGGGGTGTTGCGCGGGCGCCGAAGCGTCATCCTGCTCGTGCTGCTGATCACGGCCGGGCTGCTCGGACCGGCCTCGTCGGTGCGCGTGCGCTTCATCTCCGAGGAGCTCGAGGTCACGGGCCTGCCCAGCCAGACCACCCGCGCCGAGATCCGCGCGGCGGGCTTTGCCACCGCCGGCACCTCGGGCGACTACTTCGTGTTCTTCCTGCCGGCGCAGGACCAGGTCCGCGCGCTCACCGACGCCCTGGCGCGCTCGGACCTCGTGCTGAACGTGGTCTCGGCCCAGAACTACTTCCAGAGCCAGGTCTCGCTGCTGCAGGACCTCGACCTGGACGCGCCGTTCGACCAGAGCAACGCGCTCATCGCGGGGTTGCTGGACAACCTGGCCAACCGCGAGCGCCTGGTGGCCGAGCTCCAGCGCATGGAGAACAACCTGCGCCAGTGGAAGGACCTGGCCGACCTGGTGGCCCAGCGCCCCATCGTCGAGGAGACCAACGCGCTCATCGTCCAGTTGCTCAACATCCAGACCGAACTCAACCGGCTCAACGTGGACCAGCTCCAGTTCAACCTGGTCCAGCTCGGGAGCACGCTCGACAGCCTGCGCGCCATCGCCGGGCGCACGCTCAACGTGCCGGGGACGATCGACGGCTTCCTGAACGCGCTGCCCCAAGACCTGCGCAACCGGCTCATCACCGAGGAGAACGAATTTATCGTCTACGTCGAGCTCTCCAAGGACGTCTACCTGGAGGGCAACTACGAGCGCTTCATCGCGACCGTGGACGCGATCACGTCCAACTACATCGGACCGCCCATGATCCAGCACCAGCTCGAGGTGGCCACCGAAAGCGACTTCTGGAACGCGACGCTCTGGGCGCTCGGGCTCATCACGCTCTCGCTCCTGTTCGACTTCGCCGGCTACGGGATGCGCAGCGCGCCGCTGCTGGTGCTGCTCCCGCTGGCCGTGGGCTACGCCTGGATGCTGGGGGGAATGGGCCTGCTGGGCATCTCGTTCAACCTGACCAACATGGTGATCTCACCGCTACTGATCGGCATCGGCGTCGACAACGGCATCCACCTGCTGCACCGCTACCTCGAGCGCCGCAGCGGCGCCCCGCGCTCCCCCGAGCTCGTGCGCCGCGCCACCCAGTCGGTGGCCATGCCCGTGCTGGTGGCCAACCTCACGACCATGACGGCCTTCGGCAGCATGCTGTTCGCCTCGACGCCCGGGCTGCAGGTGTTTGGCAAGTCCGCCCTGCTGGGCGTGAGCGCCGTGGCCCTTTGTAGCCTGACCTTGCTCCCCGCCGTGCTGGCCGGACGTCGTTGATCATGCCGTTGGCGCGGCCTATAATGCATCCTTGAGGATAATTTGATTAGGCGTCATCTGTAAGGGAGTCCGACGACCGTGTGCTGGCTGAACGCGATTGACAAACCCCAGGGAAGTTTGACGGCATTCCAGGACGTTTCTGTGGGTCGTTTCCCACGGCCAGCACCCGCATGGCGAGGACGGACGCCTATGGATGGACTTCAGAAAGGGTGTCTGGTGTATGGAGCAATGGTTATTCCCCGTGGTCCTGTCGCTGGTCGTGGGGGTCCTGCTCGGCGCGCTCGGCTACTGGCTGGGAACCACGCGCCTCAAGCAGCACCTGATGCGCCAGAAGCAGTGGACCGACGATTTGGTGGCCCAAGCGGAACAGGAAAGCGAGCGGCTCAAGAAGGAGAAGCTGCTTGAGGCGCAGGTCGAAATCCAAGGGCGCTGGGACGAGCTGCAGGCCCAGCTCAAGCAGCGCGAGCAGACGCTCAGCAACAACGAATCCCGCCTGCTACAGCGCGAGGAACGGCTGGAAACCAAGAGCGAACAACTGAGCCAACTGGAGCAGTCGCTCCAGGAGGACATGCACACCGTGCGGGACCTGCTGCAGGAGGGCGAGACGCTCTACAGCCAGGAGCAGGAGCGGCTGGAACGGATCGCGAACCTGACCCAGGAGGAGGCGCGCGAGCAGCTCATGGAGCGCGTCGAGACCGAGGCCCAAGGCTTCATCGCCAAGCGCGTGCGCCAGATCGAGCTGC
Organism: uncultured Thermotogae bacterium; assembly: GCA_964572855.1. Lineage (GTDB taxonomy): Bacteria > Bipolaricaulota > Bipolaricaulia > RBG-16-55-9 > JAJCYT01 > CAZNGF01. Next base: position 22,385 of record CAZNGF010000011.1, on the reverse strand, counting down.
ACGCCGAGGAGGAGGCCAAGCACAAAGCCCTGCGCGTCATCGCCACCACGCTGCAGCGCTACGCCGGCGAGCAGGTGAACGAGTACGCCATGAGCGTGGTCTCGCTGCCGCGCGAGGAGTACAAGGGGCGCATCATCGGTAAGGAGGGGCGCAATATCCGCGCCTTCGAGGCCCTGACGGGCGTCGAGGTGCTGGTGGACGAGACGCCCGACACCGTGGCGCTCTCGTGCTTCCATCCCATTCGCCGCGAGATCGCGCGCATCTCGATGGAGAAGCTCATCGAGGACGGGCGCATCCACCCGGTCCAGATCAAAAAATACGTCGAGAAGGCCAAAGAGCAGGTCGAGGACCGCGTGCGCGAGCTGGGCCAGGAGGCGCTGTTCGAGTTGGGCCTGAGCGGGCTGCACCCCGAGCTGGTCATGCTCGTCGGGCGGCTCCACTTCCGCACCAGCTACGGCCAGGACCAGCTGCGTCACTCGCTCGAGGTGGCCTCGCTGGCCGGCATGATCGCCGCCGAGCTCGGGCTCGACCCCAAGCCGGCCAAGCGCGCCGGCATCCTGCACGACATCGGCAAGGCCGTGGACCACAAGGTCGAGGGCTCGCACTCGCTCATCAGTGCGGAGTTCTCGCGCCGCTACGGCGAGACGGAAGAGATCTGCCACGCCGTGGCCGCCCACAACGAGGAGGTCGAGCCGCGCACCGTGCTGGCCGTCATCCTGCAGGCCGCGGATGCCCTGAGCGCCGCCCGGCCCGGCGCGCGCCAGGAGACGTTCGAGAGCTACATCCAGCGCCTGGAGAAGCTCGAGTCCATCTGCAAGGCGTTCCCCGGCGTCCAAGAGGCCTACGCGGTGCAGGCCGGCCGCGAGGTGCGCGTCATGGTACGCCCCGAGCAGGTCAACGACGACATGGCCGCCAAGATGGCCTACGACATCGCCCGCTGCATCGAGGAGCAACTGAGCTACCCCGGCGAGATCAAGATCCACGTCGTGCGCAGCGCCGAGTACACGCAGAGCGCGCGCTAGCCGGGCCACCTCGGTTTGAACGGCGGGGGAAGCACGAGCGCCTCCCCCAGAGATTCCAAGGGGCTGACCCCCATGCCCGAGCGCGATCCCCTCATGCAGGCCCTGATCGAGGGGCTCGCGCTGGTGAGCCAGCTCGGGCTGCTTGTGATCGCCTCCTTCGGGATCGCCTTCGGGGCCGGCTGGGCGCTGGACCGCTGGCTGGGCACAGACGCCTTCAAGTGGATCGGCCTGGCCTTCGGGGTCGCGGCCCTCTACTGGAGCGGCGCCCGCCTGCTGCGCAAGTACTGGCGCTCGGACGGGGAGTAAAACACCCAAACTGTAGGGCCTGCCGCGCAGGCCAAGCCGTTTGTTTCGGCCCGCACAGCGGGCCCTACGGGGAGTGAGGCTCGCATGCTGCGCACCGGACTCGTGCTCGACCGCCGCTTCTGTGATCACCGCACGCCGCCGGGGCACCCCGAGCGGCCCGAGCGCCTGGGCGCGCTCTGCGATGCGCTCGACTCGTACGAACGCGACGGGCTGGTCCGAGTTGAGCCGCGCCCCGCCAGCGAGGACGAACTCCGGCTCAATCACCCGCAGGACCACCTGCGCCGCGTGGCCGCGCTGGCCGGGCGCGGGGGCGCCTTCGGCGACGGCGAGACGTTCGCCAGCCGCGCGTCCTACCAGGTCGCCCGCCTGGCCGCAGGGGGCGTCCTACAACTGGTCGACCTCGTGATGGCCGGGGAGATCGACAACGGCTTCGCGCTCGTGCGGCCGCCCGGCCACCACGCCGAGCCCGCACGCGCCATGGGCTTCTGCCTCTTCAACCACGTCGCGGTCGCGGCGCGCTATCTGCAGGCGCAGCACGGCTTGGCGCGCGTCCTGATCCTGGACTGGGACGTGCACCACGGCAACGGCACCGAGGCCAGCTTCTACGACGAGGGAAGCGTCCTGTACGCCTCGCTGCACCAGTTCCCGCACTACCCCGGCACGGGCCGGGCCGAGGACGTCGGGCGCGGCGCCGGCGAAGGGTTCACGGTCAACGTGCCGCTGCCGGCCGGCTGCGGCGACGGCGCGTACCTGGCCGCCTTCGAGCGCGTCGTCCTCCCGATCGCGCGCCAGTTCGATCCCCAGTTCGTGCTCGTCTCGGCCGGCTTCGACCCGCACGCGCGCGACCCGCTGGGCGGGATGAACGTGTCCGAGTCGGGCTTTGCGGCCATGGCGCAGCGGTGTCTGATGCTGGCGCGCGAGCGCTGCGACGGCCGCCTGGTGGCCGTCCTGGAGGGCGGCTACGACCTCGAGGGGCTGACCGCCTCGGCCGCGCGCGTGCTGGACCAGCTCGGTCGGGACCAAGCAGACATCCAAATCCCCGAACCGGCCAGCTCGCTGCACGCCCTCCACCGGGTCAACGCGATCCAGGCGTGCCATTGGGATTTGCGCGGATACGCCTAACGATTCCCTTTCCAACGCCTTTATGACCCAGATCAGCTCCCCCAATGAGGGGGGTCATTCCGCCCTTTCGACTTAGGCCCCAAGCTGCTCGTGCCACCCGACGGACATGGGCCGCGCTCCAGCACGGCCGCGTTGCGGGAGGCGGGAAGGAGCGCCCCTTGTTCAAATCCATCGTGCTCATCCTGATCGGCGCGTTGATCGTGGCGGCCGTCGTCTTCGGCGTCATCAGCACCACGCTGGTCGGGACGACCAACCTGCAGGAAGAGGGCCTTTTGGAACTGAGCGCCGTGGCCTCGCGGTCGGACTACAACGTCGGAGACCCGATCGAGATCCGGCTCACCCTGACCAACACGGGGAGGATCCCCACCGGCGCCAGCCCGCTGGTCGACGGCAACGTGCGCGTGCACGCGTTCCGGCGCGACGGGGCCGACGTGTCTTCCCGCCGCACGCAGGTGGACTACTTCATCGCGCTGGCGGACCAACTGCGCGACAGCCTGCGGACGCTGGCGCCCGGGGCGTCGCTGGAGACGAACTGGCGCAGCGAGCCGGACGCGGTGCTGGGCGGCGCGGCGCTGGCTTCAGTCGCCTTCGACCCCGACGGCGCGCACTGGATGACGCTCTACGCGCTCGACGCGCCGGGGGACTACGAGCTGATCCTGTCCTACCAGTATCCGGGCCCGCCGGGCGCGCTGCCCCAGGTGTTCCGGGCGGGAACCAACCAGGTCACGGTGCGCTTCGCCGTGCGCCCGTAGGGAGGGGCCATGCGCACACAACACGACCGACGGCGGATACTGTGCCTGGCGCTGGCGCTGCTGTGGTTCGCGTGGCCCGCCTGGGCCAAGCTCGAGGTGCGCTCGCCCGACGACGCGACCTTTGTCAGCCGGGTGGAGGACTGCAAGAAGACCTATCGGGCCATGGGCGGGCCGGCCGCGGGCGTGCTCGAGACGCTGGAGGACTCGGACCGCACCCACGTGATCCAGAACTCCGGCGATCAGGGCACCAAGACCGGCAAGAACAACTCCTCGCCCCACGACGTCCACGACGCCAACGCAGTCGATGTCATGCAGGACGGCACCCGGGGCACCGGGCGAGGGAGCGGCTCGACGGTCAACGTGGACCCCGACATCGGGGTAAAGCATCCCACGCTGGGCGACGGCAGCCCGGTCGACTTCTGCCTCGTGCTGCTGCACGAACTGACGCACTCCTACGACAACGACCGGGGGAAGCGCGACCCGCGCCGCGACCCGGCCACCAACGTCAAGCAAGCCGAGATCAACGCGGTCACGATCGAGAACCTCTACCGCGCCCACGCCGGACTTCGCCAGCGCACGCACTACGGCGGCGACCGCATGCCCGCCAGCGCCTTCACCTACCCCAAGGCCGCGCTCGAAGCCGAGCGGGACCGCATCCTGGCGCTGATCAAGGCGTCCAACGACGCGTTGCCCGCCTTCGACGCGGCCGCCAAGGAGGTCCAGGAGGCGGCCGCGACCGTGAGCGACGGGCTAACCCAATTGCGCGCGCTGGAGGCCGCCGTGCCCCCCGAGGTGGACGCGCGGGCCCGCGCCCTGATGGCCCCGGTCGAGCAGGCCGCGGCCGAGGCCCGCGCCGCGATCCAGGCGCTGCCGCCGTGGGCCGAGACCGTAGCCGACGGGGCGGACCAGGCCTGCGACCTGGCCCGCTACCACCGCGAGAGCGGGGACACCGACCTGCTGGAGGGGGCGCGCTTTCAGCTCCAGCGCACCGAGGACGCCTTCGCGGCGCTGGAGCAGTCGGCCCAGGCCATGACCGACGCGCTCCGGCGCGTCCAGGCGGCGTCCCGGACGGCGCAGACCGAGCTGGACGCGCTCTACGCATCACAGGACCAGGCGCTGCAGGAGCGGCTGCAGGCCGCCCGGGAACTGGCCGAAACCGTCCGCGCCGCGGCGCAGCGGGCCGAGGCGGCCACGGCGCGCGCGGCGGAGCGGCTGCAGCCCGTGGTCAAGCCGGGGGGCGAGGCCCGCGCCGCCGCGCCGCGCTTCGGCGGGCGGGTCGACGACCTCGTGTTCGTGTTCAAGGACATCGACGCGGCCAAGACGGCCGAGCTGAACGCGATGAAGGCCGCGGTGAACGCCGCGCTCGGAACGCTGCGGGACGAGGCGGCCGCGGCCGCGATGGACCAGACGCTCCCGGATGCGTCGCTGCAGGCGGCGCGGCAGGCCCAGGAGGCCGCCGCGCTGCTGGAGCAAAGCGTCCCGCCGCAGCCCGACGCCGCGCGCGCGCTGCTGGGGGCCGTGGCCGACGAGATGACGGCCGCCACGCTCGTGATCGCGGGCGCGGAGCGCAACCTGCAGCGGGCCAGGGGGTGCCTGCAGGGGCTGACCGCGGGGCTCCCGCTGTCGGGCGGCGTGAGCGACGCCGAGACGGGCGACCCGATCGCGGGCGCGAGCGTGACCATGAGCGGGGACGCCTCCGGCAGCGCGATCACGGACGCCGGCGGGGGCTTTGCGCTCGCTGGCCCCGGACTGAACCAGCAGGTGCGCCTGAACGTCTCGGCGCCCGGCTACCAGGGCCAGTTCAAGACCGTCAAGATCGTGAGCGAGTCGCCGTTCGTGGGCGTCGCGCTCGAGCCCGACGCCTGCCGCACCCCGGACGGCGCGCCCGCGCCGCCCGAGGCGTGCCTGGCGACGCTGCGGGGAAGCGTGGTGGACAGGGAAACGGGCCAGCCGATCGCCGGCGCGTCCGTGGAGGCCGAGGGCCAGCAAACGGTCAGCGGCGCGGGCGGGGGCTTTGCGCTCTCGGGCCTGCCGCTGGACGCCGTGGTCACGGTCTCGGCCGCGGCGCAGGGGTACGACGCGGTGTCTCGCCCCGTGCGCCTGAGCGGCCCCGAGACGGGCGTCACGCTGGCGCTGACCGCCGAGATCCAGGCCATGACGGTCCACTTCAGCCCGCCCGACCCCGGCGCGCGCCAGGGCGTGAGCGTGACGGTCTCGATCGTGCCGCGCCGGGCCAACGTGCTGCTGCGGGCGCGGGTGTACGGCACCGACGGCTACTTCGCCGACCACACGCTGGCCACCAACGCCAACGGGAGCATCGGCTTCTTCGTGCCGGGGGCGGCCGAGGGCGTCAAGGACATCGTGATCGCCGAACTGCTGGGGCGCGGAATGGAGGTGCGCGATGGCTACGTGTTCTAACGGACGGATCCTGCTGTGCCTGATGATCCTGCTGGCCTGCGGGGCGAGCGCGTGGGCCCAGCCGGCCGACCGCGGGGTCGAGGTGATCGCCCAGGGGCCGCTCGAACCGGAGCGATCCGGCGCGGTCGGCGGCGTGATTCTCGAACCCTTACGGGTTTCAGCCCTGCTAGGCTACGCGGTCGGCGCCTCCCCCTGGCTCGAGCTCGACCTGGGAACCGGCCTCTGGCTCGGGAACTTCCGCGTGTCGGCCGCGGCCGAGATCCGCGGCGCCACGCTCACGCTCAACGCGGACGCCGAAACCCAGCTGCAGGCACTGGGCCTGTTCGCGGGCGTGCGCGCCAGCAACGCGGGGCTGCAGGTGTCGGGCGGCGCGCGCACCCAGGTCGAGGACTTCGTGCTCTCGGGCCGCCTGGCCGCCGGCAGCGGCGGCGCGGCCGCCAACCTGAACGCGACGCTGAACGTCGGCGTGCTGGAGCTGTACGCGGGCGCAGCGCTGGCGCCCAACGCGCTCAGCGTCTCGGCCGGCGCCACGCTGCCCGGCGAGGTGTTGACCCTGTCGGCGGGGGGCACAGCGGGCGCCGGAGGGATCGAGCTGGCCGGCGGGGCCGACCTGGTCGTGACCCGGGGGCTCTCGTTTTCGGCCAACGTCGGCGCGGGCGGGGGCGGGTTGCTCTCCACCGTGAGCGGCCGGCTCAAGACGCCCGCGCTCGGCCTGCTGGCGGTGGGCTCCTTCGATCGAAACGGGGCGGGCCTCACCGCCGAGGGCGAGCTGCAGCTGGGCGCACTGACCGTCTTCAGCACGTTGCGCCTGGACGCCGACAGCGTCAGCAGCGACGTGGGCGGGTCGCTGCCGCTGGGCGCGCTGCTCGTGACGCTCACGGTCGGCCTCGACCCGCAGGGGCTGAAGTGGGTCCAGCTCGAAGCGGGCGGCCAGTTCGGCCTGTTCGAAAGTTGAGACACCATCTAGTAGACGACCACAGTGGTTTTTGGGTGTAGGGGCGCGCTTCATCGCGCCCGTGGGCACGCGCTTTGGCCGCCCGTGAAGTCTATCTGGCCATGAACCAGACGTGTAGGCCGGGTCCCATGAATGGGACCCCTACACAGTGAAGCTCCCCCGACAGGAGTCGGGGGCTTCGTCGGCTGAGTAAAAACAGCGTGGCCCTGTACTAGTAGGGGCGCTTCGCGAAGCGCCCCTACGCCAAAGCGCGCAAGCCTCTACCGCCCCAACGCCGCCACCGCCTCCTCCAAATCGCGCGCCACCGCCAGCGCGCCCGCCTTGCCCGGCTCGACGTGGGCGTAGGAGCGCGGCTCCCCGACGACGAGGCGTACTTGGCCGGGCCGGGGGAAGCGCGCGTCCTTGGGGAAGGCCGCGCCGGCCCCGTCCAGATGGCACGGCACGGCCGGCACCTCGGTCCCGGCCAGCAACAGCCCGATCCCCGCTTTGAACTCGCCGAGCTCGCCCGTGACCGAGCGCGTCCCTTCCGGGAACAGGATCAGCACGTTGCCGGCGGGGTTGTCCAGCAGCGCGCGGCAGAGCGCCAGGCTCTGGCGCTTGTGGACGCGCCGGTCGAAGGGCAGGGCGTTGACCACCACGGCCGCCAGCCACACGCCCGGCACGCTTTGGAAGAAGTAGTCCGCCGCCGCGGCCGGGAAGGCCCGGTGGAGTTTTTTCAGCGGCAGCGCGGCCAGCAGGCAGGGCGTGTCCAGGTGGCTGGCGTGGTTGGCGACCAGGACGAAGGAGCGGCCTTGCGGCAAACGCTCCCGCCCGACAATCTCCAGACGGTGGTAGAGCCGCAGCCAGCCGCGCAGCAGCAGCGCGGCCAGCGAGCGCAGCGCGTAGACGGTCATGTCCGGCTCGCGCGGGAAGTTCTTGAGCCGCTCGACCAGGGTGTGCTCCAGGTCGGCGGCGGTGTCGTAGTGCCAGTCGTTCATCGCTCCCTCGCGTGGCCTCTGTGGGTTCCCCCTCACCACAACCCGTAGAAAAAGTGGACCATGTGCGCAAACAGCGGCGTCGTGTAGATGAGGCTGTCGATCCGGTCCAGCACGCCGCCGTGGCCGGGGATCGCGCTGCCCATGTCCTTCACGCCCAGATCGCGCTTGAGCACGCTGATGGACAAATCGCCGAGCTGGCCGCCTATCCCGACGATCAGTCCCGTCAGCAGCAATTGCGCGGGGCCGAAGTGCGGGAAGGAGAACCACAGCAGCCACGGCAGCAGCAGCGAGACCGCCAGCGCGCCCAGGCTGCCCTCCAGGGTCTTGTTGGGGCTGATGGCCGGGCGCAGCTTGTGGCGCCCGAACAACTTGCCGAACGTGAACGCCGCCACGTCGTTGACCTGGACGGCCAGCAGCAGGTAGAGCACGTAGCCGTAGGCGTGGGTCGCGTCGGCCAGAAACGCAAGGTGGCCGAACATCCAGCCCACGTAGACGAACCCCACGATCGCCAGCGAGATCTTCTGGAGCTGGCCTTCGACCTGGTTGCGCAGGATCGGGACCAGCAGGATGAGCGCGATGGCGTACACCGGCCAGACGCGGAACAGGCCGAACAAACCCGGATGGCCTTCGGGCGAGTCGGGCCAGAGCGCCAGGAGCGTGATGCCCAAGATGCCCAGATAGACGACGCCGGTGTGCCACCAGTCGCGATAGAGCCCCGTCGCGCGCGCGAACTCCTTCAGGCCCAGCAGCGAGACCAAGCCAACGCCGAGCACGGTCGGGACGCGTCCCAGGAACACCAGTCCGAACGCCAGCGGCGCCATCAGCAGCCAGCCGCGATACGTAAGCCAGATCGAACCGACCTCCCGGCCCCGCCCCCATTTCAACAGCGCGAGGGCCGCGCCGGCGGCGGCCAGCAGGCCGGCCACGACGGCGACGTAGGCCAGGAAGACCCCGTTCTGCAACGCCAGGGTCGGGGACATCCAAGCATTGTAGCAAAAGCAAACGGATAGACACTTCCCCCGTTCCTAAAGGGGGGACACGCGCCCGCGCCCTTACTCGAGCGCGGCCATCGCCTTGCCCACGTATTCGAACAGCGCCGGGTCCATGCCGAACTGCGCGCCGAACTCGGGCGCCTGCTCGTAGGCGCCCTCGAGCTTGCGCTCGATCCCTGCGTCGCCGCCGGAGAACATCCCGACCAGCTCCCGCCAGCGCCGCGCCAACGTCTGCACGCGCGGGTCGTCGGGCGGCGTGCCTCGGTCCATCTCGGCCTTGACCTTCTCAATGAGCTCGGGCCACTCCCGCTCGACCTCGCGGATGGTCTCTTGACCGAGCCGTTGGCCCTGCCCCTTGATCTTGTCCATCTCCTCCGGCGTGAAACCGGGGTCGAAGCCGTGTTTTTCGACCATGTGCATCACCTCGATGAGTTGCAGAAATTCCTCGGCCGACACGTCCCGCCGGGCCGCCAGCGCCGCAGCCAGCGCCTCCAGTTGATCGCGCAGCCGCTGCTGCAGCGCGATGGAGCGCGCCACGCGGTCCAGTTGCAGCGAGACGATCCTCTGCGGCTCGTGCGCCCCGCCGTCCAGCAACGCCTTGATCCGCTCCAGCGGGAAGCCCAGGTGGCGCAGCGACAGGATCCGCTGCAGGCGGGCCACGTCGGCCTTTCCGTAGAGCCGGTAGCCGGCCTCGGTGCGCTTTGTCGGCGTCAGCAAGCCGATCCGGTCGTAGTGGCGCAGCGTACGGACCGTGAGGCCCGTCGCCTCGGCCAGCTCGCCGATCTTCCAGACCCGTTCGTCGATGGCGGCTCCTTTCCGCGCAACGTTTCGGCCGAGGGGGGCAGCATACACCCTGACGTCGCGTCAGGGTCAAGCGAGATGGCGATGTTTCCGTAGGGGCAGGCCTCCGTGCCTGCCCCGTGCGTGGTTGCCCAGGTCAAATGCCCACCACCGGGGCAACCACGGGGGGATTGCCCCTACCGTAGCAATCGAAGGGTGCGCCGCAGCCGCACGACGATCGTCTGCACGCAGCCGAGGGCGATCAAGGCGCAGGTCCAGTCGAGCACGGTCCAGCCGCCAAAGCGAATCGGCGCGCCCGCCCAGATCAAGCCGAGCGTCGCCCACGCCCCCGCAGCCAGCGCCGCCATGCGCCACTGTTTGGACATCCAGCCGCCGAACTGGCGCCCGGCGCCCACGGCCTGGCCCAGCGTGCCGACGTAGGCCACCCCCAGCGCGAGGATCGCCGCCCAGTAGCCCGCAAACGGACTGTTCAACCCGCCGTGGGCCACGCCGACGAAGATCAGCACGTCCGAAATTCGATCCGGCAACTCGTTGACGATCTCGCCGCGGTAACTCGCCTTGCCCGAGGCCAGCGCCACCATGCCGTCCAGCATGTTGAACCACAGGCGCAGCAAACACAGCAGCGGCGCGATCAAAAGCAAAATCGGTGCGCTCGACGCGCGCCAGAAGCCAAGCGCCGCGCCCGCCGCCGCCGCGACCGAGAGGTACGAAACCACATCGGGGTGGACGCCCCAGCGCACGCACAACGCCACCGCGCCGCGCGCGGTCTTGCGAAACACCTCGGCGATCGGCCGGCGGGACGACGGCTCGTAATTGTTCATGGATTTCCTTTCAACGACCGATTCTCATACCTCACGAACGCGTCGTCGAGTCCCCTGTGCAGTCCACCGCCGGCGCTTGCCCGCCGAAAGCCCTTCAACTACACTCGGATGCACATGGGCACAACCAAGACACGTCACCGCTATGTGGTCTTAAAGCCAGGTGTTTGTGGTGGCAAACCCATTATCCATGGCACGCGCATTTCCGTGTGGGCCATTGCAAGCTGGCACAACCGCGGGATGAACCCCAAAAGCATTTTAGAGGTTTATCCGTCGCTGTCGCTCGCCCAAATCCACGACGCCTTGAGCTACTATTACGACCACCAGACGGAAATCGACCCCGACATCGCCGCCAACAATCCCGCCGAGCACGATTTGCACCAGCGTCAGTCCCAATGGCAAGGGCAAAGCTCTTCCCAGACGAAAACGTCCACGAAGGCCTTGCCCCCGCCCTGCGACAACGCGGTTTCGATTGCATCACGGCCAACGAAGCCGCCCGTAAAGGGCATACCGATTGGAAACAACTCGAATGGGCTGCGGAGCAAGGCCGCGCGCTCTTAACGTTTAACCTAGTCGATTTCGAACGGTTGGACCAAGTCATTCGGGAGCAACAACTCATCTATCTCTAATCCCTTGCGTGATCGTCAAGGTTTCCTGGCGAAATCGATCGAAGGCAAACTCATCAAGGCTGCGGCGTCACCGTCACGTGAATCACACTCGAAACGGACGGATAGGTGTAGCCGTCGTCCACCAGCCGCACGACGCCGTCCTCGACCGCACCAACGTTCGGGCCGGCCTGCCGGGGCGCCTGGTCCGGGCCCACGCCGGGCGCCTGGTTGACCTCGGTGCCCGCATCCCACAGCCGGACTTGGCCCGTTACGCTCCCGTGGACCGGCGTGCCGTCGGGTGCGAACAGGGCGATGCCCGCCTCGTTGGGCGCGTAGAACAGGTCGTTGGAGGGGACGAACATGGTCGCAAAGCTCAGGCGGTCGCCGAGCCGGGCCGTGATCTGGAAGCGGTAGCGTCCGCCGGGGCCGATCGGGGCGGGCGCGGCCGCGCCCGCCGGGGTGTTGAAGCCGCCGCTGTCGATCTCTTCGACGTCGCCGAGGAACGCGGCCAGCGTCGCGGGGTTGCCGTCCTCGGCCAGCGCCTCCAGGCCGCGCCCGCGGTCCGGCACGCCGGTCGCAAACAGCGGCGCGGGCGCCCGGTGGACGGCCCAGACGCCGGGGGCCAGCGGCACGGCCGAGCCGGCGCCCGGCGAGGGCGCCAGCGTCGTGGGGGTCGAGACGTTTCGGATCTCGACGGCGAAGGTCACGGGACCGTCGGTCGGGTCGCAGCCGGACAGAAAGAGCGCCAACAACGGCAAGGCAAGTAACGCGTGCTTGATCATGGGTCTCCTTTCAGGTCGAGGGGATCCGGCGGGGGACAAGCCACAGGGCCCATCCCCCGCCGGGGAAGGGGGTTATCAGCGTTCCACAATGGCCGATCGGGTCGTCTCCACCAGCGCCAGCAGCTCCCGCTGCAGCGCGCGGGGCACGACGAACTCGTTCAACACGTCGACGAGGTGGTTCTTGACGCGGTCGAATACGCCGTCGCTGGTGCCCAGCCCGGCGTGGGCGTCGAACATGCTGCGCCCGGTGTACTCGCAGGGACCGCCGGTGGCCATGCAGACGAACTCGACGTTGAGCCGGACGAAGCGCTGTTGGCGCGCTTCGTTCAGGCTCCCGAAGAACGGCTCCAACCGAGGGTCGTCGAACAGCCGTTGGGCGAACTCGGCCACGACGGCTGACACAGCCTCCATCCCGCCGAGTCGCTCGAACAAGGGAGCTTCGGCGGATTCGGGGGCCGGATCGTCCTGCACCAGGAAGAAAGCCGCCGCGCCCACCAGCGCCACCAATCCGACTACAAGGGCAATTTGGAAATCAGACATGGAAACTCCTTAAACGGACGTGGCCGACGCGCCGGCTTCCACCAGCGGGAAGTCGACCGGCGTGCCGGCGACGTGGTTGAAGTAATTCGTGAACACGTTCATGGCGACGTGGGCCACGACCTCGACGATCTCGCCCTCACTGAAGCCCGCCTCCCGCGCCTGAGCCAGTTGGGCGTCGCTGACGCGGCCGCGGGTTTCCACCACCGCCTTGGCGAAGTCCAGCGCCACGCGCGTCTTGGAATCGTCCGACCGACCGTCCAGGTTCCGCGCCAGCTCGGCCTCGTCCACGCCGGCCGCCTTCCCGAGAAAGGTGTGGGCCGAGGCACAGTAGTCGCACCCGTTGGCACCGGCCACGGCCAACGCGATCTGCTCACGCAGGCCGCGGGGCAGCACACCCTTGGCCAGCGCCCCGCTGAGTTGCAGGTAGCCGTCGAGCGCGGCCGGCGCGTGGGCCAGCGCCTTGAACAGGTTGGGAACGGTGCCCATCTGCTGCTGCACCGCGTCGAGCAGGGTCTTAGGGCGGCCGTGCGCTTGCGCAGGTTCTACTCCCGTGATTCTGGGCATCTTGTATCTCCTTTGCGGTGTGGTAGAATCGGACAAGACAGATCTGTCTACTCCCAACATACACAGATCGGTCTACTTTTGCAAGTAGAACGTCGGTGCAAATTCAAAAACGGACGTAGCAAAACCAGGAAAGCGAGGCAGCATGGCTCGGGAATCGAAGCGTCAGACACTGATCGACACGGCGATCCGGTTGTTCTCGGAGCACGGCTATCACGCGGTGGGCATCGACGCGCTCCTGCGCGAGGCGGGCGTGGCCAAACGCACGCTCTACAACCACTTCGCCTCCAAGGAGGACCTAATCGTGGCCGCGTTGGAAGCCTACGACCGGGAGTTCAAGGATTGGTTCGTCGCGCAGGTGGAGGCGGCCGCCTCCGATCCCAGGGGGAAACTGCTGGCCGTGTTCGACGTGGCCCAGTTGTGGTTCACGCAGGAGAGCTTCTTCGGGTGCATGTTCATCAAGGCGGTGAGCGAGTACGCTCAGGGGAACGAGAAGATCCGCGCGGTCAGCGTGCGCTTCAAGCAGTTCATCCGCGCTTATTTCGGACGGCTCAGTCGAGACATGGGCGTCCGTGACGCTGGCGGACTCGCCGACGAATTGGCCCTGTTGTTCGAGGGCGCCATCGTGACGGCCCAGGTGATGGAGACACCGGAGGCCGCACAAACCGCCAAGCGCGCGGCCGCGGTGTTGCTGGCACAAGCATCCTGAACGTTCCGCAGAACGGCGCGCTTGCAGCCCCCCGGCCAACCCCTACAATGCTCCGATGGACACGTCGGCCATCGAGGTCACCGGGCTCACCAAGATCTACGGCAAGTCGACGCGTGCCGTGGACGACATCTCGTTCGCGGTGCGGCGGGGCGAGTTCTTCGGCTTCTTGGGTCCCAACGGCGCCGGCAAGACCACGACCATGCGCGTGCTGGCCACGCTGCTGGCGCCCACCCGCGGCGAGGTCGTGATCCACGGGTTCCAACTCGGCAAACAAGACGACGCGATCCGCCGCTCGATCGGCTTCGCCATGCAGGGCGTCACGCTCGACTCGCTGGCCAACGGCTGGGAGAACCTGATGTTGATCGGCGCCCTCTACGGGCTGTCCAAGGCGGAAGCCCGCCAGCGCGCCACCGAACTCTTGCAGCTCATGAACCTGGAGAAGGCCGCCTCGACCTGGGTCAAGAACTATTCAGGCGGGATGCGCCGGCGGCTCGACCTGGCCGCCGTGCTCATGCACAGCCCGCCGATCCTGTTTCTGGACGAGCCCACCGAAGGCTTGGACCCGGCGGCTCGGCGCGTGCTGTGGCAGTATCTGCAGGACCTGAACGCCAACGGCACGACCGTGTTCCTCACCACGCACTTCATGCAGGAGGCCGACGCGCTCTGCGAGCGCATCAGCATCATCGACGGCGGCAAGATCATCGTGACCGACAGCCCCGCCCGCCTGAAGGAGAAGGTCGGCGGCTCGATGGACGACGTGTTCGTCCACTACACGGGCCACAGCATCCGCGACGAGGGCGTCAACACCAAGGCGCCCGACCCCTACGTGAGATCGTGAATTGTTCATGACCGAATTTCGAAAGATCTGGGTCCTGTTGCTGCGCGGTTTCAAGCAGGCCACGCGCCCCTACGCCGCGCTCATGCCGGAGTTCATCATGCCGCTGTTCTTCTTCGTGGTGAACTCGTCGGCCTTCCGGCGCGTGGTGGATTTGCCCGGCTTCGACACCGAGACCTATCTGCTGTTCTACGCGCCGGTGGCGCTGCTGACGGCCATCTTCGTGAGCTCGGGCAGCGCGGGGATCGAGATCGTGACCGACATCAGCACGGGGTTCATGGATCGCTTATTCGTGGCGCCGGTCAACCGCTGGTACATCGTGTTCGCCAAGCTGGCCTCGATCGGGGTGAAGTCGGCCCTGCTCACCGGGATCATGATGGCCCTGTTCACGCTGTTCGGCGCGCGCTACGAGGGGGGCTGGCTGGCCCCGCTGGTCGTGCTGGGCTTCGCGTTCGTGTTCGGCATGGGCTGGTCCGGCATCGGGATCTCGCTGGCGTTCATCACGAAGAACCCGCGCACGGTGCAGTCCTCCTTTATCATCTTCTTCCCGTTCTCGTTCATCACCACGGCCCAGCTTCCGCTCAACCTGCTGGAGGGCTGGTACAAGTGGGCCGTGCAGATCAACCCCGTGACCTACGTGCTGGAGGGCATCCGCGCCGTGCTGATCGACGGAAACTTCGGCGCGCCGCTGGCGCTGGGGTTCGCCGTGGCGCTCGCCTTCGCGGCGGCCACGCTCTCGCTGGCGACCTGGGCCTTCCGGCGCTCGGTGCTGGGCTAGGGAAAGGCCCGCCTTCCTCCCTCGCTTCACTGTCGGGAACGCGCAAACGCCCTATATAATGGCCCGGCCGGTCCGCACAAAACCGCGGCGCCGGCTTGGGGTGTTGCCTTGAAACGTCGCCGATTGCTGTTTTCAATCGCTTGGGTCGCGCTGTTCGTCTCGTATTTGAGCGCCCCGGCCCAGGCCTGCCAGCGGCCCCACGGCGAGCGCAGCTCGGTCGTGGTCCAGATCCAATTCGGGAGCCTGCGCGTCCCGTGGGTCGTGAACCTGACCTGGCCCAAACCCTCGAGCGTGGCCGCCGAGCCGGGAACGACCTGCGCCATCGGGCTGAACGCGGGGGTCTTGACCCGCCTGCTCGACGTCGAGGTGTTCCGCAACGGCAGCGGCTTCCCTTTCGAGACCTTCGGTCAATTCCAGCTCGACGAGGCCGCCAGCCTGGCCGCCTCGGAACGCCTGGGCGGGCGCTGGCTCGTGTTCACCTCGACGCTGGCCGCACGGCTGCCCGCGGAGGTGCCGGTCAACAACGCGTTTCAGGCCGTGGCCCCGCCGGGAACGACCTTCCGCAACGTCGTGAGCGCGTACGGCAACCAGCCCGTCTTCCTGACGGGCCAGTTCGACCCCGCCAGGGGAACGTTCGACCCCGAGCACTTCCACGTCACCGCGGGCGACGAAATCGATTTCCTCTCGGGCATGGCCCGCGAACAGCCCACCGAGTCGCTGCTCGAGACCGCCTGCGACCCGGAGGCCCACCCCAACGCCCGCAACGCGGCCTCGATCGCGGTTTCGACGCGCTGGCTGCGGGCGCCGCCGGCGCGCGAGGCACTCTACCGCTACTCGGCCGACCCGGCCCGCCCGTCGGCGTGCCGCATGATGGCGTTTGAGGCCCAGGTGACCGCGCTGTTCTCGCTGGGCGATCCCAGAGTGGGCCCGCCGCTATCGCCCGAGACCGGCCAGCGCTACGCCGACGCGGTGGCCGAGGCCCCCACGCCCGAGCGGGCCTACGTGCTGGCCACCGGGGTGGCGCGGCTCGTGCGCGAGGGCTTTGCCATCGTGCCCGGCGGGGTCGAGGAGAGCTTCCGGCGCCTGCAGACCTGTCTCGTGAACGGCCGCATCGAGACCAGCGAAACCGACCGGGTCGAGGGCGTGGCGCTCGACTGCGGGCTGGAAGCGATGCGGCGCGCCGTGGGCGACTCCATCGGCACGAGCTTCTACGTGGCCTTCCGCGAGAACCCGTTCGTGGCGATGAGCTGCCAGGACCTGCGCGCCCAGGCCGAGGACGGCCCCCACGTGGCCGCCCGCTGGGCCGCGGCCAAGGCGCTGGTGTTCGACGCGCGCTGCACGCCCAACACCGTCAACGCCCTGAGCGACCTGACCGTGCGCGCCAACAGCGCCGAGATGCGCCAGGCCACGGTGCGCCCGCTGGCCGAGCTGCTGACCGTAAGCGGCACCGACCCCGAGACGTTGCTGTTCAACGCCGCCAGCGCCGCCAACGCCGAGCTGCGGCAGGCCTACGGCTGGGCCGCCGGCATCCTGCTCTCCTCGCGCGCACACCTGGTGGCCGACGCCGACTGCCGGGCCAACACGCGCGTCACCGGCCTGCTGGAGAACTGGGCCGCGGCCAGCATCGGCGGCCAGCCCGAGCCGGGCCTGGCCGCGGTGGCCCCGCTGGCGCGCTTCAACGTCTCGCAGATCGTGGACGTCAACCAAGGGGTGTCCTGCAGCTTCCAGCGGGCGGGCGTCGAGCTGCGCCTGCGGCTGAGCCGCCCCGTGCCCGGCGCCGCGCTGCCGCTGGACAACTTCATCTTGTTGGGCGTTTGAAGCGTTTCCTGTTTGATCGTGTCGTCCAAAGGACGCGATCACGCTCCTCCGGGTAGGACCCGATACGCGCCTTCACCCGTAGGGGTCCCATTCATGGGACCCACGACGACGCGCCCCGTTCTTTGCCGGGTGAGCATTGCGGGCGGCCCAGGCGTGTGGCTGCGGGCGCGATGAATCGCGCCCCTACGCCCGAAAATCTCTTTGGTTCTGTACTAGAGCAACACCAAATGATCCCGATGGATGACCTCGTCCTGGGTCTTGTAGCCTAGCGCGGCCTCGATTTCCGACGAGCGCTTGCCCTTGAGCTTGTCGACCTCGGCGGCGCCGTAGGAGACCAGGCCGCGCGCGATCGGCGTCCCGTCGGCCCCGGCCACGTCCACGGGATCACCCGGACCAAAGTGCCCCTCGACGCGCGCGACCCCGGCCGGCAGCAGGGAACCGCCCCTGTGCAGCGCGCGCAGCGCACCCTCGTCCACGACGAGTTTTCCGCGGGACTTGAGCGTGTGGGCGATCCAGTGCTTGCGACTCGGGAGCTTCGCGTGCGGGACGACCAGCGTGCCAGCGTCCTGGCCGGCCAGCAGCGCGCGCAGCCCCTTGAGGCCGCGCCCCTCGACGATCAGCGTCGGGATCCCGTGGGCGATCGCGTGGCGCGCGGCCTGCAGCTTGGTGTGCATACCGCCCGTGCTGCCCGGGTTGTCGGTGTCGCGCGCGTAGGCCAGCACCTGATTCAGGTCCTCGACCCGTGAGACGCGCTCCGCGTCGGGGTCGTGGCGCGGGTCGGCGGTGTAGAGCCCGTCCACGTCGGAAAGCAATACGAGCAGGTCGGCGTCCACCAGCGCGGCCACCAGCGCCGAGAGGTTGTCGTTGTCGCCCACCAGGATCTCCTCGACCGAGACGGTGTCGTTCTCGTTGACGAGCGGGACGATTCCCCCGTGCAGCAGCGCCAGCAGCGTCTGCCGTGCGTTCAGGAAGCGCTTGCGGCTCTGGAAGTCGCCGTGCGTGAGCAGGATCTGGGCCACCTCGATGCCGCGCTCGGCCAGCGCGTTGCGGTAGAAGCGCATGAGCTGGATCTGGCCCACGGCGGCCGCCGCCTGCTTTTCGGCCACGGTTTTGGGCTTGTGCTTGAGCTTGAGCTGGGCGCGCCCGGCCGCGATCGCCCCCGAGCTCACCACCAGCACCTCGACGCCGCGCGCCTGCAGCTCGGCCACGCGCTCGGTGAGCTGTGCGAAGAACGCCTGGTCGAAGCGCAGCTCGGCGTCGGCCAGCACACTGGTGCCGACCTTGAGCACGATTCGCTTGGCGTCCCGCAGCAGTTGTGCGCGGTCCATAGGGGCCTTCTCTCGGAGCAGGCAGGGCCGGGGCTACTCGGCCAGCGCCCGCAGCAGTTCCTTGCCCCGTTCGAGCGCCTCGGGGAGCTTGTCGGGCTGGGAGCCGCCGCCTTGCGCGAAGTGCGGCGCGCCGCCCCCGCCGCCGCCCACCACGGCGGTGAGCTGCTTGATCACGTCGCCGGCCTTGAGCCGTGAAGTCAAGTCCTTGCTCACCTTGCACACGAGCTGGACGCGCCCCTCACCCGCGCTGCCCAACAGCACGACGTCGAGTTGATCCCCCAGCAGGTCAGCCAGCTGCTTGAGCGCGTCGCCACCGAAGTCAGCCTGCGCCACGATCGCCTCGACGCCATCGAACGTCTCCTTCTGCGCCAGGAAGTGGTCGACCTGCTGAGCCACCTGGGCGCTCTGCAACGCCTCGATTTGCTTCTTGAGCGCGCGCTGTTCGGCCAGGAGGGAGTCCAGCCGGTTGATCAAATCCGAAGGCGCGGTCTCGAGCGCGTCGGCCACGCGCTGCAGCAGCGCCTCGCGCTCGCGCAGGTGGGTCAGCAGGTTGTGGCCCGTGGCCACCTTGACGCGCCGCACGCCGGCCGAGACGCTCTCCTCCGAGAGGATTTTAAAGCCGCCGATCTCGCCCGTGCGCGCGACGTGCGTCCCGCCGCAGAGCTCGCGGCTGAACACGCCCCCGTCGCGTGCGAGGATCGAGACCATGCGGACGGTCTCTTTGCCTTGATAATCCTCGGTGAACAGCGCGGTGGCGCCTTGCGCCTTGGCTTCCTTCAAGGAGAGGTCGTCGCGGATGTCAACCGCCAGATCCGCGAGAATGGCGCGGTTGGCCACGTCCTCGATTCGCTCGATCTGCTCGGGCGTGAGCGCAGAAAAGTGCGTGAAGTCGAATCTAAGCTCGTCCGGCGCCACCAGCGAGCCGGCCTGCTTGGCGTGCGCGCCCACGACCTGGTGCAGCGCCGCGTGTAGGACGTGCGTGGCCGTGTGGTTGCGCTGGGTGGCCTCGCGGCGATCAGCATCAACGCGAAGAGCGCAAAGGTCACCCGCTTCGAACTCCCCTTCGACTACCTTCACCTGATGTAAAAAGACATCGCTCTCGTTCTTCTTGACGTGCAAGACCTGTCCACGACCTCGACGAGATCGATTGTCAATCGTCCCAATGTCTGCTACTTGGCCTCCACTTTCCGCATAGAAAGGAGTTTCTTTGAATATAAAATACTTCTCATGCTCAATCTTCGCTGTCAGTTTAGATTCGATCACAAGCTCTGTGTAGCCTTTGAATTCTGTAGGAGGCCCGCTAGGCGTGACGCTTACAGTATCGGTCGCTTGTCCCCGATCACCGACGATGGATTTCGACCCACGAGATCGCTCACGCTGCTTGTCCATCTCGCGCCGGAACGCCTCGTGGTCCACGCTAAGGCCGTGCTCGCGGGCCAGGTCGTCGGTGACCTCGCGCGGGAAGCCCAGCGTGTCGTGCAGGTAGAAGGCCTCCTCGCCGGGGAAGACCGTCTCGTCAGCGTTTTTGAGCTGGCGCACGCGCTCCTCGAAGTGGTCCAACCCCCGGTCGAGCGTCTTGTTGAAGAGCTTTTCCTCCTGCTCGGCCCAGCGCAGGATCGTGGCGCGGTTTTCCTCCAGCTCGGGGAAGACGTCGCGCATGGCCCCGATGACGGATTCCCCCACCTCGGCCAGGAAGGGCCTGTCGATCCCGAGCTTTTTGCCGTAGCGCAGCGCGCGGCGCATGATCATGCGCAGCACGTACTTTTGCTTCTCGTTGCCCGGCACGACGCCGTCGGCCAGCAGGAAGGCCATGGCGCGGCCGTGGTCGGCCAGCACGCGGTAGGGCACGAGATCGGCGTTCATCTCGGCCTCGCTGTGGCCGCGGATTTCTCGAATGTGCTCCATGATCGGGCGGAACACGTCGGTCTGGTAGTTGCTCTCTTTGCCCTGCAGCACGGCCACCATGCGCTCGAAGCCCATGCCGGTGTCGACGTGCTGGGCCGCCAGCGGCGTGAGCGTTCCGTCTTCTTGCGCGTTGTACTGGATGAACACGAGGTTCCAGATCTCCATCACGCGCGGGTGGTCGGCGTTGACCAATTGGGCGCCGGGGGTTTGCCCTCGTTCGGCCTCGGGGCGCAGGTCGATGTGGATCTCGGAGCACGGGCCGCAGGGGCCGGTGTCGCCCATCATCCAGAAGTTGTCCTTGGAGCCGAAGTGGAGCACGTGCGCGGGGTCGAGGCCGGTCTCGCGCTTCCAGAGCTCGGCGGCCTCGTCGTCGGCGCCCAGGCTCAGTGCGTCGTCGCCGCCGTGGACCGTGGCGTAGAGGCGGTCGGGCGCAAGGCCCCACCGCTCGACGAGCAATTCCCAGGCCCAGCCGATGGCCTCTTTTTTGAAGTAGTCCCCGAAGCTCCAGTTGCCCAGCATCTCGAACAGCGTGTGGTGGTAGGTGTCGTAACCCACCTCGTCCAGGTCGTTGTGCTTGCCCGAGACGCGCAAACACTTCTGGGTGTCGGTCGCGCGCGCGTAGGGCCGCGTGCCCGTGCCCAGGAAGACGTCCTTGAACTGGACCATGCCGGCGTTGGTAAACATGAGCTGGGGGTCGTCGGGCACGAGCGGGGCGCTCGGCACGATCACGTGCCCGCGCTGCTCGAAAAAATCCAGAAACTCCTGGCGAACCTGGTGCGCCGTCTTCATAAAAAACCCCTTTGCGCGCCAAGTTTAGGCCGATCGGGTGTTGGTTTCAAGAAAGACGGTCGGCCGGCACAGCCGGCCCTACATGCTCGATCTCCGTTTTCCCTTTGCGAGGTGACCCCGGCCACTTGACAGTTATCTCTAAACGATGTATTGTATAATTCACGTATTAAACCTTGGCACACGACAGGAGTGATGACTATCATGACCACAACAACGCTAGAGAAACCCCGCAGAGGAGGGGATGTCGTGGGCAAGAAGGAAGTATTGGGCAGTGTTTTGGACCAGATTAAGCGCCAGTACGGGGACGGCTCGATCATGTGGCTGGGCGAGAACGCGAACATGAACGTCGAGACCATCCCGACGGGCTCGCTGGCATTGGACATCGCGCTCGGCGTCGGGGGCGTGCCGCGCGGGCGCATCATCGAGATCTACGGGCCGGAGTCCTCGGGCAAGACCACCCTGGCCCTGCACCTGGTGGCCGAGGCGCAGCGGCGCGGCGGCGTGACCGCCTTCGTGGACGCCGAGCACGCGCTCGACCCGAAGTACGCCGAGGCCATCGGCATCGACCTGGACGACGTGCTCATCTCGCAGCCGAACTCGGGCGAGCAGGCGCTGGAGATCACCGAGAAGCTGGTGCGCAGCGGCGCGCTCGACGTCGTGGTGGTGGACTCGGTGGCCGCGCTCGTGCCCGAGGCCGAGATCGCCGGCAACATGGGCGACGCCCAGGTCGGCCTGCAGGCGCGGCTCATGAGCCAGGCCATGCGCAAGCTCTCCGGCGCGATCAGCCAGACCAAGACCGTGGTCGTGTTCATCAACCAGGTGCGCCAGAACATCGGCGCGGCCCAGTGGGGCCCGCAGACCACCACCACCGGCGGCCTGGCGCTCAAGTTCTACGCGTCTTTACGCATGGAGATCCGCCGCATCGGCTCGGTCAGCGAGGGCAACGACAAGGTCGGCAACGAAACGCGCGTCAAGGTGGTCAAGAACAAGGTGGCCCCGCCCTTCCGCGAGGCGCTCTTCGACATCATGTACGGCCACGGCATCGTGCGCGAGCGCGATCTGGTCAGCGCCGGCGAGGCCGCCGGGGTGGTCAAGAAGAAGGGCGCCTGGTTCTCCTACGGCGACACACAACTGGGCCAGGGCCTGACCAAGTCCGCCGAGTTCCTAGCCGAAAACGCCGAAATGGCCCAGCAGCTCGAGGTCGAGATCCGCGAGGCCGCCGGGCTCACCCCGAAGCCCGAAGCCGAGGCGCCCGCCAAGACCGACGGCGCCGAGGCCAGCGACGAGGAAGGCGAAGCCAAACCCAAGAAGAAGAGCCGTGCCCGCGCCTCGTGACGCGCGCGAACAGGTCTTCCGACTGCTAAAGCTCCGCCCGCGCAGCACCCGCGAGGTCGAGGAGAAGCTGCGTTCCAAAGGGTTCGACGCCCAGGCGATCGACGAGACGGTCGCCTGGGCGCAAGACTCCGGCCTGCTGGACGACCGGCTGTTCGCCCGGCTCTGGGTCGAGGACCGCCTGCATCGCCGCCCGGCCAGCACGAGCGCGCTCCGCTTCGAACTCAAGCGCAAGGG
>CAZNGF010000010.1:3786-45737 GCA_964572855.1 uncultured Thermotogae bacterium | reverse complement strand
CTCAGAACGTACACCAAAAACCTCTCATCAACAAATTTTTGCTCACCTACTTAGTATGACAAGTGCAAAAATCGCTTTACGATGTGGTGTTGTTGGGAATTAGGTGCATCTACTATATTGGCTAGTATGGTATTTGAGACTTTTCATCAGTATCGTTAACCTTCAACGAAGAGTATCTTGGGAGGTGCAAAGCACCAATTTGAATCATGCCACGAGCCCAACAAGAAGACCTGAGGTTTATAAGCACTTTGCCAGCAAACCGAATCAAGGATTTAGTAGCAGGTGTCAGCCTTGCAGATCGTACTGGCTATGATATCAACGACCTCTTGGGAAAGGTTACTATTGACCGCCTTACACTTGCGCATAAGATGAATCAGGAAGCAAAGGAATTACTTACTGAGCCTGTATTAAGCTTCCGGCTCGTAGTTAATCGTTCATATTATGCGATGTATCAAGTGATTCGAGGAGTTGTCTTCTATATTACGCGTGGTGATGATCATGAGAAACACTCCGTCCTTCCTGGGCACATTCCATCCGACTTCCCATCTTCAGATTACTGGGAAAACGAGCTTAAGACAGCACGCCTTGAGCGCAATCGTGCGGATTATGAGCCATATCCACGGAATGACAAGAAGTTCGAGGCGATAGCAAGACATGTCTTCTCAAGCTCCTCTCAGCTTCGTAGTACGGCTAAATCCTATCTCAGGAGGAAGGGTCTGGATTTATGATTACTCCAACTGATATAGAAAAACAAGTAAGAGAATACTTTCTTGAGGGTGGTATTAGGCCTGTAGAAATTAAGATTAGACGATTCCCAGGCGAAACAATTGTGATAGTTGAAGTTGCGTCACAATTCCAGCGAGCTACAGAGTTGGGTAACAGCATTGATTCTGAGATCGAGGATGGTTTTGTCACCGTCAGATTGATCAAGCCTCCTGAGAAATCTGAAACTCCTCCCGTTCGCTCAGTACGTGATGAACGAGTGACTAGATTAGTAAGCCTCCTAGATGAACGCTCTAGAACTTCAGAAGCACAGCCTAGCCTTCGTTACGTAGAAGATGTTGAGGGGCGTCTCCAAGTTGCTACATCAGAGCGCCATCATCTCATATTTGGTCGCCGTGGCGCAGGTAAGTCTGCTTTGATGTTGCAAGCCAAGTCACAACTTGAACGTGCAGGAGTGCAGACTCTATGGGTTAACATCCAAACACTACGAAAGCTTGGCTCGGATGGTGCATTTTTAGCGATTGCAAAAAGGTTTTGTGAACTTCCTGAGAGCTATTTTGGTTCCAATTCTTCAGCCAAGAGTCTTAAGACTGCTTCCTCTCTCTTAACTGAGATCGAAACCCTTTCAAGAAAGAAACATCCTGGGAGTGAAGATATAGAGCGTATTATCCCTAGCGTAAATCGAATGCTTGCCCAATTCTGTGTAGAAACGCAAGTGCCAATCTATCTGTTTCTCGACGATATCCACTATCTTACTTACCATTCAGTACCTGATCTCCTTGATAGGCTACATGGGTTGTCGCGAGAAGTCCCCGTGTGGTTAAAAATTGCAGGGATACGCCACCAAATGAGGTGGTTCCGACCGGAACCACCTACTGGGCTTCAGCTTCAGCATGACGCTATTGAAATCAATCTTGATATCACTTTACAGGAGCCAGAGCGCGCGAAACAGTTTCTGCAGAGTGTCCTTGATGGTTTCATTGAGGAGTGCGATGCAACCCCCAGGCGTGGTTTTCTCCATGGTCGTGCAGTGGATCGTCTTGTTCTTGCATCGGGAGGAGTTCCACGCGACTTTGTAACGCTTGTTGCATCTGCAATTCAAGTTGCTAGAGGGCGAGAAAACGCTCGTATGACCGGTGTTCAGGATGTCAATGAAGCTGCAGGGAAAGCTGCAAAAGCTAAGATGCAAGAACTTGAAGAAGATGCAGCCGCCGCACTTGGAAGTGCAGAGAGTGTGTTAGGCACTTTGAACCTAGTAAGGAAGTTTTGTATTGATGGAAAAGGCATATCTTTTTTCAGAATTGACTTCCTTGATAAAGAGCGTCGGCCACGAGAATACTCGCTGATTCAGCGGTTGATGGATCTAAGAATCATCCATTTGATCAATTCAAGTCTTTCAGATGGCCATCTAGCTGGGCGCCGTTATGAAGCTTATCTCCTTGATTTGAGTGAATACACAGCAGCTAGACTCAAGCAACGTCTCTGGGTACTCGATTTCGAGCGTGGACATATTGCGTTAAAGAAGACAAGGAGCAAGGAGCCGGTTCGAATCGGTGATACTGCTAGGAAGCTTGTGGGTATTTTGAGACGAGGGCCTGTACTACCTTTGAGTATGCTAGAGGAATTAGCAAATCCAGAAGATACAGCCTGAGTCTTCATGCCCTACGAGGAATTCCCGTGGTTCAAGGAGCAGCCGGTCAGAGCCATCCTGAACGTGGAGGAGCCGTCGCCGAGGCAGTTCTACTGGCCAGATATCGACGTGGTCCTCACCGAAGCGATCATCGAGCACCCCGAACGGTTCCCGAACAAGGCGAAGTAGCGTGCGCTTGCAGTTGTTATCATAGAAAAGTACCATGATAACATGATCCGCACCCAGATCAGCGTGGATGAGCAGTTGTACGAACGGGCCAAGGAGGTCGCTCGCCGGCAGGGCATTTCGCTGGCCGAGCTCGTGCGGCGCAGCTTGGCGGAAGCGGTCGCGCGCGAGCCGAGCGACAAGCCCTGGATGGCCTTTGCAGGTGCGTTCGAGGGAGACGAAGGCGACAGCGCCAGCGTGGACGAGGTCGTCTACGACCGCGAAACGCCATGAGCGAACCCGTCTTCCTGGACAGCGGCATCTTCATCGCCTTCATGAACCAGCGCGACCGCTGGCACGCCCAGGCCGTGAGCCTGTTCAACGGCCCGCAACCGCAGTGGCGCACGTCGGTCCTGGTCCTCTCGGAAACGTATTCCTGGTTTCTGCATCGAATGGGCGAGGAAGCCGCGCGGCGCTTTCGCTTGCTGATCGCCAATCTCCCCGATCTGCGCGTCTTCGAGGCGACGCTGGCGCACGATGGGGACGTCGGCAGGATGCTGGAGCGCTTTCGCGGAACCAAGCTGACCTACGTGGACGCATCGAGCCTGTGCTTTATGGAGCACCACAAGATCCGCCATGTCTGGAGCACGGACCATCACCTCGGCATCGCCGGGGCCAAGGTCGTCCCCCGCGTGCAGGGATGAGCCGCCAAGTCAATCAGGAGCCGTCGCCGGGGCGCTTCTATTGGCTGGAGGTCGTCGTGGCCCCCACCGAATCGATCATCGAGCACCCCAAACGGTTCCCGAACAAGGCGAAATAGCGTGCTCGACCTGCACAGCAGGCCCTACATTCTGTCAAGCTTGTGTCAACATAACTCTCTCGCTATGTTGAAGGAGAGTACGATGCCTGTCATAGCACGGTTCTATGGGATTCTGATCAAGATGTATTTCCGCGAGCATGGCGTGCCCCACTTCCACGCCATGTACGGTGAGTTCAACGGCGTTTTTGACATTGACACGCTCCACATGATCGAAGGCGACCTTCCCTCTCGGGCGGAACGCCTCGTGCGTGAGTGGGCTGAGCAATACAAGGGCGAACTACAGGAAATGTGGAAAACTCAGGAGTTCAAGCAGCTCCCAGGATTGGACTGATGATGAAGGCATCCCAAACCTATCCCAGAATCAAACACGTGAAACCGCAAGTGGACAAGACGTTGCTCGTCGAATTCGAAAACGGCGTGCGCAAGGTCTACGACTGCAAGCCGTTGCTCCAGGACGAAGCGTTTCGCCCCTTACAGGACGAGGCACTCTTCCGCCGCGCCCACGCCGATCCGCACGGTTACGCGGTTCTATGGAATGACCAAATCGATTTGGCCGAGTCCGAGGTGTGGCTCCACGGGCGGCGGGTCGATGAAGACAGCGATGACCATGCATAACCCCCCCGCATCTCGGTAAGTTGAAGGTTGCGTTGCACGCAGGCGTGAATCGTACCAATCAGAGATGAGGTTCGTTGTGCGAAACGTCGTGCGCTATGATGTTCGTTGGGATCAGGCTACCTGGCGATCCGTCATGGCGCGCTGACGGAAGCATGCCAACTGGGGAGGACCCATGTCGCGGGAATTCAACGTGATCATTCAACGGGACACGGAAGGGTACTACGTTGCGTCGGTTCCAAGCCTGCGGGGGTGTCACACCCAAGCCAAATCCCTCGACGAGCTGATGGCAAGGGTCAAAGAAGCCGTCGAACTCTGCTTGGAAGATACCGACGAATCCGTGGAACCGCTTGATTTCATCGGCGTGCAGAGAATTACCATCGTTTCATGACGCGCCTTCCGCGGCTTGCAGGCGACGCGGTCATTGCGGCGCTGAAGAAGGCGGGATTCGAGGTGGTCCGAATCAAGGGGAGCCACCACCGGCTCAAGCATGCGGACGGGCGCGTGACCACCGTCCCCGTGCACGCGGGTGAGATCATTGGTCCGGGCTTGATGAACGCGATTCTTCACGATGTCGAAATGACCCGCGCGGAATTCTTGGCACTCCTTTGAGAGCAGATTCGCGTCCAAAACGGCCTATCCAACGATGCCAGCTTGTGGAGGGCGACGACCCCCGCCAGCGTCAGGTAACGCACTACGCGAGGCGCCGGTAGAGTTCTTCGTTCTTCTGCAGCACGCGCTCGGCCGCATCCCTGAACGCGTCGTCGGGCGTCGCGAGCAGGTCGGCGACGGCGACATAGGCCAGTTGCTCGGGCGTGATGCCCAGGCGCTCCGCTTCCGCGCGGAGCTTGTCGGCTTGCGCGGGGGGCAGATCGAGGGTGACTTTCATAGGATCAGCTCTAGCTCGTCAAACGTTGCATGACAACACTGAGGTGGCTAGCCGCGGCGCGGGTCCCATTCAAACGCGATGCCGCTCCACGTCTTCGGCGAGCCACGCTTTGATGAGCGACTGGTAGGGCATGTCGCGCTTGTGGGCTTCGATTTTGATGCGTTCCAAGAGCATTTCCGGAAGCCGGAGCGAGATCGTCTTGGTCGAAGGTTTCAGGTTCGGGAACGAAGCACGTTGGGCCTGCTCCCAGTCCACGTAGTCGCTGGAATCGTGGCTCTCCCAAAAGGCCCGCTCTTCGGCTTCGGTCTTGAACTCAGGCGGTGTCTTCTTTCGCTTGCTCATAGAAGGTTCTCTCCTTGCGGTGCATGTCTCGGGCCGAGATCACGCGAATCAGCCTGCCGTGCACGCGCAACGTGAAGGTCACGTGCAGCAATCGGCCTTCATCGGTCGTGCCCAGCGCATGATGACGTGGCTCCTGTTGGCTGTGCTTGGGATCCGGCAACACCAGGAACGGTTCGTTGAAGAAGACGCGTTCGGCTTCCGCTTGGCTCACGCCGTGTTTGTCCGCGCTTTTCCTGGCGTTACCCTGATCCCATTCGAACCCCGTCACGCGAGCCCAGTTGACCATGAGTTGTATATTACCATAATATACATGAGGTGCCAAGAATGCTACCGTCTGCCGGGTAGCGCGAAGGCAGCAATCGGAGGGGTGATGGCCGAGTACACCAAGGACGAAGCGCTGGCGTTCGTCGAGGCGATCCGCCCACCTGCCGCCGAACGAGGAGAAGGCGCGCTACGACCTGCACGAAAACGATCCGCGCGATCCGGCCTATCGCGCCTTTCTGAGCCGACTGGCCCAGCCGTTGCTCGCGCGTTTGGACGCTCCGCCGCTGGCCGGGCTCGACTTCGGCTGCGGGCCCGGACCGACCCTGTCCGTGATGCTGGAGGAACGAGGCCAGTCGATGGCGATCTACAACCCCTTCTTCGCCCCTGACCCGTCCACCCTGGAGCGCCAATACGACTTCGTGACCTGCACCGAGGTCGTGGAGC
This sequence comes from uncultured Thermotogae bacterium, assembly GCA_964572855.1. GTDB lineage: Bacteria > Bipolaricaulota > Bipolaricaulia > RBG-16-55-9 > JAJCYT01 > CAZNGF01. The sequence goes on along the minus strand of CAZNGF010000010.1, from coordinate 39,848 downwards.
ACTTCCACCGGCCGGCGAGCGATTGGCGCCGGCTCGTGTCGCTGGTCAAGCCCGGCGGGTGGCTGGGGATCATGACCAAACTGACCCCGGAGATCGACGGTTTTACCAACTGGCACTACATTCGCGACCCCACCCATGTCTGTTTTTTCTGCCGAGCGACGTTTCGCTACCTGGCGAAGCGGGACGGGCTCAACCTTGAGTTCGTATTGGAAGATGTGATTCTGTTTCGGAAATCCTGAACAGTATAGCGGACCTTTGCATGCCTTGGCGCGAGATGGTTATACTTTCGGTATGAAAACCGCCATCTCCATCCCGGACGACTTGTTCGAGCGCGCGGAGCGGCTGGCTGAGCGGACGCAAAAGTCGCGCAGCCAGCTCTTTAGCGATGCCCTGCGCGAGTACCTGGCCCGCCACGCGCCGGACGAGGTGACCGAGGCCATGAACCGAGTCGCCGATGAGGTGGGATCGGACGACGACGCGTGGGTGTCATCCGCCTCCCGTCACGCCCTGGAGCGAACCGAGTGGTGATCGCGCAGGGCGAGGTGTGGTGGGCTGATTTGCCCGACCCGACGGGGTCCGGTCCCGGCTTTCGGCGCCCGGTGGTCGTGGTGCAGGGCGGCGCCCTGAATCGCAGCCGTATTCAAACCGCCGTCTGCGTATCGCTCACCAGCAACCTCAAGTGGGCCCAGGCGCCCGGGAACGTCGCGCTGTCCCCCTCGCTTACCGGGTTGCCGAAGGATTCCGTGGCCAACACGTCCCAACTCGTCACACTGGACCGGTCGTTGCTGACGGAACGCACCGCCAAGCTGCCCCGAACCAAGCTGCAACTGATCCTGGCCGGGATCGACCTCGTCTTGGGACGATAAGTAGAGAAAGGACGCGCAGCCATGAAGACAAACAGAAACCCATCGACGGTCCCCCCCCCGCTGGCCTCGTACGCGCACCAAATCGAGGTCACGGGCCCGCAGCGCTGGCTTGTGCTCTCGGGCCAGGTGGGCATGCGGCCGGACGGCGCGCTGCCGAGTGATCCGATCGAACAGCTCGAGGCCGCTGGCATGCGGCGGGACGATCTGGTCAGGCTGACCACGTACTTGGTCGGGGACGTCGACGCCGAGGGGCGACGCAAGGCGATGAACGCCTGGCTCGGGGACCACGCGCCGGCGACTTTGGTGCCTCCAGTGCGAGCAGAGGACTTGGCACAGGATCCCGAAGGACGGCTAAGAGCGCCGAACAGAACCTTGGCGGGCGCGTCATCCTGAGGCCGTCAGGCCGAAGGATCTCCCGCATTTGCAGGGGATTCTTCGCTTGCAGCTCAGTTGGTGAGAGGCCCCAAGTCGGATGGTCGCAGGGGATCTATCAGTTCCATGAGGAGGACGGCGTGATCGACGTCGAGCCGACGATCCTGGAAGGCCACGGCGTGCGGCTGGAGCCGTTGAGCCCCGCGCACGCGGAAGGGCTGGCGGCGGCGGCCTCCGACGGCGCGCTCTGGGAGCTCTGGTTCACCTCGGTGCCCAGGCCCGAAGACGTCGAGGCCTACGTCGACGCCGCCCTCGCCGGCCAGCAGGAGGGGCACATGCTCCCGTGGGCCGTGCGGGAGTTGAGCAGCGGGACGATCGTGGGTAGCACGCGCTACCACGACGTCGTGGGGAAAATCGACCGCGTCGAGCTCGGCTACACCTGGTACGCCCGGCGCTGGCAGCGCAGCCACGTCAACACGGCTTGCAAGCTGCTCTTGTTCGAGCACGCCTTCGAGACGCTGGGCTGCGCGGTCGTGGGGTTGAGGACGGATCGGTTCAACCTCGCCTCGCAGCGCGCCATCGAGGCGCTGGGGGCCAAAAAGGACGGCGTCCTGCGCCACCACCACGCGCGCCCGGACGGCACGGTGCGGGATACCGTCTTCTACAGCGTGCTCGCGGGCGAGTGGCCGGACGTGAAGCGACACTTAGGGATGCGCTTGCTGCGACACGGGGGCGCGCCGGCGTGAGCCCATGCGCGGCGAGCACCGAGCAAGCCGTTTGCAGTAGGCTCGCGGTGCGATGTGTGATACGATCAACGCCACCAAACCGACGTGAAGGGAAACCGCATGAGCCGGGAACGGGACGTCGTACAAGGCATTTATGACGCGTTCGCCAAGGGGGACGTGCCGGCGGTGCTGGGCGCGTTCGACGCAGAGGTCGAATGGCGGGAGGCCGAAGGCTTCCTCTACGCCGACGGCAATCCGTACCTCGGCCCCCAGGCGGTGGCTGAGGGCGTGTTCCAGCGGCTTGGGGCCGACATCGAAAACCTCTCCGTTGTCCCCGAACGCTTCATCGACGGGGGCGAGGCGGTCGCGGTCGAGGGGCGCTACCGCGGCACGATGAAAGCGACCGGCATCCCCGTCGACGCGCAGTTCGCGCACGTGTGGACGTTGCGCGGGGGCAAGGTCGTGCGCTTCCAGCAGTACACCGACACGGGCCAGTGGACGCGCGCGGCCGGCGCCTGAGACGGGAGGCGTTGGCTTCGATACGCGCTGAACGCCTCATCCTGAACGCGCCGAAGAGCTACTGGGCGTGCCGGCCACCGCATGCGATTGGCGTACGGTCCTTCCCGTTCTGACAATGGCGCAGGATTCCGACCGAAGGGTTGAGTGCATGGACGTCCACGCGTATTTAGCACGCATCGGCTACGACGGCCCGCGCGCGCCGTCGCCGGAGGTGCTCAGCGAGCTCCACCGCGCGCACCTGCACGCCGTCCCGTTCGAGAACCTGGACGTTCCCTTGGGACGACCCATTGCGCTTGCCCTCCCGCCGCTGTACGACAAGATCGTCGTGCGCCGCCGGGGCGGATTTTGCTACGAGCTCAACGGCTTGTTCGCCTGGCTGCTGGGCGAGCTGGGGTTCGCGGTCGGGCTGCTCTCGGCGCGCGTGTTCGATGGGCGCGAGTTCGGCCCGGAATTCGACCACATGCTCCTGCGCGTGGAGGCGGACGGGGCGTGGATCGCCGACGTGGGCTTCGGCGATTCGTTTCTGGAGCCGCTGCCGCTCGGCCCCGGCGTGCAAACCCAGCGCGGCGTCGACTATCGACTGGTTTGGAACGGTCCGGACTGGACCCTGCAGCAACGCAAGCCCGGCGCCGACTGGGAGCCGCAGTACGTTTTCGCACCCGAGCCCCACCCGCTGGCCGCTTTCGAGGGGATGTGCCATTACCACCAGACCGCGCCCGATTCCCCCCTCACGCAGAAGTCCGTCTGCTCGCGGGCCACGCCCGACGGGCGCGTCACGCTGTCCAAGGGCCGGCTGATCGTGACGTCGGCGGGAGAGCGCAAGGAGAGCGACGTGGCGGATGAGAACGCCTATCGCGACCGGCTCCGGGTGCATTTCGGGGTCGAACTCGAACCCGACGCGCAGATCGATCGGCTCATTCGTCCGGCGACATCGGCGCAGGGGGAATAGGCATGGATGACGGGGATGTCATGGCCGACCAGTCCATCACGGCCTCGATGCTCTACAGCCACGCGCAGTGCCCGCACCGGGTGGCGCTGGACCGCTGCGGCGACCCGAGGGCGCGCGACCCCGTGAGCCCGTTCGTCGAGCTGCTCTGGGCGCGCGGCAACGCGTTCGAGCGCGAGGTGGTCGACGGGCTCGACCTGCGAGTCGTGGACCTGAAGACCGGCACGGCCCGCGAGCGCGAGGCCGGGACGCTCTCGGCCATGCGGGCGGGCGTCCCGCTGGTCTACGGCGGGCGCATGGTCGTGGACGATCTGGTCGGCGAGCCCGACCTGCTGCGCAAACAGGGATCGGGCTACGCCCCGGGCGACATCAAGAGCGGCTCGGGGCTGGAGCCCGGTGAAGCGGGCAAGCCCAAGGTCCACTACGCCGTCCAGCTCGCGCTCTACGTCGACATCCTGCAACGGCTCGGCCTGGCGGACGGGCGCGCGGCGTTCGTCTGGGACGTCGGCGGCCACGAGGTGGCCTACGACCTGGAGCAGAAGCGCGGCCCGCGCTCGCCAACGCTTTGGGAGACGTACGAACGCGTGCTGGCCGAGGTCCGGGCCGTCGTCGGAGCCGAGCAGGAGACGACCCCCGCGCTCTGCGCCGCCTGCAAGCTGTGCCACTGGCGCACGCACTGCCGCGCGCAGCTCGAGGAGGCCGATGACCTGACGCTGATCGCCGAGCTGGGCCGGGGCCGGCGCGACAAGCTGGCGCCCCATGTCCCAACGGTGCGCGCGCTGGCGGAGACGGAGCTGGACACGCTTGTGGACGGGAACAAGAGCGCCATTAAAGGGGTCGGCCTTGACACGCTGCGCCGCTTCCAAACGCGGGCGCGACTGCAAAAGGAACCGAACGCCCAGCCCGTCCTGCGCAAAGCTCACGCGCTGCCCCCCGACGACCTGGAGCTGTTCTTCGACGTCGAGACCGATCCGATGCGCGGGGTGTGTTACCTGCACGGCGTCGTCGAGCGCCGGGGCTCGGACCCGGCCAGCGAGACCTACGTGTCGTTCTTCGCGGACGAACCGACCCCGGAAGCCGAGCGGGACGCGTTCGCCGCCGTCTGGGCATACCTGCACGAACGCCCCTTCAGCGCGCTCTACGTCTACTCGGCCTACGAGAAGGCCACCCTCAAGGGGCTGGCCGCGCGCCACCCGGACGTGGCCCGCGAAGACGAGGTCGCGGCGCTGTTCGAGCGGGACGACGTGGTGGACCTCTATTTCGACTTGGTCAAGGCCAAGATGGAGTGGCCCACCTCGGACCTGTCGGTCAAGACGCTGGCGACCTTCTGGGGCTTTTCCTGGCGCGACCCCGAGCCCTCGGGAGCGGCGTCAATTCAGTGGTACCACGAGTGGGTCGTGGGCGACGACGCGGACGTGAAGAGGCGCATTCTGGAATACAACGAGGACGACTGCCGGGCCATGCGCGTCCTGGTCGACGGCGTGCGGGCGCTGGCGAAGTCGTAGGCCCCCGCGTCGATTGAACAGGGGTTCAGTTGAAACGTCCCAACCGGGGGTGCCAGGGGGAGCCGCTCCGCGATACACTGCGGGCGTGCGACCCCGCGAACACCGCCTGAAAGACGGCCGGACGCTTTTGATCCGCGCAGCCGCGCCGGACGACGCGCGCGCGCTGCTCGACTACTTCGAAGCGGTCAGCGCCGAGACGGACTTCCTCAGCTTCGGCCCCGGCGAGTTCGGGCTCGACGAGGCCGCCGAGGCCGAGGCGCTGCGCGCGGTCGCCGCGGCGGACAACCGGGTCTACCTGCTGGGGCTCGTCGAAGGCCGGATCGCCGGCACGAGCAGCTTCTCGGGCGGGCAGCGACCGCGCACGCGCCACGCCGGCGAACTCGGGATCGCGGTGGCGCGGGCGTACTGGGGGCTGGGCGTGGGCCCGCTACTGATGGACGCGCTCGTCGGCTGGGCCCGCGCCACGGGGATCGTGACCAAGCTCAACCTGCGCGTGCGCACCGACAACGCGCGCGCCATCGCGCTCTACCGCCGCAAGGGGTTTGCCGTCGAGGGCACGATCAGCCGGGAGATGTGCCTGGACGGGGCGTACTACGACCATCACTGGATGGGGCTGGCCCTGTGACCCGGAAGTCGCCGGCGCTGGGGGCGCGCAAGCGGGCCGTTGATTTCCGCGCCGAGTGGCCGGTATCCTAACGAAGACATGGGTTCCGAATCGCAACGGCCGCGCTTACGAACCGAGAGCGTGCGCCCCGCCGCGCTGTGGCCCGCCCGGCGCAGGGGGGCCCTCCCCACGATCCGGTGCAGCCCGAGGAGGGAGCGTTCCCATCGCCCATAAGAGTCCGGCCGCAGCACCCAGAAGCCCGCGCCTGCATGCGCCCGAAGGGGAATGCGCGACATGGTCCTCCTAATCTTCTACCTGTCCCTGGCGCTGGGCGTGTCGTTCTTCTGCTCGATCATGGAGGCGGTCATCCTCTCCATCACCCCGAGCTTCGTCGAGGCGCTTGAGCAGAAGGCGCCCAAGGCCGGCGCGACCCTGCGCCACCTGAAATCGAACATCGACCAGCCGCTCGCGGCCATCTTGAGCCTCAACACGGTCGCCCACACCGTCGGGGCGGCCGGCGTCGGGGCGCAGGCCGCCATCGTGTTCGGCAACGCCTACGTGGCCGTGATCTCGGCCGCGCTCACCTTCCTGATCCTCGTCTTTTCGGAGATCATCCCCAAGACCCTGGGGGCGTTCTACTGGCAGCGGCTGGCGGTCGCGGCCGCGCGCACGCTCCCGCCGCTCATCTGGCTGCTCTACCCGCTCGTGCTCCTGTCGCAGCGCATCGCCAACATGCTCTCCTCCGAGGAGCGCATGGCCTCGGTCAGCCGCGAGGAGCTCTGGGCCATGACCGACCTGGCGCGCAGGGAGGGAATATTTGGCGACCGCGAGTCCCGCATCCTCAAGAACCTGTTGCGGGTCGGCAAGCTGCGCGTGCGGGACGTCATGACGCCGCGGCCGGTCATGTTCACGCTCCCGGCGGACATGCGGGTCGAACAGGTGATGGAGGCGCACCCCGAGCTCACCTTCTCGCGCATCCCGCTGCGCGAGGGGAACAAGGACGATATCAGCGCGTTCGTGCTCAAGAGCGACATCATGCAGGAGGTCTCGCGCGAGCGGCTCGACACCCCGCTGCGCGAGCTGGGCCGCGAGATCCGGGTCGTGCCCGAGGTCGTGACCCTGATCTACATCTTCGAGCAGTTCCTCAACGAGCGCGAGCACATCGCGCTGGTCGTGGACGAGTACGGCGGGGTCGTGGGGATCGTCTCGATGGAGGACGTGGTCGAGACGCTGCTCGGGATCGAGATCGTCGACGAAACCGACAGCGCGATCGACATGCAGGCCATGGCCCGCCAGCAGTGGACCCAGCGGGCGCGCGCGCTCGGGCTTATTCCCGACGAGGACGCCCAGTCCTCGCGCGAAAGCTGATTCCCATCCGCTCGCCCGAGGCCGCGGAATGCGCCGCGTCATTGTCGTGCGTTGAGCGGGGTCTATACTTGACCATGCGCCCCAGCGGGGCGCCGAAACCACCGACTTGGAGGTCATCGTGGACAAACAAACGCTGATCGAGCACCTGAATCGGGACCTGGCCGGCGAGCTGGGCGCGATCATCCAATACACGACCTACGCGGCCAAGGCCACCGGCCCCTACCGGCCGCAGCTCTCGCAGTTCTTCCTCACCGAGGTGGCCGACGAGCAGCTCCACGCTCAGTTCCTGGCCAACAAGATCGTGGCCCTGGGCGGCGAGCCCACCACCGAGCCCCGTCCCGTGCCGGCCGCCAAGACCAACCAGCAGATGCTGCAGGAAGTACTCAAGGCCGAGCAGCAAGCGGGCGCGGACTACGCGCAGCGGGCCCAAGAAGCCGACGCGTTCGGCGACAAGGGGCTGATGGTGCAGTTGGAGGACATGGTGCGCGACGAGAGCGGCCACGCCGAGGAGACCGAGCGCATGCTGCGCGACTGGCCGCAGTAATACGCCGGTTTCGATTGTTGATGTCGTCTATGCTACCCTAGGGGGTGACTCGTTGGATCACGACTCGCCCAAATACGCCTGGCGCACGTATTCGTCCTGTTGGAACTCGGCGGCCGTGCCGTGCTTGACGACGCGTCCCGTCTCCAGCAGGTAGATGCGGTCGGAGTGGTGCAGCGCGAACACGACGTTCTGCTCGCTGAGCAGGATCGTGACGCCGCGCTGCTTGATGCGTGTAATCGCCTCGGAGATGTTCTTGCGCACGATGGGCGCCAGCCCGATGGTGGGCTCGTCCAGCAGGAGCAGGTCCGGCTTGCTCAGCAGCGCGCGCCCGATGGCCAGCATCTGCTGCTCGCCGCCCGAGAGCGTGCGGGCCAACTGTCTCGAACGCTCCTGTAGCCGCGGGAACAGCTCGTAAACCATGTCCCGCTCGGCGCTGGCGTCGGCGCCGCTGCGGCGGTAGGCGCCCAGCATGAGGTTGTCTCGCACGTTCATGTACGGGAACAGCCGGCGGTGTTCAGGGCATTGGATCAGCCCGGCGGCCACCACCTCGTAGGGGCGGCGCGGCAGCGGGCGGCCCTTGAAACGGATCTCGCCGCGCCCGCCCATGAGCCGCGAGATGAGCTTGAACAGCGTCGTCTTGCCTGCTCCGTTGGAGCCGATCACCGAGACGAACTCGCCCTGCTCGACCCGGAGGTCGATGTCGTGGAGTACCTGGGCCTTGCCGTAGGACGCGTTCAGGCCCTTGACCTGGAGCAGCACGCTCATCAGAACGCCCCCCCGGCCAAGTAGGCCTCCTGCACGGCCGGGTCCTGCACCACCTGCTGCGGCGTGCCCTCGGTGAGCTTGGCCCCGAAGTTGACCACGACCACGCGGTCCACCAGGCGCATGAGCCCCTTCATGTTGTGGTCCACGATCACGATCGTGCGCCCGGTCTCGCGCAGGTGCCGGATGAGCTCGGAGAGCTGTTCCACCTCCTGGACCGTGAGCCCGGCCAGCGGTTCGTCCAGCAACAGCAGATCCGGGTCGGTGGCGACGGCCTTGGCGATCTCGAGCCGGCGCAGGCCCGCCTGCGGCAGCATGCCGGGGTACTGATCCAACAGGTCGACGAGCCCGGTCAGCTCGCAACACGCCAGGCAATAGTCGCGCGCCCGGGCGCTCGTACGCCGCGTGAACACCTTGTTGGGCAGCGTCGAGATCTCGACGTTCTCGTAGACGGTCTTCAGCGGCATGGGCTGGGCGATCTGGAACACGCGCGCGACGCCTGCGTTCACGATGCGGTAGGTGGGCCACCCCTGGATCGGCTGCTCCTTGAAGCGGATCTCGCCCGAGTTGGGCCGATGCACGCCCATGATCAGGTTGAACACCGTGGTCTTGCCCGCGCCGTTCGGGCCGATCAACCCCAGAATCTCCTGGGGCCCTACCGAAAAGCTCAGATCCCGCACCGCGTTCAAGCCGCCAAAGCTCTTGTAGAGGTTGCGGACGGATAAAAGCGCGCTCATGTTGGGTGCCACACTGTACGCGCGCCGCCATGGCCCTGTCAAGAGAGGGTCGCTGGACCCCAGTGACTGCATGCGAACCCGAAAGCCGGGCCGTGGCGCACACGACCTGGCCCTATGGTGCCCGTCGGTATAATTCTCCCCATGCTGCGCGTCTTCAGCAGCGACGCCTACGTCGTCCCGCTCCCGCAAGGGCATCGCTTCCCGATTCAGAAGTATCGGCTCCTACGCCAAGCGCTCTTGGCCGAGGGCGTGCTGCGCCCCGAACAGGTCCACACGCCGGCGCTGGCGACGCGCGCCCAGCTCGGGCGGGTCCACACGGCCGACTACCTGCGCGCCGTGTTCGAGGGGACGCTGAACGCCCGCGCGCTGCGCGCGCTGGGCTTCCCGTGGTCGCCCCAACTGCTGGACCGCAGCCGCGCCTCGACCGGCGGGACGATCCAAGCGGCGCTGGCCGCGCTCGAAGGCGGCGCCGCGGGCAACCTGGCCGGCGGCACGCACCACGCCCACCCCGAACGCGGCAGCGGGTACTGCGTCTTCAACGACGTGGCCGTGGCCGTCCGGGAGCTCCGCGCCCGCGGTTTGATCCGGCGCGCGCTGGTGGTCGACCTCGACGTGCACCAGGGCGACGGGACGGCGCGCATCTTCGCCGGCGACCCGGAGGCCTTCACGCTCTCGTTGCACGGGGCCAGAAATTTTCCGTTCCGGAAGGCCGAGAGCGACCTGGACGTGCCGCTGGAGGACGGCTCGGACGACGCGGCCTATTTGGACGCGCTGGACCGGGCCCTGCCCGAGGCGTTCGCGCGCGCGCGGCCCGAGATCGTCTTCTACCTGGCGGGCTCCGACCCGCTGCGAAACGACCGCCTGGGCCGGCTGAGCCTGACGCGGGACGGCCTCAAGGCGCGCGACGAGCGCGTGCTCTCGCTCTGCGGGCGCGAGCGCGTCCCCGTGGTCCTGACCATGAGCGGCGGCTACGCCGACCCCATTGAGGACTCGGTCGCCGCCCACTGCAACACCTACCGGGTCTTGAGCGCGCTCATGGGCGGGACGTAGGGCCCGCCGCGCGGCGCCTACCCCCACACGTAGGGGTCGTTCTTGATCATGCGGTGGTTGGTTTTCCTTACGACAGACACACGCGCCCGTCCCTTCTCCTCCGTGTCGGACCCCCGGAACCGTTGTTATAATGCGCCGACATGAAGACGGTGACCCTATACACCAAGCGCGACTGCGGCCTGTGCCAGCGGGCCGACGCCGCGATCTGCGAGGTCTTTCGGGACGTGCCGTTTGCGTGGATCGCCGTGGACATCACGCGCGACGATGAGGCGTTCCGCCGCTACTGCCTGGACATCCCGGTCGTGTGCGTCGACGGCGTCGAGCGCTTCCGCCACGCGGTGGATCCCGAGCGGCTGCGGGCGCTGCTGGCATGATCCGCCTGCTGGACCGCGCCGTGCTGCGCGAGCTGCTGTTCCCCTTTTTGATGGCCGTGGCCGGCTTCGTGCTGTTCATCCTGCTCAATTTGATCCTGCAACTGTCGGACTTCGTGATCGACCGCGACGTGGCCTGGTCCGACTTGCTGCGCGCGCTCGTCTACAAGATGCCGGATTTGATCGTGATCGGCCTGCCGATCGCCGTGCTGTTCGCCACCTTCCTGGCGCTGGGGCGGCTCAAGCACGACCGCGAGCTGATCGCGCTACAGGCGAGCGGGATCTCGCTGCGCCGCGTGATCGCGCCCGTGATCGCCTTCGGGTTGCTGGTGGGGCTGGCCACCTTCGCGCTCAACGAGACCACGGTGCCCTGGGCCAACCAGCAGTACCGGGCGCTGCTGACCCAGATGATCTCGCGCGGCAGCGTGCCCCAGATCCGCGACAACACGTTCTTCAAGGACGCCCAGGGGCGCTTCTTCTACGTGCGGCGCTACGACCCGTCCGACGGGCTGCTGCAGGACGTGCTCGTGTTCGACCCCACGGGGACGACCTACCTGCCCGGGGCGCGCAGCCCCTTCCCGCAGCTCATCTCGGCCGAGCGGGCCGGCTGGGACGGCGACACCTGGCGCCTGGAGGCGGGGATCGCCCACCAGCTCGACGAAAGCGGTGCGCTCAGCTACCAGGCCCGCTTCGAGTCGCTGGCGATCCGCGTGGGCGACGCGATCGAGACGCTGTTCGTCGAACAGCGCACCCCGCGCGAGATGAGCCTGCGCGAGCTGGCCGAGCGCATCGACACCTTCCAGCAGAGCGGCTACCGCGCCTCGGAACTGTGGGTCGAGTTCCAGTCCAAACTGGCCGTCCCGCTGGGGGCGCTTGTGTTCGCGCTCTTTGCCGCGCCGCTCAGCTTGAGCTTCGGCTTCCGCGGGCGCGCGGCCGGGGTCGTGATCAGCGTCGTGCTCACGGGCACGTACCAGGGCTTTCTGTTCTGGGCCGAAACCCTGGCGCGCCGCGAGCTGCTCTCGCCGGTCTGGGGGCCGTGGCTGCCCAACCTCGCCTTCGGCGTGCTCGGCCTCGTATTGGCCTGGAACGTGGACCGCGCCAGCCGGGTCGAGTGGGGCCGGCTGTTCCGGCGCGCGGGCGGGCTGCTGCTGGCGCTGGGGCTGGGGGGAAGCGCCTGGGCCGCCCAGCCCGCGCCCGAGGTCCCGCTGGACGTGCGCGCCCAGGCCCTGGAGATCAGCCGCGACGGGTCAGAGCTGCGCGCCCAGGGCGAGGTCGTGGCCGTCTACGGCAACCAGACCGTGCGCGCCCGCGAACTCGTGCTGCGGCGCGAGTCCGAAGACCGCTGGCGCTTCGAGGTCGTGGGCGAGGTCGCCTTCAGCGGCGACCCCGTGCGCGTGACGGCCGAGCGCGCCGAGGCGCTGCTCGAACGCGGGGAAGGCGGCCTGCGCCCGCTGTGGATCATCCTCGACGCCTTCGAGGCCGAATCCGACGGCGAGCGCGCGCTGCGCTACCGGGCCCGGCGCGGGGAGTTGCGCTTCCGCCCCGGCGCCCCGCTCGACGCGGCCGACCCGCTGGCGGCGCTGGAACGGGTCGAGCTGGCCGGGGAGGCCGAGCTCGCGTTGGGCGGGGAGACGACGCTGGCCGCCGACGCCCTCACGCTCTCCCGCGGCGCGGACACCCCCTGGCGCGCCGACGCGCGCGGGCACGTGCGCTTTGCCGACCCCGAGCGCCAGACGCGGGCCGAGGCGCTGGCGCTGGCCTTCGAGCTCGAGGGGGGGCGCGTCCGGTTGCGCGAGGCCGAGGTCGAAGCGTTCGAGGGGCAAAGCGCGTTCGACAACGCGCGCGGCGAGTCGCACACGCTGCGCTTCAAGGGCGCGCGCGGGCGCTTCTTGTTCGAGGGGGACGCGCTGAGCCGGCTCGAGCTCGAGGGGGCCACGGTCACCACCTGCTTGTGTTCTGAGGAGGTCGAGCGGGCCTCGTACGCGCTCAGCGCGCGTCAGGTCACGCTCTGGCCCGACGAGTGGGTGCTGGGCCGCGAGCTCGCCTTCAGCGCGGCGGGCTGGCCGCTGTTTTGGACGCCGCTGTTTCTGGCCCCGCTCAAGGATTTGCAGGAAAACCCCCTGCTGCCCGAGTTCGGCCGCGACGCCGCGCGCGGCTGGTTCGCGCGCTGGCGCTTGCCGGCCTTTGAAGACGAGCGCAACCACGGCGCGTTCCTGTTGGACTACTACCATCGCTACCGCGAGACCGGCCTGGGCCTCGACTGGCGCTACGGGGCCGGGGCCGGCCAGTCGGGGCAGATGCGCCTCTACCACCTGGTGGGCCGCCACGAGGTGTTGGAGCTGGACTGGTCGCACCGCTGGACGCTGGGCGAGCTGGCCGAGCTGTCGGGCTCGCTGCGGCGGCGCGACGTGCGCCCCGAGGGGAGCGCCCCGTCGCAGTGGGCCTACGGCCTGGATGCCTCGGGTTCTCTGTGGGGCTGGTCGTGGCGCGCGGGCGCGGCGCGCGAGGAGACTTCTCAGGAGGCGGAAGAGGACGAGGACGCGCCGCGCTACCGCGTGCTGGAACGGCTCCCCGAGCTGAGCCTCTCGCGCGGCGGCGCCATCGCGAGCACCCCCTTGCGCTACGGCGGGAGCGCGAGCTGGGGACGCTACCGCGAGCAGCGCGGCGAAAGCGGGCCGTTCGTCCAGACCGACCGGGTCGACCTCAGCGGCCGGCTCGGGCTGGACGCCTTCGAGCTGGCCGGTCCGCAATTACGGGCCAACGCGGACGGGAACGCGCGCCTCTCGCGCTACGGCGAGGGGATGCAGCGGACCAGCGCGCAGTTCCAGAGCGGGCTCACCTGGTCCCCCGTGGACGGGCTGAGCGCGAGCACGGGCTACCTCTACCGCGCCGTGCGCGGCCGGAGCCCGTTCGCCTTCGACGAACTCGAGCTGGCCGACCGCTGGAACGGCCAGCTGCGCTTCGCCGCGGCGGGCTTCAACGGCAACCTCTCGACGGGGTTTTCCCCGACCAACGGACGCTTCGAGCCCGTCGCGCTGCAACTGAGCGCGCGGCTAGGCGAACACGCCCTCAACGCGCGCCTGAGCACGGTCGCCCACGGGCTCGAGCTCGACGCGCTCACGGTCCAGGAGGTCTGGACGCCGGACTGGGGACGCCTCTCGCTCCAGGGCGGGTACCAAGTGAAGGCGGGCCGCTTCGACGACCTGATCGCCAAGGTCGAGCTGGCCAACTGGGTCCGGCTGGGCGCGCGCGTCGACCTCAACCGGCCGGCGCTGCTGCGCACCAACCTGGAGGGCTCCTGGCACCTGGGGCGGTGGGAGCTCGACCTGCGCGGCGAATACGACTGGCGCGCCGGGCGCGTGACGGCCATGCAGGCCGGGCTCGTGCGCCACCTGTGCGACGACTGCTGGCAGGTCGGCCTCTACAGCTCGGGCACGCGCATCTGGCTCCAAGTCCAGATCAATGCCTTCCCCGAGGCCGGCCTGAGCTACTCCCCCAGCGACGGCGAGCTCGGCTTCGGGAACTAAGCACCCCTGCCGCTGCCCGTAGCTTGCAAGGCAGAGGGCGGGACGGCCCGGCTACGCAACGGTCTTCAAGACCAAGGGGCGCGCTTCATCGCGCCCTGGCGTGCCACCACGCCCGCCACAGCCCTCCAACCACCGCGATCCCCGCGCCGTCGGCCAACCAATCCCGCCAGTCCGCCTCGCGGCCCGGCGCCCAAGCTTGGTGCCACTCGTCCGCCAGCCCGTAGAGCCAGCAGACGAGCAGGACGCCGAGCCACGCGGCCCGGACTCGCGGCTTCCAGGCCTGCAACCCGAACAGGGCCAGCAGGCCGAACTGCGCCGCGTGGTAGAGCTTGTCGGCGCCCGGCCACACCAGCGGGGCCACCTCGTCGGGCAGCGGGCCGTCCGAGAGCCCGTAGATGAGCGCGGCGTGGCCCAGGAACAGAGCCCACCAGAGGGCGCGGCTGAGCGTGTGCATGGCGCCATCCTAGCGCGCCTGGGGAGGCAGAACCGTGTCCGACGGTACCTGTAGGGGCGCACGGCCGTGCGCCCCTACAACGGGACCAACAAAGATCGGTATTACGGCACGATCAGCCGCAGTTCGATGGCCCAGTGGACCAGGTCCGCCAGGTTGTGGGCGTCGAGTTTCTTCATCAGGTTCTCGCGGTGGATGCGGATTGTCTTGGGGCTGAGCGCCAGGATCCGGGCGATCTCGGCGTTGCGCTTGCCTTCGGCCACGAGCTGGAGCACCTCGCGCTCGCGCGCGGTGAGCAGGGAAGCCACCGGATCCTCCGGGAGCCCCTGGCGCGCGAAGCGCAGCACAACGGGCATGAGGGCGGCCGAATAGTAGACGCCGCCCGCCGCCACCCGTTGGATCGCGGTCTCCAGCTCCTCCAGGGGCGCGCTCTTGAGCACGAACCCCCGCACGTTCCTGCGGAGCGCCTCCTCGACGTAGTCCTCGCCGTCGTACATGGACAGCAACACGCTCGGGAGCGCGAAGCGGCTCTGGAGCCGATCGGCCACGTCGAAGCCGTTGAGCTGGGGCAGGGCGATGTCCACCACCGCTGCAGAGAAGCCCCCTTCGACGGCCCGCCGCAACGCCTCGCGGCCGTCCCGGGCCTCGACCACCTCGTAGCCGATCAGGACGGACTGCAGGCTCTCGCGGACGATGGCGTGGTCGTCGACCACCAGCAGGCGCGGCTTCATGGCGGCACCACTCTTCACGGAAACGTCGGCGGAACCCGGCTCGTTTGCCCCGCCGGCTTGCAGGCCGTGGCGATCCGGGTTTCGTCAGCCGGAATGGCGCTTTTTCTCCTCCCGACCGACGTAGTCGAGAATAGCCTGGATCACCATGTAGTTCAACGACCGATCCTGGCCGTCGGCGATCCGTTGAAGCCGTTCGAGCGGCTTGTCGTCCTGCTTGTCCTGAGGGACGTAGATGGAGATGCGCGTGAAGTTCCTCATCCTGCCCTCCTTGTCATTGCATCCACTTCAGCATAGGTCGATGGGTGTTCACGCACTAGGGGGAAATGCCCTAATTCGCGCGACCGGCGCGAGCGCGTCGCTAGAGCTCGTGCCGGTGGCTGTAACGGATCAGGTCGGCCGTGCTCTCCAAGCCGAGCCGGTCGAGCAACCGCTTGCGGTGGTGTTCGACCGCCTTGGGGGTCACGCCGAGACGGCACGCGATCTCGTTCCAGGTCAAGCCCGCGCGCAGCGCGCGCAGGAGCGCGACGTCGCGCTCGGAGAGCGCCTCCGGCCGGGCCGGGGCGTCGTCCCGCAGCACCCGGCGTTCGAGCGCCGGGGACAGCAGCCCCGGCGAGAGGTAACGGGCGCCGACCGCCACGCGCTCCAGGGCGTGGATCAGGTCGTCGGCCGCCCGCGCTTTGGAGACGTAGGCGTCCGCGCCGCGCTCGAGCGCCTCCAGGACGGCGTCTTCCTCCCAGATCCCCGAGAGCACGACGATCCGCAGCGCGGGCCGGAGCGCCTTGAGCGCGCCGATCAGGTCGAAGCGCGCTTCGACGGCCGCATCCCGCGCGTCGGCGGGGAGCCGGAGGTCGAGCACGGCGGCCTCGCAGCGAGTCGCCGCGGCCCGCTCGAGCGCCTCGCGCGCGTGACCGGCCTCGGCGACGATCGTCATCCCGGCCTGGCTCAGCAACGCCCCCAGCCCGGCGCGCACGACCCGATGGTCCTCCACCAGCAGCAGCCGCACGCTTACGCCCCGGGGAGCCAGACCAAAAGGACCGCCCCCCCGCCGTCGTTGGCCTCGAGGGCGAGTTGTCCGCCCAGTTGGGCCGCCCGCTCGCGCAGGCTCACGAGCCCGAGCCCGAAGGCCGGGCCTGCGGCGGGCGCCCCGCGGCCGGCGTCGCGCACCGAAAGCGACACGCCCCCCGCCTCGCGCCGCAGCCTCACCCACGCCCGCGCGCTCCCGGCGTGCTTGACGACGTTCTGCAACCCCTCCTGCGCCGCGCGGTAGAGCAGCAGTTCGTGCGCGGGCTGCAGCGGCGGCAGCGCCGAGACGACCTCCAGCGAGACACGCAGGCGCCCGCTGCCCTCGTAGGTGCGCGCCAGCGAGGCCAGCGCCTTGGTCAGTCCCAGCGTCTCCAGCGCCGCCGGGTGGAGTTCGTGGGAGAGCGTGCGCACCTGCTCGACCGCCTGCCCCAGCAGGCGCCGGGCCTTCCGCAACGCGCCATTGGTCCGCTCGTCGGCTGCTTCCCGCGCCCGCCCGACGCCTTCGAGCTGGAGCGCGGTCGCCGAGAGCAACTGGGCCACCTCGTCGTGCAGGAAATTGGCCACCCGGCGCCGTTCGGCCTCCTGCAGCGCGGATTGGCGCTCGGAGAGCCGGGACAGCTCCCGGTTGCGCCGCAGGGTTCCCTCGTAGAGCTTGAGGTTCTCCAACAGCACGGCGGCGTGCGCGGCGATCGGGATCAGGGTGCGCGCGTCGTCGGGCGAAAACGGCCGCGCGCGCGTCCGCCCCAGCGTGAGGGCGCCCACGGGCCGCTCCCCGACCTTGAGCGGGACGCCCATCCACGCGCGCGTCCGCAGGCTCGAAGGCAGCCACACCCAGCGGGGATCGCGCCGCACGTCGTCGATCAGGAGCGCTTCGTCGCCCGCCAGCACCGCGCGCAGCAGGGCGTGCCGGTCGGCGCTGTAGCGGTTCACTTCGGCGGCGCGCGCGGCGCCGGGGCCGATCCCCTGCGAGGCCCGCGGGCAGAAATCGTCCCCCTCCTTGAGCAGCAACACGCCCATGTCGTGGGGGACGAGCGTCTTGACCTCGTCGAGCACGAGGCCCAGCACGCGTTCGAGTTCGGGGGCGTCTTGCAGCGCGCGGCTCAGGCGGTAGAGCGCGTCGTAGGTCTGGAGCTGGCGCCGGTCGCGCGCCCCTTGCGATGCGTTCTTGATGGCGATGGCCGCCTGGACGCCCAGCAGCGAGAGCAGCTCGATGTCGGTTGGGTCCGGGACGATCCGGCGCGGCTCGCCCAGGTTGAGCACCCCGAAGGTCGCCTCCCCGAAGCGAATGGGCACGGCCAGCATCGAGACCACGGTCAGCTCCGTCACCCCGAGCTCCCGCGGCTGCACGTAGGCCTCGGCCTCCAGGTCGCGCACGAACACGGGCCGGCTCGCCTTGAGCGCCTCGGCCGCGACCGAGGGCACGTCGAGCGGGATCTCGACGCCGTCCAGCTGGTCGTGCTCGGGGTAGTGGGCCACCGTGCGCAGGCGCAGGCGCTCGACGTCGTAGAGCATGACCGAGCAGTGGCCGGCCGGCATCAGGGTTTGGGCCACCTGCGCGGCCCGGCGCAGCACGTGCTCGTAGGAGAGGGAGGCCGCCGACTGCTGGCTGAGCGTGACGAGCTCGTGCAGGAAGGAAAGGCGGCGCTGCGAAAACCCTTCCGTCGGGGCGGGGGAGAAGGGCGAGCGCATGCGCTTACCCGTCGTCGTGCTCCGACTGGTACAGGTAGCGCTTGATGTCCAGCGTGCTCGTCTTTTCGAACGGGGCGTCCACCAGGATGAGGTCGTGCTCGCTCTTGGGGCGCTTGAAGGGCGCGAGGTTCTGGCTGCGGCGCCGCACGGCCTGCCAGATCAACTCCTTGACCTCGGCGGGCGCTTTCTTGTCGCCCAGCAGCTCGCGGTCCGGGTAGACCAGCACCTTGACCACCTCGATCCCCTTGCGCTTGCCCCCGCAGACCATGACCTCACCGATCTCGGGGATCTGCTCGAGCTCGAACTCGACCTCCTCGGGGTAGACGTTCTTGCCGCTCTCGAGCACGATGACGTTCTTCTTGCGCCCCTTGAGGAAGAGCCAGCCGTCGGCGTCCAGGTAGCCCAAATCGCCCGTGTGCAGCCAGCCGTCCTCGTCGATGGTCTCGCGCGTGCGCTCGGGGTTGTTGAAGTAGCCCTTGGTCACGTTCGGCCCGCGCGCCACCACCTCGCCGATCCCCTCCTCGTCCGGGTCGGCCACCTTGAGCTCGACCGAGGGGATGGGCACGCCCACCGAGCCGAACTTGTCGTTGAACGCCGTGCTGGCCGTGAGCGTGGGCGCGGTCTCGGTCATGCCGTAGCCCTCGATCACGCCGATCCCGAGGCGGCGGAACCCCTGCATCACCTTGGGATCCAGCGGCGCCGAGCCCGAGACGAAGAAGCGCAGCTCGCCGCCCAACTGCTCCTTGAGCTTGCGGCCCACCAGCTTGGGCGAGAGGTTGTACATGGAGCGCTTCACCGGGTTGGCCTTGACCGTCGACTCGATCTTGTCGAACATGCCGTGGAACAGCTTGGGCACGCCCACCAGCACCGTGATGCGCTCGTCGGCCATGATCCCGTTCAGGTTGCGGTAGTCGTCGGTGTAGACGATTCGGGCCCCGACGTGCGTGCCCACCAGCAGGATCAACACGCCGAAGATGTGGTTCCAGGGCGCGATCTCGAGCACGCGGTCCTGGCCCGTGATGTCGACGATCTGGAGCGCGTTGATCGTGTTGGAGCTCAGGTTCTCGTGCGAGAGCATGACGGCCTTGGCGTCCCCGGTCGTGCCCGAGGTGCACATGAGCAAGGCGAGGTCGGAGGGCTTGCGGGGCACGGGCTTGAACGGGCCGTCCTCGACCAGCAGCTCGCCGAAGGTGAGCGCGCCCTCGGCCGGCGCGTGGTCGAAGGTCACCAGCTGACGGAGCGAGGGGACGCGCTCGCGCAGCCCCGCGAGCCCGTTGAGGTGGTTGACCCAGTCCCCCGAGGCCAGGACCCAGTTGGCCTCGGTGGCCGCCAGCAGGCGCTCGACCTCCTCGGGGCGCAGCGAGGCGTCGATCGGGACCACGACCCCGCCGGCCCGCAGCACGCCGTAGAACGCGATGATCCACTCCAAGCGCGGCTTGGCGATGACGGCGACCTTGTCGCCGGGCGCGAACTCGCGCGCCTGCAGCGCCCCGGCCAGGGTCGCGCTCCAGGTCCCCAGCTCGCTGAAGCTGGCCTCCTCGGCGCCCGAGCCGTCCGGGCGCGGCACCTTGATGAACGTGCGCTTGCGGAAGTGTTGCACGGCCGTTTCGATCAGCTCGACCAGGGTGGGATAGACTCTCACGGTTGTCCTTTCGCTTCGTCGCCGATCCAGACGGGATCCTCCAGGTAGTCCATGGCCTCGAGCGCCGCGATGCACCCGTCGCCGGCCGCGATCACGGCCTGGGCGTAGCGCGAGGAGAAGTGGCGCACGTCGCCCACGGCGTACACCCCGGGCACGGCCGTGCGCGTGCGCGGGTCGGTGTGCACGTAGCCGTGTTCGTCCAGCTCGAGCTTGCCCTGCAGGAAGCCCGTGGCCGGGCGGTGGCCGATGGCCACGAACACCGCGCCCACGTCGTCTTGCCGAACCGTGCCGCCGTTGGCGCCGGAGAGGTCCTTGAGCACGACCCCTGACAGCTTGTCCTGGCCTTCGAGGGATTCGACCTCGGTGTTCCAGAGCCAGCGGATCTTCTCGTGCGCGAAGGCGCGCTCGATCAGCGGCTTGTCCTTGGCCTTGAGCGCATCAGCAGCGTCCTCGGGGTGGCGGACCACCATGCGCACCTCGCGGGCGAACTTGGTCAGGAAGAGCGCCTCGGTGAGCGCGCTGTCCCCGCCGCCCACCACCAGCATGTTTTGGTCCTTGAAGAAGAAGCCGTCGCAGGTGGCGCAATACGACAGGCCGCGTCCCTTGAGCCGTTCGGCGCCTTCGGCCGGGAGGGGAATCGGGTTGGCGCCGGTGGCCACGATGACCGCCTTGGCCTCGTAACGACCGCCGTCGGTGACCACGACGTGGCCGTCCTTGCCGCCCCACTCCAGATCGACGACCTCCTCGCCGCCGCGGATGGGCAGGCCGAAGCGCTCGGCCTGCTTGCGCATCCGATCCATCAACTCGGGGCCCTGGATCGCCTCGACGAAGCCGGGGTAGTTCTCGACCTCGGTGGTGTCGTTGAGCTGGCCGCCGGGCATGGCGCGGTCGAGCATGAGCACGTCGACGTTGCCGCGCGCAGCGTAGAGCCCCGCCGTCAGCCCCGCTGGACCGCCGCCCAGGATGATGATGTCGTGCATGGTGTCTTCACTCCGTATGATCGGTCGTATGGTTGCGGGAGCCGGGCGCGGACGCGTGAGGGCTCGCTTCGACTATAATCCGCCGCTCCGCGGCGGGCAAGACGCGGCGCGCGGGCGGCGTCTTACCCCGCCGGCCCGGGTCGCTCGGCGCCCACGACGATCGCGCGCGCCGTCTCGCCGTGCAGGGCAAACGTGATCCAGCGCGCCTCGGCGGGCAAGCGGTCGACCACGCGGTCGGCCCACTCGACGGCCACGACGCCCCCCGCGGCCAGGTACTCCTCAAAGCCGATCTCGTCGAGCTCCCCGGCTGACCCCAGCCGGTAGGCGTCCACGTGGAACAGCGGCAGCCGCCCGCGGTGCTCCTGCACGATCAGGAAGCTGGGCGAGCTCACCGGACCCGCCACGCCCAGGCCACGCGCCAGGCCCTGGACGAAGGTCGTCTTGCCCGCGCCCAGCTCGCCCACCAGCGCCAGGCACTCCCCCGGCCGGGCCGCCGCTCCCAGCTCGGCGCCCAGCCGGGCGGTCTCCTCGGGCGAAGCGGCAAGAACGCGACGCGGGCGCACGCTCTAAAACAGCGGGGCGCCGATGCCGATGTAGGGCTCGAAGCGCAGCGGCCCCGCGCCCCCCGGGCCGGCCAGCGGCACGGCCACGCCGGCGGTGAGCTCGAAGCCCAGCAGCCCGCCGAAGCTCTGCCCCAGGATCGTGGCCTCGACCCCGGCTTCGAGCTTGACCCCGTCCAGGCTCACGGCGTCCAAATCCGGCCAGGTGTCCCCGGCGCTCAGGTAGACGCGGCCGCTCACCTCGCGCACGAGCGCCAGGCCCAGCAGCGAGTAGGTCATGTCGCGGTTCCAGGGGAAGTTGACCGCCAGGCGCGCCAGCCCCTTGGTCCGGTCCGGGAAGGTGAGCTTGCGGCGGCCGCCCTCGGCTTGCTCGTAGAAGCCGTTGAGCTCGGCGAGCGTGAAGTGCAGCAAACCGGGCAGCGTCCCGACGCTGTAGCCCGCCGTGGCGCTCAAATCGAGCGTGACGTTGGGCGCCAGCAGCGTCCGGTGCGAGGCGCTCAGGCTCAAGCGCGCGAAGGAACGCGGGTCGGTCAGCAGCTCGGCGCCGTAGCCGGCCACCTCCTGCAGCGACTGCGTGAAGCGGTAACTGAGGCCGGCGTAGTTGACGGCCTTCCCGTCGGCGTCGAGCCGGCGCGAGAGCGAGAGGCGGGCCCGGTGCGACGGCTCCCAGAGCTGGCCCTGGATGCCGACCTCGGGGTGGCGGTAGCCCGTCAGCGTGTAGCCGAACTCGGCGGCGAAGTTCTCCGGCCCCACGCCGAGCGCGCCGTCGATCTGGCTGCCGCGCCCCTGGTTGAGCGCGACGGCCACGAAGCCGTCGGCCAGCAGCCAGCGGTACTCGTTCAGAAAGCCCCCCTCGACCGTCTGGTTGAGGGGATCGAGCCGGATGAGGTAGGCGTCCAGCGGGAGCGCGTTGCCCCCGTTGGGCAGCACCTCGACGCGCGTGGGGTAGTAGTTGTTGATGCGCTTGAAATCCGGCACCCAACTGCCGGGGTCGAGCCGGACCTCGGCCAGCGGCGCTTGGGTCGTGAAGGTGAGCACGTCCCCGTCCGTCTCGGGGTCCCAGCTGCGGCTGATCTCCTCGTCGTCCTCGGTGACGACCACGACCTCGGCCGGCAGCGCGCCCTCGCCCCGGCGGCTCAGCGAAACCTGGACCTGGTAGCCCCCGCCCTCGACCCGCTGTTCCTTCACCCGGGTGATCGCGTAGTCGAGTCGGGCATCGCCGTGGACCCAGTGCGCGAAGAACGTCTCCAGGTCCTGCCCCGACACCTCCTCGGCCAGCGCGCGCAGGTCCGCGCTGTCGAACAGGCCGTGGTTGAAACGCTGGTAGGCGCGCCGCAGGGTCTCGTCCATCGCCTCGGGCGTGATGAGCCCGGCCAGCGCGCGCAGGACCTGGTAGCCCTTGTTGTAGACGCGCACCGCGTTCTGGTTCAGGTAGTCCAGCTGCTTCTGGGGCTTGGCGAGCGCCTCGTCGAAGCGGTTCTTGACGCCCTCGACATACGGCAGCTCGCTGAAGTGCTCGCGCAGGTTGAGGTAGCCCAGCTGCGACTCGACCGCGCCCTCGACCAGCCCGTCGCGCTCGAGCCGGATCACGTTGCCCCCGTCGGGGCCGTACTTGTCCTCGAAGTACGTGATGGACAGGTACTCCGCAAACCCCTCGGAGAGGTAGTTCTCGGCGTTGAAGTCGATCCCGATCCCCACGCCCCACCACTGGTGCGCGAGCTCGTGGGCCACCAGGTACTCCACCAGCCGGTCGGCGATGCCCGCCACGGTGAGGTCCTTCTCCCGGAAAACCCCGTTGCCCAGGATGACGATCCCGTCGGCCGCCATCCCGAACAGGCCCGGGGCCCAGGACGAGACGAACGTGAGCCCCTCGTAGGCGTAGGCGCCCCAACGCGCGCTGTACGCGCCCAAGACCTCGACGGCGTAGGTGGCGATCTGGCGCGCGGCGGCCTCCTCGCCCGGCCGGTGGTAGACGCGCACGGGCCCGTGCGGCGAGGGGAGCTCGTAGAGCCGGAAGTCCGGCCCCATGCTGAGCGCGGCCGAGCGCACCGGGACCTCGCTGTTCAACTGCAGCGTGCGCTCGCCGTCCGCGCGTGCGACCTCCTCTTGGGCGTTGAAGCCGGAGGCCACGCGGAAGTCCTCGGGCACGGTCAGCGTGAGCTCGTAGAGCGCGGCCGGGTAGATCCAGCGGTGGAAGTCCTTCTGCGGGTCGACGTAGTTCCCGTCGATCAGTTGCTGGGCCGGGACGGCCACCGGGTTCCAGGCAAAGCGCCAGGTGTAGTGGTCCTGGTGTCGCCCCTCGTCGGGGGCGTTGCTGTGGGGAAACTTGGTTTCGAAGCGGATTTCGACCGTGGCCTGCGCGCCCGGCGCCAGCGGCGCGGGCAGCTCGACGGCCAGCAGGGTTTGTGCAAGCGAGTAGGTCTGAAACGCGGCCGGGCCCGTTTCGTAGCGCCAGGGGAGCGCGTCCCCGTCGCCGTCGGTCACGGCTTGCACCTCGAGCCAAGCCGGGTCGAACCCGTTCCAGTAGCCGGCGTCCACCACCACCGGGCTCAGGTGCGGGTTGGGCTCGCGCGCGAAGTTGGGGCTCAACAGGAAGGTGAGCGTCGCGAGTTCGACCTCCCCGTCGTTGGGGTAGGTAACGCGTTGGGTGGCTTCCAGCACGTGGCGCTCGGGGTCGAGGCGCGCGCTGATCTCGTAGCGCGCGTGTTCGACCTCCTGCGCGCCGGCACCCCAGGCGAAAAGCAGGCAAAGACAAAGGGACAGACTGACCGCTCGCACGTGGCCTCCTTACGGGTTCTTGCGTGTGCGCGGCCCCGGCCTCAAGCCCCGGGTTCGGGCTCGGCCGGCAGCCGGGCGATGATTTTGAGCCGGATGGTGTGGATTTCCTTCTCGCTGGCGTCCTCGACGTAGAGGTGCGCCCCGTCCACCGTCAGCGTCTCGCCCACCTTAGGGATCTCCTCCAGCCGGTTCAAGATGAGGCCGCTGATGGTCGTGCCCTCCTCGGTGGGCAGGTGGATCGAAAGCGACTCGTTGAGCCGGTCGATCTCGGTGCCCCCCTCGACCAGGTAGACGCCGCCGCCCAGGTCCGTGATCTCGTCCTCCGGGGTGTCGTACTCGTCGTGGATCTCGCCCACGATCTCCTCCAAGATGTCCTCGATCGTGATGATGCCGGACATGCCGCCGTACTCGTCCACGATGATGGCCATCTGCTGCTTGAGCTGCTGGAAGTCGCGCAACAGGTCGTTGATGGGCTTGGACTCGGGGATGAAGTGGGCCGGGCGCATGAGCGCGCGCAGGTCGACCCCCTCGGGCTCGCAGTTGAGCAGGTCCTTGACGTGCAGGATGCCGATCACGTTGTCGGGCTCCTCTTCAAAGATGGGGTAGCGCGAGTGCTCCTCCTCGCGCACGACCTGGCGTATGACCTCCCAGGTCGTGTTGACGTCGAGCAGCACGACCTCGGTGCGGGCGACCATGATCTGGCGGGCGACCAGGTCGTCGAAGGCGAAGATGCGCCGGATCATGTCGACCTCCTCCTCGTCGATGAGCCCGCGCTGCTCGCCCACCTCGAGCAGCATCGTGATCTGGTCCTCGCTCACGCTGATGCCCTCGGTCTCGCGCAGCTCCTTGGGCATGACGCGCAGCAACGCGTTGGAGGTGGCCTTGAAGAAGACGTTGATCGGGCGCAACAGGCGCTGCATCCCGACGATAAGGGCGATCACGCCCAACGTGAGGCGTTCGGGGTTGTTCTTGCCCAGGTGCTTGGGCGTGATCTCGCCGAAGATGAGCAAATAAACGGTCATGAAGGCCGTGGCCACCAGGCCGGCCTCGGCGTTGCCCAGGTTGCTCAACAGTTGGATCGAGAGGATGGTGGCAATCGAGCTGCCCAGGATGTTGGAGAAGTTGTTGGCCACCGCGATGGTGATCAACAGGCTGTTGGGGTCGTCCATGAGCACCTGCAGGGCCTTGGCCTTGCGCGGGAACTTGCGGATCAGGACGCCCAGGCGGATTTTGTCCATCGACGTGAGGGCGATCTCCGACGCGGACAGCAACGCCGAAAACCCCACCAACACGAGGAGCAACGCCACTCCCCAGCCTATACCCATACGGTGAACACCGCTGGGATTATAGGTTGCCCACAATCCCCTTGCAAACCCGCCTGTCCCGCCGGTATCCTGCTTTGAACCCCAAGCCGTGATGAGGTCATCTTGAACATCGAGGAGATCAAAAGCCTGATCCGGGTCTTCGAGGCCTCCTCGCTCACCGAACTCAGCCTGCGCCGCGAGGGCGCGCAGCTCGTGCTCAAGCGCGACCCCGGGGGGGGGCGCGCCCGGACGGCCGTGTCCCCCGAGGTCGAACTCCCCGACGCGTCCGAGGCCCCGCCGGCCGCCGGCGAGGACGGGCACGCGGTCAGCTCGCCGCTGGTGGGGACGTTCTACCGCCGCCCCTCGCCCGAGGAGCCCCCCTACGTTTCAGTCGGCGCGCGCGTCAAGCCGGGCGACACGCTCTGCATCGTCGAGGCCATGAAGGTCATGAACGAGATCAAGGCCGATCGCGCCGGCGTGGTGAGCGCGATCCCGCTCGAGGACGGGGCCGTGGTCGAGTACGGCCAGACGTTGCTCACGCTGCGTTCCGAATGAGTTCGATGCATCGTCGCCAACGCGCGGCGCGTGCCGGGAGGCGTGCGCACCGGTGCCGGGAGCGCCAGGGGGAACGCCCATGCTGAAAGTTCTGGTCGTCAACCGCGGCGAGATCGCGCTGCGGGTGATCGACGCCTGCCATCACCTCGGGATCCAGGCCGTGGCGGTCTACTCCGAGGCCGACCGGGAGGCGCTGCACGTCAAGCTGGCCGACGAGGCCTACTGCATCGGCCCGCCGCCCGCCGCGCAGAGCTACCTGAACGTGGCCCAGATCATGAGCGCTGCGGAGGTCTCGGGCGCGGACGCCGTCCACCCCGGCTACGGCTTTCTGGCCGAGAACGCGCACTTCGTCGAGGTGTGCGAGGCCTCCGGGCTCAAGTTCATCGGCCCGCGCGCCTTCGTGATGGCCCGCACGGGCGACAAGTTGGCGGCTCGGCAAGCCGCCCGGGAGGCGGGCGTCCCGGTGATCCCCGGCTCCGAGCTCATCTCGACCGAGGCCGAACTGAAAGCCGCGGTCGAGCAGGTGGGCTTCCCCGTCATGCTCAAGGCCTCGGCCGGCGGCGGCGGGCGCGGGATGCGTGTCGTGCGCGAGCCGGAGCAGCTGCTGCGCCAGTTCCGCGCGGCCCAGCGCGAGGCGCTGGCCGCCTTCGGGCGCGAGGACCTCTACGTGGAAAAGCGCCTGGAGCGCCCGCGCCACGTCGAGGTCCAGGTGCTGGCCGACGAGCACGGGGCCGTGGTGCACTGGGGCGACCGCGACTGCTCGGTGCAGCGCCGCTACCAGAAGCTGATCGAGGAGGCCCCGGCCCCGAACCTGCCAGCCAAGCTGCAAGCAGGCATCCGCGCGGCGGCGGTCAAGGTGGCCCGCGAGCTGGGCTACACCAACGCCGGCACGGTCGAATTCCTCGTCGAGGACGATTCCTTCTACTTCATCGAGATGAACGCGCGCGTCCAGGTCGAGCACCCGGTCTCCGAGA
This sequence comes from uncultured Thermotogae bacterium, assembly GCA_964572855.1. GTDB lineage: Bacteria > Bipolaricaulota > Bipolaricaulia > RBG-16-55-9 > JAJCYT01 > CAZNGF01. The sequence continues at coordinate 13,265 of CAZNGF010000010.1, read as the reverse complement.
TGCTGGTGGGCAAGGACCTCGTGGTCGAACAGCTGCGCGTGGCGGGGGGCGAGCCGCTGGGCTACGGCCAGGAAGACATCGCGCTCACCGGCCACGCCATCGAGTGCCGGATCAACGCCGAGGACCCGGCGCGCGACTTCATGCCCTCGACCGGCACGGTGGCGCTGCGGGGCGTGCCGGGCGGCTACGGCGTGCGCTGGGACAGCGCGGTTTTTTCGGGCATGGTCGTGAGCCCGCACTACGACTCGCTGCTGGGCAAGCTGGTCAGCTGGGGCGCCGACCGCGAGGAGGCGCGCCGCCGCATGCTGACCGCGCTGCAGCGGCTCGCCTTCGACGGGGTCCACAGCACGCGCGCGCTCTGCCAGGAGATCGTCAACCACCCCGACTTCGCCGGCCACACCCACGCCACCGACTTCATCGACAAGCTGCTGGCGGGACGTTAGCCGCGCCCGCAAAAGCCCGTTGGGTTGAAATTTCCGGCCCGGTCGATTACACTCTCGGCGCACGTTCCCACGGAAAGGCTGACAGGAAAGGGGAGAACGGCAACGGAGAGCGGAGGCGTTTCTCCCACTTTCGCGCTCCCTTTTCCCCACAACCATGTTTGAAGCGCTCAGCGAAAAGATCACCGGCGTGCTGACCAAGCTGCGCCGGCAGGGATCGCTCACCGAGGACGACGTCAAGGCCGCCATGCGCGAGGTGCGCCTCGCGCTGCTGGAGGCCGACGTCAACTACAAGGTGGTCAAGCGCTTCGTCGAACGCCTAAGCGAGCGGGCCACCGGCGCCGAGGTGATGGAGAGCCTCACACCGGGGCAGCAGGTCGTCAAGCTCGTGCGCGACGAGCTCGTCCAGGTGCTGGGCGGCGAGAAGGCCGACCTGGACCTGTCCAGGCGTCCGGCGCCGGTCATGGTGGTCGGGCTGCAGGGCTCGGGCAAGACGACCACGGTGGGCAAGTTGGGGCTGTACCTGCGCAAGCAGGGCGGCAAGAAGCCGCTCTTGATCGCGGCCGACGTCCAGCGCCCGGCGGCGGTCGAGCAGCTCAAGCAGCTGGGCGCCTCGCTGGAGCTGGCCGTGTTCGCGGTCGAGGACGGGAACACCTCGCCGCTGGAGATCATTCGGCGCGGCCTGAGCCACGCCGAGGCAAACGCGCACGACGTCGTGTTGATCGACACGGCCGGGCGGCTCCAGATCGACGAGCCGCTCATGGCGGAGCTGGGCCAGGTGCAGGCAACGGCTCAGCCCAGCGAGGTGCTGCTGGTGGCCGACGCCATGACCGGCCAGGAGGCCGTCTCAATCGCCGAGACGTTCCACCAAAGGCTTAGCCTGAGCGGGATCGTGCTCACCAAGGTCGACGGCGACGCCCGCGGCGGCGCGGCGCTCTCGATGGCCGAGGTCACGGGCCTGCCGATCAAATTTCTAGGCACGGGCGAGAAGCCCTCCGAGCTGGAGGTGTTTCACCCGGACCGGCTGGCCTCCTCGATTTTGGGCATGGGCGACGTGTTGAGCGTGATCGAGCGGGCCGAGTCCGTCATCGACCGCGAGTCGGCCGAGGACCTGGAGCGCAAGCTGCGCAAGCAGCAGTTCACGCTGCAGGACTTTCTGGACCAACTGCAGCAGGTGCGTAAATTAGGCCCGCTGGGCAAGCTGATGGAGAAGATGCCGGGCATGAACAAGGTCCAGGTCGACGAGAACGAACTGAGCCGGGTCGAGGCGATCATCCGCTCCATGACACCCAAGGAGCGCCGCAAGCCCGAGCTCATGAACGCGAGCCGCAAGCGGCGCGTGGCCCGCGGCAGCGGCACGCAGGTCACCGACGTCAACCGCGTGTTGAAGCGCTTCAAGGACGCCAAGAAGCTCATGAAACAGATGGGCAAGATGCGCACGCCCCCCGGCGGGGGGATGCCGTGGAATTAATTATCGCAAATCCGAAACCGACAAAAGGAGGAACATGCCCGCCAAAATTCGCCTGAAACGTGTCGGGCGCCGCGGCCAGCCGTCCTACCGCGTGGTCGTGGTGGACGAATCGCACTCGCGCGACAGCCAAGTGGTCGAGGAGCTCGGCTTCTTCAACCCGATCGAGGACCAGCTCAACGTCGACACGGCCAGCGCGCTCGACTGGCTCAAGAAAGGCGCCCAGCCCACGCACCGCACCCGCAACCTGTTGTCGAAGCTGGGCGTGATGGCCCAGCTCCACGAGGCCCGCACGGGCGCGTCGAAAGACGCCTAAATGGACGCCGGCGCCGCCCCGTCGCCGCTGGTCGAGCTGGTGCAATTCCTGGTGGCCGGCGTGGTCAGCAAGCCGGATTCGATCTCGATCTCACGGGTTGAGACGCCCCGGACGGACTTGTTCTACCTCACGGTCGCGCCCGACGACCTGGGCCGGCTGCTGGGCCGCGAGGGGCGCACCGTGGAGTCGATCCGGACGCTGGTCGAGGTGGCCGCGGCGCGCTACGGCAAGGCCGCGGTCGTCGACGTGGTCGAGCCGGAGCGTCCCCAACGGGAGCGCAAGCCGCGCGGGGGCGGAGGCCGCCGCTCGCGCAAGCGCCGGCCCCGCAAGCGCAACTGACCATGCGCGTCGACATCGTCACGATCTTCCCCGAGCTGCTTCGAGGCGTCTTCGACGGCGGCGTGATCGGCGCGGCCCGCAAGCGCGGGTTAATCGCGATCAACGCGCACGACCTGCGGGACCACACCAACGACCCGCACCGCCAGGTCGACGACCGCCCCTACGGCGGCGGGCCGGGCATGGTGCTCAAGCCCGAGCCGCTCTACCGCGCGGTCGAGGCGCTGCGCGGGCGCGAGGGGGACTGCCGGGTCGTGCTCGCCTCGGCGCGCGGGAGGCGCTTCGACCAGGCGTGCGCCAAGTCGCTGGCCCGAGCCGACCAGATGGTCGTGCTCTGCGGCCGCTACGAGGGCGTGGACGAGCGCGTGCTGGAGGTCGTGGACGAGGAGCTTTCCATCGGCGACTACGTGCTGAGCGGCGGCGAGCTGCCGGCGGCCGTGATCGCCGAGGCCGTCTGCCGCCTGGTGCCGGGTGTGGTGGGGGACGCCGAGTCCGTTCACACGGACTCGTTCTACGCCGAGCCGCTGCTGGGCCCGCCGCAGTACACGCGCCCGCCCGAGTTCCGCGGACACCGCGTGCCCGAGGTGCTGTTGCACGGGGACCACGACGAGATCGATTCCTGGCGTCGCGAGCGCACCCTGGAGAAGACGCTGCAAGTCCGGCCGGACTTGCTCAAGCGCCGGGACGAGGACGCGCGGGCGCGCTGATGGGCAACCTCTACGTCGGCCTGCTGCACTACCCCGTGCGCAACGCGCGCGGCGAGATCGTGGCCACGGCCCTGACGGGGCTCGACCTGCACGACATCGCGCGCAGCGCCAAGACCTTCGGGGCGGCGGGCTACTACATCGTCACGCCGCTGGCCTCGCAGCGCCGCATCGCCAAGCGCGTGCTTGGGTACTGGGCCGATCCCCGGGCGGGGAGCGCCGAAAACCGCTCTGAAGCCTTGAAAACCGTCCACGTGGTTGCTACCCTGGAGGACAGCTTAGCGGACATTCGTGTTCGTGAACCGGGAAAGCCGCTCCTGATCGCAACCTCTGCGCGAGCGGTCCCGGTCCCCCGCACGGACTTTGCTACCCTGCGCCGGGCGTTGAGCGAGCGCGCCCAGCCCGTGTACTTGGCCTTCGGCACGGGATGGGGAATTGCCGACGAGCTGTTTGAGCGGTTTGACCACGCGTTGCCGCCGATCCATGGGCCGGGGACGTTTAACCACTTGTCCGTCCGGGCCGCCGCTGCCATCATCCTGGATCGGCTGCAAGGACAAAGGGAGGACACACCATGACGGATCATTTGATTAGGACGGTGGAGCAGGCGTTTGTCGATGGCAAGCGACCCGAGTTCCAACCGGGCGACCTCGTCCGCGTGCACGAACGCGTGCGCGAGGGCGGCCAGGATCGAGAGCGCATCCAGGTGTTCGAGGGAACCGTGCTCAAGCGCAGCGGGAGCGGCCCCAACGCCATGTTCACCGTACGCAAGCTCTCCTCAGGCATCGGCGTCGAGAAAGTGTACCCGGTGTACTCGCCCAAGATCACCCAGATCGAGGTGATGACCGCCGGGCACGTGCGCCAGGCCCGACCGTATTACCTGCGAACCCGAACCCGCAAGAAGCGCCGCTGATGGACGAGAGGTCCACCGAGCACCGCCATCCCGAAGAGCCCCCTTCGTCGGTCGGCGCCACCGCCGAAGCCGGCTCCTGGCCCCCGCCGCACACGGCGTGGGGCTTCCCCGACGACGCGGACTGGCCGGGCTTCGAGGACGACGCGAGCCAACGCCGCCCCAAGCCGTTCCTCTCGCGCCTGCTGAACCGGGCGGGCCTGCGCACGGGGCCGGGGGTGGACTGGGCGCTCGACTGGGTGCAGGTGCTGGCCGTGGCCGCGCTGCTGGCCTGGTTCACCATGAGCTTCGTGGTCGTGCGCATGCGCGTGCCGACGGGGTCGATGGAGCCCACCATCCACGCCGACTCCAGCTTCTTCGTCGACAAGCTCTCCTTCTATTTCCGCTCCCCCCAGCCGGGCGACATCATCGTGTTCTGGCACGACGAGGGCGACGGCGACCGCGTGCGCTACGTCAAGCGCCTGATCGCCACCGGCGGCCAGACCGTCCAGATCAAGGACTGCGCCCAGCACCCGGCCGAGACCTGCGGGGTCTACATCAACGGCGGCAAGCTCAACGGGGACGCCTTCGAGCGCAAGTACTACAAGGGCGGCAAGATGGGCGACCAAACCTGGACCGTGCCCCAGGACCACTATTTCGTGCTGGGGGACAACTCGCGCAACAGCCTGGACAGCCGTTTCTGGGGCTTCGTCGAGGAGGACGAGTTCATCGGCGAGCCGTTCCTGCGCGTCTGGCCCTTGAATCAGTTCGGCTTCATGAACGGGTACTTCGGCTCCGCGCGCTAGCGTCCCCATGTGTTTTGCTTAGAATCCCTTGTTATAACTTAGCTTGATCGTTCATGACGCAATTCTCAAGCCCCTTTCCTGTTTTTTGACCGGGTTGTAAAACTATCGAAAACGGATTATGATACTGCGTAGAACTTCTATCATAAGGTGGTGAAGCCAATGGCGACCGACTTCACGCGCATCTCGATCTACGTCCCGCAGCGGTTCCAGAAGGAAAAGCCGCTCGAGCGCCTCTACAAGCTGGGCGAGAAAAACGACCGCTCGCTCAACTACATGGTGGTGCAGGCGGTGCTCGACTACGTGAGCCGCGAAGAGAAGAAGAAGTAAGACCACACGAAGCATCGGCTCGGAGGGTGCGCTCGCTTGCGGGCGCACCCTTTTCTCTTTTAGCCGAGTGCTCAAGCCAACACGTCCCCCCCCCGTTGCAAACCCCGAGCTGGTTCGTTAGGGTAAAGGGAGCAAGGGGAGCCCGCGCGGGCGGGCTGAGAGGAAGCCACGGCTTCGACCCTTTGAACCTGATCCGGATGACACCGGCGGAGGGATGCAACTGGACGCACACCACCCTCTTCAACCCACAGGACGCTTCCTCGCCCGGACCGCGCGCCTAATCCTCCCCCTTGCCCGACGCACCGAGGAGGAATCCCGATGACACGCACGCTGCAATGGGGCGCGCTGGCGCTGCTGCTGGCCGCGCTGATTCCCGTGGGCGGGCACGGTCAAACGCCTTTGGTGGTCTATACCTACGACAGCTTCGTCTCCTTCGGCCCGGCCAGAGAGATCGCGTCCCGCTTCGAGGAGACCAGCGGGACCGACGTGCAGTTCGTGGCCACGGACGACTCGCGCGCGATGCTGGCGCGCCTGCGCTCCGAGCGCGACAGCGGCGGGACGTCCGCAGACGTCTTCATCGGCGTCGAGGCCAACGACCTGCGCACCGCCACGCGCGACGGGGCGTTCGTCCCGCTGAACGAAGAGGCCGTCCCGAACCTGGCCCGCATCCCGGCGGACCTGCGCTTCGATCCGATGAACCGGCTCGTGCCGTACGAGCACGGCTTCATCACGCTCGTCTACGACGCCGAGCAAATTGCCGAAGACGAACTGCCGCGCACGTTCGAGGACCTGCTGGACGCGCGCTTCCGGGACGCGCTGCTCGTGCAGGACCCGCGCACCAGCAGTCCGGGCCTGAGCTTCCTGCTCTGGACGATCCACCATCTGGGCGATCCCGGCTACCTGGACTACTGGCGCGAGTTGCTGCCCAACGTGCTCACCGTGACGCCGGGCTGGACCGAGGCGTTCAACCTGTTCACCCAGGGCGAGGCCCCCATGATGGTGAGCTTCTCGACCGACCACGCCTTCGACGTGATCGTGAACGGGAGCGAGCGGATCCGCGTCCTGCTGCTGAACAACCAGGGCTACCGCACCGTGTTCGGCGCGGGCGTGGTGGATTCGACCGACCAGCCCGAGCTGGCGCGCCGCTTCGTGGACTTCCTGCTCTCGCGCGAGGTGCAGGCGCTGCTGCCGACCTCGGAGTGGATGTTCCCCAGCAACCCCGAGGCGCTGCTGCCGGTCAAGTTCTACCAGAACGCCGTCCAGCCCCCCCAGCCCGTCGCCCTCGACGCCGAGCGCGTCGGCGAGAACCTGGAGGGCTGGCTGCGCGCTTGGTCCGACGTGCTCACCGGCGGGTGATGAAAGCCGTAGGGGCGCTTCGCAAAGCGCCCCTACTTCATCCCCATATACGATTGAGTGACCATTCCCCGCTGCGAGGTACGCCACATGACCGAAGCCACCCACCTGACGCTGGAGGCGCTGCAAGCCGGCCTGGACGAGGTCCGTCGCTCGCCGAAGGATCGCGGCACATTGGCGCTGATCGCCGGGGAGCACGCCCGTCACGAATCGCCTGCTCAACCGAACGGTTTGAATTTGAGAATCAAGGGTTGGGTGGAGCCGGCGAGTGGAGTCGAACCACCGACCTACGGTTTACGAAACCGTTGCTCTGCCTCTGAGCTACGCCGGCACGGTGCGCCACATTCTACCCAAGCCGTCCTGTGGTTTCAATTGGGGACGCGGATAGCGGGGGAGATTCTTCACTTCGTTCAGAATGACGTCGCGGGAGTGAAGGGGCGGAGGCTCTACGTGTGAATCACCCGGCCGGCCAGGTCCAGGGCGGCTTCCTTGATGGCCTCGGGGAAGCTGGGGTGGGCGTGGCAGGTGCGGGCGATGTCCTCGGCGCTGGCCGAGAATTCCAGCGCCAGGGCGCACTCGGCGATCAGGTCCGAGGCGTGCGGACCCAAGATGTGGACGCCCAGCACGCGATCGGTGCCGGCGTCGGCCAACAGCTTGACCAAACCGTCGGTCTCGCCCGCGCCGCGCGCGCGGCCGTTGGCCTTGAAGGGGAACTTCCCGATGCGAACCGCGATCCCCTCGTTCTGGCACTCGGCCTCGGTTTTGCCGACGGAGGCGAACTCGGGGTGCGTGTAAACCACGGACGGGATGGCCCCGTAGTTCACGTGCCCGGCCTGCCCCGCAAGCAACTCGGCCACGGCGATGCCCTCTTCTTCCGCCTTGTGCGCCAGCATCAACCCCGGAATCACGTCGCCGATGGCGTAGATCCCTTGGACGGACGTCTCGTAGCGCTCGTCCACGATGATGCGCCCCGCCTTGTCGGTCTCGATCTTGAGCGGCTCCAGGCCGAGCCCCTCGGTGTGGGGCCTGCGGCCGGCGGCCACCAGCACGCGTTCCACGGTCTCGAAGCGCTTGCCACCGTCCCGGGTCTGGAGTAGGACGCGCACCCCGTCCTGCTGCGCCTCCATGCCCGCCGCCCTGGCCGAGAGCACGAACTGCAAGCCCTGGCGCTCCAGCGCCTGCTGGAGCCGTTTGCTCAGCTCGGCGTCCATGTGGGGCACGATTCGGTCCAGCATCTCGACCACGGTCACGTTGCTGCCCAGCCGCGCCCACACCGAGCCCAGCTCCAGCCCGATGTAGCCACCGCCGATCACCAGCAACCGCTCGGGGACCTTGGCAAACGAGAGCGCCTCGGTCGAGCTCACGACGCGCTTGCCGTCGAAGGGCACGTCCGCCAGCGCGGCCGGCGTCGAGCCGGTGGCGATCAGCACGTGTTTGGACTCCAACGTCTGTGTGTTCTTGTCCCCCGTGACCCTGACCTTGCCGGGCTCCAAGATCGAAGCCGTGCCCTGGACGCGCGCGACCTTGTGCTTCTTGAACAGCCCGTCCACCTCCTGCGCGAGGCCGTCCACGATCTTATCCTTGCGCTTGAGCATCTTGGATAGATCCAGCCCGACCTCGCCCAGCTGGATGCCGTGCTCCTGGAAGTTCCGGCGGGCTTGGTGGAACAGCTCGCTGGAGTCGAGCAGCGCCTTGGAGGGGATGCAGCCCACGCGCAGACACGTCCCGCCCAGCTGGGGCTCCTTCTCGACACAGGCGGCGCGCAGGCCCAACTGCGCGGCGCGGATGGCGGCCACGTAGCCGCCCGGCCCGGCACCGATCACGATCAGGTCGTACGTTGGGTTTTCGCTCATGGGCGCTCAACCTCGTCGCGGGGAATGCGGTTCACCTTAGCGCATCGACGTGGGTTTGACCAATTGTGCGGGGTCACAGACATGTAGGGCAAGCTGTGCGGGCCGAATCGCAACATCGCGGCCCACACAGCGGGCCCCACGTTTGGGATTCAATCAGATTTCAAGCAGCAGGCGCTGCGGGTCCTCCAGAAATTCTTTGACGTGCTTGAGGAAAGTCACGGCCTCGCGCCCGTCGACCAGGCGGTGGTCGTAGGAGACGGCCAGGTACATCATGGGCCGGATCTCGACCTGCCCATCGATAGCCACGGGGCGCTCCTCGATGCGGTGCATTCCCAGGATGCCGGACTGCGGGGGATTGAGAATGGGCGTCGACAGCAACGAGCCGAAGATCCCGCCGTTGGAGATGCTGAACGTGCCGCCCGAGAGGTCGTCCGGCGTGATCTTGCCGTCGCGGCCCTTGGCCGCCAACTCGCCGACGGCGCGCTCCAGCTCGGGAACGCTCATGCGATCGGCGTAGCGCACGACGGGGACCATGAGGCCGCGCTCGGTGCTGACCGCGATGCCGAGGTGGACGTGCTGGTGGTAGACGATATCCGTCCCCTCGATCTGGGCGTTGAGCTGGGGGATTTCGCGCAGGGCCTGGATCACGGCGCGCCCGAACAGCGACATGAAGCCCAGCTTGACGCCGTGCTTCTGCTCGAAGGCGTCCTTGTACTTCTTCCTGAGCGCCATCACCGCCGACATGTCCACGTCATTGAAGGTGCTCAGGATGGCCGCGTTCTGTTGCGCTTCGACCAGGCGCTGGGCGATGCGCTGGCGGATGCGGCTCATGGGCTCGCGGCGCACTTCCTCGTCGGAGGCGGTCGTCGGCTCGGCAGCGGCCTCGGTGCTTGCCTTGGAATCGGATTTCTGCTCGTCGGACTCGGGCTTGGCCTCCAGGTAGTCGAGCACGTCGGCCTTGGTGAGCCGGCCGCCCTTGCCCGTGCCGGG
>CAZNGF010000010.1:0-3686 GCA_964572855.1 uncultured Thermotogae bacterium | reverse complement strand
CGAGGGGATCTCCATGACGGCCTTGTCGGTCTCGAGTTCGATGAGCGTCTCGTCGGCCTCGACGTGTTCGCCGTCCCCTTTGACCCAACTGGCGATCACGCCCTCGGTGATCGACTCGCCCAACGACGGGATCTTGATCTCAACCGCGTCTGCCATCGCGTTCCGATGCCTCCTGAGTGCGTGATATCCTCGATCGTACCCGCGCGGAGCGCCGAATCAAGCGTCCCACAGCTTCCCGGTCTTCGCCTTCGCGCTCTCGTCCCCGTCGGCCGTCGGGGACGGGTTGTCCTGCTGCGCCGCGTCCGAGCGCTGCGCGGTCACGGGTTCGCCCACCGGCGCGCCCTGGCGCTCCAGGTCGAACGCGGCGTCCACCAACGCCTTCTCCTCGGCCTGGTGCACCTTGAAGCTGCCCGTGGCCGGGCTGGCCGAGGCCGGCCGGCCCACGTAGCGCACGCCGCGCCCCTCCAGCAGGTGGTGCAGCCGCGGCCCGACGAAGGGCCACGCGCCCTGGTTCTGCGGCTCCTCCTGCACCCAGAGCACCTCGGCCTCCTGGGGGTAGGCCCCGACGGCGGCCAGGGTCTCGTCCGCCGGGAAGGGGTAGAGCTGCTCGACGCGCACGAGCGCGACCTCGTCCCCGAGCTCGCGCTCGGCGCGCGCCGCGCTCAGCGTGTAGTAGACCTTGCCCGAGCACAGCAGCACGCGCCGCACGCCTTCGGGCTCAGGCGCACTCGGGTCGGGCAACACGAGTGAAAAGTCGCGCTCGGTGAAATCCGCCAGGTCCGAGACGGCCTCCTTGTGGCGCAGCATGCTCTTGGGGGACATCACGACCAGCGGCTTGCGGAACGGGCGGTGCATCTGGCGCCGCAGCGCGTGGAAGATCTGCGCGGGCGTGGTGGGGTGGATCACCTGCATGTTGCGGTCGGCGCACAGCTGCAGGTAGCGCTCCAGGCGCGCGCTGGAGTGCTCGGGCCCCTGGCCCTCGTAGCCGTGGGGCAGCAGCAGCACGAGCCCGCTCTGGCGCTTCCACTTGGCCTCGGCGCTGGCGATGAACTGGTCGATCACGACCTGCGCGCCGTTGGCGAAGTCGCCGTACTGCGCCTCCCAGATGAACAGACGGTACGGGTCGGCGCTCGACATGCCGTACTCGAAGCCCAGCACGCCCGCCTCGCTCAGTGGCGAGTTGACGACCTCGATCTCCGCTTGCCCTTCCTCGATGTGGTTGAGCGGGACGTAAGGCTCGCCCGTCTCGGCGTCGAACAGCACGGCGTGGCGGTGCGAGAAGGTCCCGCGTGCGCTGTCCTGGCCGCAGAGGCGCACGGGGGTCCCCTCCAACAGCAGCGCCCCGTAGGCCAGCGTCTCGCCGGCAGCCCAGTGCAGCCCCCGGCCGCTTGCGACCAAATCGCGCATCTGCCCAAACAACTTCGGGATGCGCGCGTGGGGCGTGAACCCCTCGGGCAAGCGCGTGATGGACTCGGCGATTTGCTTAAGCCGCTCGGGCTCGACCCGGGTCCGGGCCGTCCAGTCCTCGCCGGCGGGGCCGAACGCGGCCCACTCGCCCTCGAAGGGGCGGTCCACCTTGGGGATCTCCTTGTGCTCGCGCGCGGTCTTGAGGGCCTCTTCGAGCCGGTCGCGCACCTCGTCGCGCATCGCCTGCGCGTCCTCGGGCGTGATGGCGCCGTCGTCGACCAGGCGCCCTTCGTAGCGTTGGTCCACCGTGGGGTGGTTCTTGATGACGGCGTACATGCGCGGCTGGGTGAAGGTCGGGTCGTCCAGCTCGTTGTGGCCGTAGCGCCGGTAGCACACCAGGTTGATGAACACGTCCGTTTTGAAGCGCTGTCGGAAGCCGAAGGCCAGCTCGGCGGCCCAGACGGCCGCCTCGGGGTCGTCGGCGTTGACGTGGAACACGGGCGCCTGCAGCACGCGCGCCACGTCGGAGGCATACGGGGTCGAGCGCCCGTCCTCGGGGTCGGTGGTGAAGCCCACCTGGTTGTTGATCAGGATGTGGATCGTCCCGCCGATGGTGAAGCTGTCCAGGCTGGAGAGCTCGAGCGTCTCGTAGACGATGCCCTCGCCCGTGAAGGCCGCGTCGCCGTGCATGAGCACGGGGATGACGCGCTCCCGGTTGGCATCAGCGCGCGCGGTCTGCTTGGCGCGCACCATGCCCAGCACGACCGGGTCGACGGCCTCCAGGTGGCTGGGGTTGGCGCTCAGCGTGAGGTGGATCTTGTGCCCCTCGCTGGTGACGTGGTCGTGGGAGTAGCCCAGGTGGTACTTGACGTCCTCCTGCTCCTGCAGCCCTTCGAACTCGGCCAAGATGTTCTCGTAGGGTTTTTTCAGGATGTGGCCCAGCACGTTGAGCCGGCCGCGGTGCGGCATGCCGAAGACGATCTCCTCGACCTGGCGCCGGTGGGTCTCCTCGACCAGCGTGTCGAGCAGCGGGATGAGTGCCTCCCCCCCTTCCAGCGAGAAGCGCTTGCTGCCGCGGTACTTGGTGTGCAGGAAGCGCTCGAAGCCCTCGGCCATGATGAGCCGCTTGAGCACGCGGCGGCGGTCGTTGGGCTCGAGCTGGGGGCGGTTGCGCGCCGGCTCCATGCGCTCCAGCAGCCAGTCGCGCCGCTCCTTGTCGAACAGGTGCATGAACTCCACCGTGAACCCGCCGCAGTACGTCTCGCGCAGCGCGGCCTCGAGCTGCTTGAGCGTCGTGGTCTCGAGCCCGTGGAACGGGCTGGTGACGGTGCGCGCCAGGTCCTCGGGCGCGAAGCGCGACTCGACCTCCTCGAAGAAGGGGTGCTCGGTGGGGCACTGGCCCAGCGGGTCGCTGTCGGCGATCAGGTGGCCGAAGGCGCGGAACGAGTGAACCAAGTCCAGCACGCCCGGCGGGTTCTGCGGCCCGGCCGGCGTCGCGGCCGCGCCCGAGCTGAGCGCGAACTCGTAGCCGGCGAACACGAGCGCCCAGCGCTCGTCCACGCTGTTCGGATCCTGCCTGTACTGCCGATAGAGACGATCGACGTAGTCCGGGTTGGCGCGCGCGAGGACGTCGAGTGAATCGAAGCTCATGGTGGTCGGCTGCTCCTGCCTTTGCCCGCCCCTTTCGCGTTTTGGCGTTGGCTCGCTCATACTATGACGCACCCCTCACGAGTTCAAGAACGCGGCCAGTTGAGACTTATTCGGCTTTGGCCCCGCTTTCCCGCCCGGCAGCGGGTTCGTGGGGGCGAAACCGCCGCCGCGTCTCGCTTCGGGCCTCGAATCGTTCGATCGTCCAATTTCGATTCGGCTCTTGCCCACAGGGGCGTACGCGCGTTCGATTGTATCGCGCGGGTCGGCCTCCGACCGTTTGGTTTGATACACTGGCCCCATGTCGAGGAAGGAGCTCATGGGCTCGGGGCGCACGGCCGTGCGCCCCGACAAGCTATCCTACCGCCGCAGTTGCACCAGCAACGCCCCCGCCGCCGCCAACGCCAGGCCCGCGATCTCGAAGCCGCCGAGCCCCTCGCCCAGGAACACCCAGGCCAACAGAGCGATCTGGATCAGCATCGTGTTGTTGAGGACGCTGGACTCCATCGCGCTCAGCCGCTTGAGCGTGTGGTTCCAGAGCGTGAAGGCAAAGGCCGTGTTGACCGCGGCCAGCCAGGCCACGATCGCCCAGTGCCAGGGCGCCAGCGGCGGCAAGCCCTGGAACGCGATGC
>CAZNGF010000009.1:0-46403 GCA_964572855.1 uncultured Thermotogae bacterium | reverse complement strand
ACTCACCGCACTCTTGCTGATCTCATCGCTCATCGCGCTGCTGGCCGCCGTGCCGGCCGCGGCCGAGCCCGCCCCGCTGGGCGACCAGGCCCTGCAGGCCGCCGGCGCGCTGGCCGGCCAGACGCTCGGCTCGCTGCTGGGCATGGCCATTTCGTTCCCGGTCCTGGGGGACGCGTTCTCGGTGTGCCAGCACGTCTCTCCGCCAAGCCAAACCCAAAGCCCCGAGGAGGCATTCGAGCGGATGCAGGCGTGCATGATTCGTGCCGCCGCGCCCATGATGTTCTTCGGCAGCGGTTTAGGCATGGGCAGCGGTCTGGGCGCGATCGGAGGGTTGGTGGCCACCGCCGGGCTGCAGGGCCGCGAGGGCAGCGTGCTCGGGGCGGTCGGCGCGGTGTTCGCCTCGCAGTCGCTCCTGTACCTGCTGACCGCGCAGCAGTTGTCCGACCTCATGGGGCCGCCGGCGCCGGGCGCCGGCCCGGCCGGGGAACCCCGCCTCGGCCAGGACTTCTTCGGGGTCCAGCTGTTGGGCGCGGCGCTGGCCGTCCTGCCCGCGATCGCCGCCGCGCTGGGGTACAACTACTTGTGAGCCCGCCCGCCGGGATTCCAGAGCCAAGTCGTCAGGCCGGCGGCTGCCAACAGCCACCCCAGCAAGAGCAGCAAGCTGAGGAGAACGATTTCGAGCGCTATCAGCTCTGTTTTCCCTCTTTCCGCTCGACGTAGTCGAGCACGGCCTGGACCACCTGCAGCGCCAGCTGCCCCCGCCGAAGGACGAGGCGCAGCCGGCCTCGCGCTGGCGGGCGTTCCGGTACGCGGTGTTGGGGCGTTGAACTCGACGATCTCGCCCCACGGTGTATACGCACCCCAATCGGCCCCATGTATCATGAATGCTCCGGGGCCGGAATCCGCTGACAGTAAAACAGGAGGCGAAACCTGTGGACCACCCCCAGGTCGGGAACGATATCTGGTCGGAATGGCTGCTGGCGCGTCGCTTCGGTGGCGACTCCAAACGCCGCGATTCCTTCCTAAAGCATCTGATCCCAATCCGGAACCGGATACTCGAGCACGCGCAACTCCAGGGCAGGGAAACGCTCCTGGACGTGGGCGCGGGAGACGGGTTGATCGCCTTTGGAGCGCTGGAGCGCTTGGAAGGAAGTGGCCAGGTCATCTTCTGCGATATCTCCCAGCCGTTGTTGGACGCCAGCCACAAGACCGCCGAAGAGATGGGAGTTCTCGAATGCTGCCGGTTTGTGAACGCATCGGCGGACGACTTGACCGCGTTGGCTGACGGCGAGGTCGACGTGGTCACGACGCGGTCTGTGCTCATCTACGTCGATGACAAGGCCCGAACGTTCCAGGAGTTCTATCGCGTGCTAAAGCCTGGCGGGCGCTTTTCGCTTTTCGAACCGATCAACCGGTTTGGCAGGCCGGAGCCGGATCATCTCTTCTTGGGGTTTGATGTCTCTTCCATCGCAGAGATCGCCCAAAAGATCAAGGACGTCTACCAGCGCATCCAGCCCCCCGACGTCGATCCGATGCTCAACTTCGACGAACGCGATCTGTTGAGCCTGGCCATAGGTGCAGGCTTCGAGGAAGTCCATCTCGCATACGAGGCAGCCGTGGTTCCAAAGTCACCTGATGATTGGGAATCGTTTTCGAACGTGTCGGGCAACCCCAAGATCCCTTCTCTCAAAGAAGCCATGGCCCAGGCCTTGAGTGCTGATGAAGCCCGGCGTTTCGAATCACACCTTCGCCCCCTCGTCGAAGCGGGAAACGGGGTTGCCCGTTCCGCCAAGGCCTACCTGTGGGGCACGAAACTCGGTTAATCCGACCCGCACAGCATGGGCTATGACCGCGGGGCGCCCTCCAGCGCAGGAGCAAAGACGCGCTCGCAGGAGACGTAGAAGTTGTTGCAGTCGACCAGGGCGAACACCGGCATGGTCAGTGTCGGTTGATGCTGAAGGTCACCACACCCCAAATCTGCACGTCCCGGTCTTCGGTGAGCTCGATGGCGGGGTAAGCGTCGTTGTCGGCCGCCAGCCACGCGCGGTCGCGACGCCGGCGCAGGCGCTTGACCGTGAGCTCGCCGTCCACGACGGCCACCACGATCTTGCCGTCGGCCGGCTCCAGCGAGCGGTCCAGCAGCAGGTAGTCGCCTGAGCGGATGCCGGCTCCGTCCATGCTGTCGCCTTGAACCCTCACGACGAACGTGGCCGCCAAGTCGCGTTCATGTCCTGGTATTTGCTCATGGGCTCAGGTGCGTTTGTGGCGGTTGCGCCAGTCGAGGAAGATGAACAGGCCCGCCATTGCAACGACCACAAACAAAACGCCTCCGACCATGAAGTACAGCGGGGCCATCAATCATCACTTCTTCTTGATGAGCTTGAACCTTTTCATGTCCTCGGGGAAGGCCATCTCTACGCTGTGGCGACCGCCAATTTCTCAGCGTGCCGGCCGTGATGCGTTTTGCTCGGCACCTCATCTTGGGGCAGGATACCCAAGGGGATCGGGTCGCCGTGCTTCATCAATGAGCGGATGTAAGCGAGAACCGCATCGCGCGCGCTTTGCAGTGCCTCTGCTTCGGTCGCGCCGGCCACGTGCAGCCCCTTGAGTGCAGGACAATAAACGTGAAACCCGTCATCGTCCGGCTCGACCATCACGTACACTTCGAAGTTGAGCGGTGGCATTTGGCCTCCTAACAGTAACGATACCACGCTGCTCGCCGGCGACGCAACTGCCGGTATCACTTTCACTGGTGCCGAGCGCGCGGTACCCTGGAACGGAGCCGGCAAGCGATCACTCGCGTACAAGCAGCCGCTTGCTTCACCCTTTTCCACAAGGAGCGCATCCATGGATCAAGCCCAACCGCACACGAGCGCAGCGGCCATCTTTCAACGGGTCCGCGACCACGGCTTCCGCCCCCTGGAGGACGGCTTCACGGTCGATCCCAAGACCGGGTTCGACGGCATCCCCGAGTTGGTCAACCCCGACTGGCGCGTGCGCACGCTGGCGCTGCGCGACCTCGTCCAGCTCGGCGAGAGCGCCGACGGGGACCTGATCGCAGGCCTAAAAGACGAGAGCCCGCACGTGCGCCAGCTCAGCGCCATGGCCCTGGGCGCGCGCGGGGTGGACGCGGCAGCCGATCTGCTGGGCGCGAGCCTGCGGGAGGACGACGCGCTCATCGTGCGCTCGCAGGCCGCGGTTGCCCTGGGTCAGTTGGCCACGGCCGGCGAGCTGTTGCAAGCGCGGGCCGAGGCCGACCCGAGCGCGGACGTGCGCCACCAGTGCGCGCTGGCGGCGGAGCGAGCGCGCCAAGGGGCACGCGTGGAACCCGAACTGGCCCAGGCTTTCGCCGCGCTCGACGAGGCCACCTTTGGGCGTGTGCGCGCCGGCGACCCCGCTCCCGACTTCGAGCTAGGAGACACCGACGGCCGGCCGTGGCGCCTCTCCGACCTCACCGGTGAGCACACCGTCGTGCTGATCTGGATCTTTGCCGACTGGTGCCCGGTGTGCCACCACGAGTTCCACGACCTGATCGCGATGCGCGAGCGCGCCGAGCGCCTGGGCGTGCAAGTCCTCACGCTGGAGTGCCAGGACCGCTTCCGCGCGCGCGTGATGGCCGGCCAGGAGCTCCTGCCCGCCTACTGGTTCGCCAAAAACTTCGGCGGCCAAGCCCCGCAGGCGCGCTACGCCGAGGGCCGCTGGTGGCCGCACCTGGTGGACCGCGCCGCCACGGTGGGCCTGCGCTACGGCGTCGACCCGTGGCAGTTCGCGGTGCACTCCGAGTACGTCAACCGCCCCAGCACGGTGATCGTCGCGCCCGACGGGACGGTGCAGCTGGCCTACTTCGGAACGTACTGGGGCGACCGGCCCACGATCGAGCAGACGCTGGACATGATCGCCTCCGGCCGCTTCGAGTTCGAGGTCCCGCCGCCGCGCCGGGCGCACTGAGGGAGGCGCGCGTCCCGCCGCTCCGTTGCCCGGACCGTTCCACCGGGTCGAGTGGGGCATCCCGGCTTGAGGGGCTGAATGCCCGACGCCCCCTCGCTCGAAGACCGCACCCTGCACAGGCGCCGCGTTCGTTCGAGGGACGCGCCTATCGCCTCGTCCACCGGCGCTACCGCGACGCGATCCTGAGCGCCGCCGGCAGCCTGCAGCACGGCGGGCGCTACAACCCGGCTCTGCTCCCAGAGAACTTGACTGAGGAGAATCAGGTTAAGGTGCTTGCAGTTCGTGCACCGCAATGGGCCATCAAAAGCGACCGTTAGGGCCAACTCCTTTTGCAGCCGGCTTTTTGAGTTCACGGAGCTATCACGTTCAGAGAAGAATCGGTGAATTCACGCTTCCGTCAACGCATAAGGAATCCAGAGTGGGTCACCTTGGCTTGCCATGAAGAGGGTGTGAGCCTTGCGCTTGATCATGCATGTGCCACGCTAGACTTGGCTCATGCTGCTCGCCTCTTGACAACAACCCTTTCATCTTGTAGGCAAGTGATGGCTACATCGTTAGGTCACACCTTCAAGTGGTAGCCACGTCGAAATAGCCACAGCGCCCACGCCAGCGCAACTACGGCCAAGCTCGCCGTGAGCGCAAGTCCCTGCCACAGCGGGATCTCCGCCGTTCCCAGCATGGCAAAGCGCAGGCCGCCGATCATGCGGGTGAACGGGTTGACCGCGGTCAGGGCGTTCAGCAGGGGTACGCCGCGCACCATCTCGAGCGAGTAGAACACGCCCCCCAGCAGCACGAGCGGGTCCAGCACGAACACCGTGATGGCGTTGACCTCTTCCCAGCCCCGCGTCCACAGCCCCACCACGCTCCCCAGGCTGGCGAAGGTGAGCGACACGAGAGCCAGGTACAACGCGCTGAGCCAGGGATGGGCCCATTGAAACCCGATCAACCCCCAGGCCACCAGCGCCACCAGGGCGCCCACGATCAGGCCGCGCACCATGCCGGCCAGGATGACGGCCAGCGCGATCTGCGCGCTGGATAGCGGGCTGCTGAGCAAGTCGGCGATGTTGCCGTCCCAGCGCGACTGGAACACGCTGTAGGCCGGGTTCAGGAAGGAGTTCATCACCACGGCCATCAGCAACAGGCCCGGCACCATGAACTGCGCGAAGGGCATCCCCTCGACCGCCCCCAGGCGCGGCCCCAGCACCGTGCCGAAGATGAGCAGGTAGAGCAACACCGAGGCCGTGGGCGGGGCGATCGTGTCGAGCGCGTCCAGCAGGAAGCGGGCCACCTCGCGCTTGAACAGCGTGTAGAAACCAATCATGCGGATTCCTTGGTCAGCTCGACGAAGGCGTCCTCCAGCCGGGCCGTTTGCTGTTCCAGCGAACGCACGCCGGCGCCTTGGCGAGCCAGCGCCGTGAGCACCCGGATGACCTCCGGGTCGTGCAACGTGCCGCGCAGGTAGAGGTCGCCGGCGTCCAGTCTTGGCGAGAGCGTCGCCGGCACCTCGGCCGGGACCTGCGTCAAGGGCGGGTCGGTTTGGATGGCGACCCAAGTCGGGACCGATTCGCGCACGAGGGCCTCGGGCGGCCCCAACCGGACGATCCGGCCCCGATGCAGAATGGCCACGCGTTGGCAGAGGCGCTCGGCCTCCTCCAGGTAATGGGTTGTGAGCAGGACGGTCTTGCCCGCCCGGTTGAGCCGCTGCACCTTGTCCCAGAGTTGGCGACGCAGGGGCACGTCGGCGCCGGCGGTGGGCTCGTCGAGAATGAGCGTGGGAGGGTCGTGCATGAGCGCCTTGCACAGCACCAGGCGGCGCTTCATCCCGCCCGACAGTTCTTGCACGGGGGCGTAGCGGCGGTCGTCGAGGCCGAACTCCGCCAGCAGGGCGTCCGCTCGGTGCGCGGCCTCGCGCTTGCGCATTCCGAAGTAGCCCGCCTGGTAGATCAGGATTTGTCGCACGTTGAGGAAACGCTCGTCCAGCACGATCTCCTGCGCGGCGATGCCCACCTGTCGATGGGCTTGCCGATACTGGCGCACGGCGTCGAAGCCGCTCACCAGCACGCGCCCGCCGTTGGGTCGTACCAGGCCCGCCACGGCGTTGATGCTGGTGGTCTTGCCGGCGCCGTTGAGCCCCAGCAGCCCGAAACACTCGCCTTCATGGACATCGAGGGTCAAGCCGCGCAGGGCTTTGGTTCCGTTGGGATAGGTCTTTTGCAAGTCCTGAAACGAGAGCGCGATCGGGGTCGAGGTCAAGGCCTGCCTCCAATCTGGGCCCGTGCCGTTAGGGACGCCCCCACGGGCCCGGAAGCCCACCTTAGCAGCTGCGCCCCCCTTGTTGCACCGGCGGGCAGGCCGCGCTGCCGTAAGAGCAGAACACGCAACAATCCCCTTCCTCGGGCGTGAGCGTTTCCCCGCAATTGGCGCACTTGTAAAACCACTGACAGGCGTCGCTGGGCATGGTCTCCTCTTTCGCGAAGCCGCAACGCGGACAGGTGAGGGTGGACTGTAACTCCAGAGTCATTTAGCTCTCCTTTTGCGATATCGTTGGATTGGACAGCAGGGACAACACGCTTCCCTTTGCTTTGACCCAATACTGCACCAACAAACCGAGCATCGCCCCGTAGGCGAGGTGGGCCACGAGCGTGATCAAAAAGAGTGCGGGGCCGCCGGTTTGACTGCCAAAGAGCCCCACCGTCGGGGCCATCGGGGGCAGGGTCATCATGCCGAGCTCGACCAGAAGCGCCCAAGCCACGGCCCACATCCAGTGGGCTTTACCCCAGACGATCGCGTAAAACGCGCCGAAGCTCGCGCCGTTGAGAAAGTGGTACGCCAAGCCTACGGTCGTCCAGGCCAGCTCGGGCGACTGCGGCCCCAGGATCATCTTGCCGAAGAGCTGAACGGTGTCCATGGGCAGCCACCCGTGAATCACGCCCAGTTGCCGGAACGTGTCCAGCGCCAAGGTGGCCACGGCGCCGGCCCCCAGCCCGGCCCAAATACGATTGGCTAGCGCCGGGAAGTTTTTGTGGCTGTAGACCCACACGAGGGCCAGCACGATCAGCGAGGGGACCCAGATCATCCAGGCATAGGTCCGGGCAAAGCCGTGCATCACCGGCAGGAACTCGGGCATCTGGGTCAGCCCTTGCCCCCACATCGCATACCCAGCAGCCAGCAACAGCATGAAGATCGTGGCCCCGCTGCCCGTCCACAAGGCAAGCCCCACAAGAAACAGGCGTTGTCTACGTGCCGCTTTCGTCGCCGTTTGCGGAGACACCCTCAGCAACACCCGCCCTGTGCGTAGGTCATCATAGGGCCAAAGCTGCGCGCCCCGTGCGCCAACCCTTGCGCTAAGGTAAGAGGTTTCGTTGCCGGGCCGGGGTGGGCCGAGGCCACCCCATCGACGTGCTCATGGGAACAAAAGAAGTTGATAAGCGGACACTGATCCGTGACGGCAAACGATCGAAGGATGAACTGGTGGACTTCTACGAGTCGATCCGGTAGTGCGATGTGCATGGCGCCTCCTTAGTCGTGCCCGTTTGCGAGCGTTGGCATTCATGCTACACTCTATAGCCACTACAGGGTCAAGGGAGAAGCAGCCATGCCAGCAGCTGATCAACGAAAGCCCACCATCGGGGTCGTCTCCGAGCTCACGGGCTGCCGCATCGAGACGATCCGCTATTACGAGCGCATCGGCCTGCTGCCAGAGCCGGAGCGCTCTCCGGGCGGCTTTCGGCTCTACAGCGACGACCACATCAAGCGCCTGACCTTCATTCGCCGCGCACGGGCGCTGGGTTTTCACCTGGACGAGGTGCGCGAGCTGTTGAGCTTGGTCAACGCCAACGCCTACACCTGCGCCGAGGTCAGGGAAATCACGTTGAACCATCTGGCCGAGATCGAGCGCAAGATCGCGGACTTGGCCAAGCTCCAAGCCACCTTGAAGGCGATGGCCGCCCAGTGTGAGGGGGGCCACGTGCCGGACTGCCCCATCATCGACGTGCTGTTGACGTGATCGGCCTTTGAGAGCACGTGCGGCGCCGAGGTTTCTTCTCGGAGCAGGCCCCTTCGGGACCAGGTGCTCTCACACGAACCAGATCAGGATCACCCCCCCCAGCGTCACCATGCCGACACCGAGCGCGAGCTTGATCGTGCGCTTGTGGCCCGCCTCCCAGCGCATGAGCCGGCCGACGGCCCGCCGGTTGCCCACGGCCAACAGCACCGCGACCAACGGGACGACGAACATGACGTTGTAGAGCAGCAGGTAGCCGAAGCCGGACCAGTAGGACGCCTTGGCCGACAGCATGCCCAGCACGGCCACGTACACGCCGCCGCTGCAGGGGAAGGTGCACAGGCCGACCAGCACGCCGCCCACGACCGTGGCCGGCAGCGTGGCGCGCTTGAGCCAGTCCATGCTCGCCTGGTGCATGCGGTGGGACGGGCTGAGCGAGAAACCCCGTCCATACCAGAAGAAGTCCTTGACGTTGACGAGCCCCAGGCCGATCAGCAGCCAGGAGCCCGCCTTGGCCATGAAGTGCGGCGTGTCGGTGATCACGATGGCCTGCAGCAACCCCAGCCCGATGGCCAGATACGTCAGGTAGATCATCCCGATGTAGACGAAGCCCACCTTGAGCATGTCGGCCCGCGCGCGGTGGATCGTGAACAAAAAGGCGATGAAAAACAGCAGCACCGCAAAGGCGCAGGGGTTGACCCCGTCCAGCAGGCCCGTACCCACGATCAGCGGGAGCCAAGTCCACGCGCCCCAGGTTTCTTGCGGTTCGTCCTCGAATCCGTCTCGGTTTTGCGAGAACCAGTCCAGGTACTCGGCAATCGGTATCTCGATGGGAAGGGTGCGCACCGGTCCGGCAAAGGCCCAGACCTGATAGCTCTGCACGGATTCGTTCATGCCGGCCATCTGGTCCTGAAACACGACGATGCGCCCGAACGCCTCCGGCGGCATCTGGACCAAGTCACGGATGATGTCGGGTGGGACGTGTCCTTGAAGCACGATCCGCTCGCCCAGCATCACGGTCATGTGGCCCTGCAGGTTCGGGGGGATGCCAAGCGCGGCGCTGCGCTCCACCAGCTCGGCGCGGTTTTCAGGCTCGTTGATGAAGTCTTTCCAGACGACGTCAGAGATCCCGAGCGACGTAAGCAGGGGCACGAGATCGTCCCGAATGTAGGCCGTACAGTCGCGGCAGGCCTCGTTGTAGTAGATCGTAGCCGGTTCGAGTGGCGCCGTTTGCGCCGAGGTGACGGCGGAGGCCAGGGCGAGCCCGCCCAACAGGAGCAGGAGGAGGTGCTTCACGGTGCCCCCTCCTGGACGACGGTCGCCGTCAGCGCGATGACCCGCTCGGCGTTCTCTCTCGCGTCCGTGCGCAGGAAGACTTGGCGTAGGATCTCGCCCTCCAGCCCTTCATGGGCGTTGGGGTCGAACGACACGTGCAGTGGGGTGGTGTCTCCAGGCAGCAGGGTGTCGCGCTCGAACCACGCTTGGGTGCAGCCGCACGAGGTGCTCACGCCCAGCAGGTTCAGGGGGGCGTTGCCCGTGTTCTTCAATTCGAACGTCGTCTTGGATAGTTGGCTGACCGGTCCGAAGTCGTAAGACGCCGGCGTGACGGTCAGCTCGGGCGCCCTGGGCGTGTCGACTTGCGCGTAGCGGGCCCAGGCCATCCCGCCCAGGATGACCACGACCGCAAGCAGCCAGACGATGCGTTTGCCCATGCTCATGATCCCTCCTAGCTCACCTGCGTGACGTAGATCCGAACCGTGGTCAGGGGTTCGCGCAAGTTCTCCCCGAAGAGATACACCTCGCGCACGGCCCGGCCCCGAAAACCCGCGTGCACGCGCGGGTCGTAGTAGACGCGCAGTTCGACCGTCTCCCCGGCCCCCAAGGCGTGCGACCAGTCACGCGGGTTGCTGCCGTGGGCGCGCATGTTGAAACGCGGTCCCTCCCAGCCCTCGACCACCACGGCGGCCTCGGTGCAGGCGCACGAGGTGGCCATGTCGCGCAGCACGACGTCGCCGCCGCTGTTGTTGCGCAGCGTGAAGGTCGCATAGACCTCGCCGCGCCGCACGCTGACCTGGTCGAAGTCGTAGCTGGCGGGCAGCGCTTCCAGCACGCCAGGCGCGGTGGCCGCCGTTGGTTCGGGCTCGTCTTCGGGCTGTGAGGTCGCCCACAGGACGCCGGCCACCAGCAGCAGCCCCAGCAACGCGCTCCCGAGATAACCCGCTTTCCGCACGCTATTGCGATGTCGCTTCTCGCTGTTGTGACGCTTTTTCTTGGACATGGAATGACTCCTTCCAGAGACGGGACACGCCCCACGATCGGCGCGGGAAGAACCAACTGTCGGTGGGAAGGGGTCAGGCAGGCGGATGCAACAGGCGCGTGGCGCGCAGTGGAATGCTTAAGGCAAGGTCAGCCTCCCACACGAGTGGCGTCAAGCCAACCCTTGTGTGGGTGGTGGCCGTCGCCGCAGGCGTCGGGCAGGAGCACTCCCCCGCGTTGGGGCAGTGGCTGGCTGCGTGAGCATGCGTACAACACGCGTCCAACCTCGAATCGAATTGAGGCGAAGTCGGCTGGGCTTGATTCCCCATCACTACCCCAGAAGCGGCGGGGAACGCCGACCACACAAGCAGCAGCGCCAGGAGCAAGCGCGTCACGTTCATCGGGATTGCCCTTCCCTGCCGACGGGAAGCGTGACGTAGAAAGTCGTCCCCGACCCCAGCGCGCTATCGACGCCCACCGAGCCGCCATGGGCTTCGACCAAGTTCTTGACGATGGCCAGCCCCAGCCCCGACCCGCCGCTCCGGCGGGCGCGCGACTCGTCCGCGCGCCAGAAGCGCTCGAACACGTTGGGCAGATCCTCGGGAGCAATGCCCGAACCGGTGTCGGACACGGCAATGCGCACGTGTCCGTCTCGACGCTCCGCGCGCAACGCAATCGCTCCGCCCTCCGGCGCGTGTCGGGCCGCGTTGCTCAGCAGGTTGTTCAGCACTTGATTCATCCGGTCCGGGTCCACCCAGACGGGCGGCAAGTCCAGCGGGATGTCGCTCTCAATCACGATGCGTTGCGAATCCAGCAGGGGCTTTAAGGGCTGGAGCGCGCGCTGAAACAGATCGGCGATCGACGTTTCGACGCGCTCGAGCACGAGCTCGCCGGCCTCGGCCAGCGAGAGGTCGCGCAGGTCGTTGACCAGACGCCCCAGGAGTTGGCTTTCGTCGTGGAGGGATGCCAAGTACGCCGGCTCCGGCTCGAACACGCCTTCCTTCAAACCCTGGAGGTTCCCCTGCAGCACGGTCAGGGGGGTGCGCAGTTCGTGGGCGATGTCGGCGATCATGCGCCGTCGCAGCGCCTCGGACCGTTCCAGCTTGCCGGCCATGGTGTTGAAGTCCGCGCCGAGCTGTCCGAGCACGTCGCGCGAGCGGATGTCCACGCGCCGGTCCAGGCCACCGGCGGCGACCGCGTGCGAGGCGTGGCTGAGCTGGCGCAGGGGACGCGTCAGCTGGCGCACGGTGAGCACGCCCAGCAGCAGCGCGACGCCGGCGGCCGCCAGCGCTGCCCCGGCGATGGAGCGGCGGATCGAGTCCGAAAAGCGCGCGGCCAACAATTGAGGTGGTGCCGACCCGAGGTTAGCCAACAGCGTTCCGACCCGATGACCATCCACCATCACGGGAGCGCCCTGGTTGATCAAGGCGCGCTCCAGAACGTGATCGTGCAGCGGGGAGTCGGAAGGCCCGAGCACGTGCCCGGCGGCATCGACGAGCACGAGATGCTCGCCCAGCGGACCGTGCGCGCTGCTCATGGCCGAGAGCAAGCGGCCCACGCCTTCCCAATCTCCGTTTTGTCCGTAGTAGTAGGCGAAGAACGGGGCCATGCCCCGCGCGTGGATCACGCTCGTCTCGTCCGCGTACTGCGCGAACGTGTTCAGCATCGTGTCTTGCAGCGTCAAATACACGACGACCACCCCAATCACGATGATGGCCGCAAACGCCCCCGCGAGCTTGACGCCAAAGGGGGTGCGTTCGTCCAGGGCCTTGAGCCAGCGCATCGGGTCAGCCCCCGGCTTCCAGCTCGCCCGGTTTGGCGAAGCGATAGCCGACGCCGTAAACGGTCAGAACGTAGGAAGGGATCTGCGGATCGGGCTCGATCTTGCGGCGCAGGTTCTTGACGTGTGTGTCCACGGTGCGCTCCAGGGCGGCATAGGTCGTGCCCTCCAGCAGCTCGAGCAGCTGCGTCCGGCTCAGGACCCTGCCGGGATGCCTGGCCAGCTCGGCCAGCAGCTTGAACTCCAGCGGGGTGAGCTCGACCGGCTCGCCCCGCAGCCGCAGTTCGTGGCCGTCCAGGTCGATTTCCAGCGGGCCGCGCAGAAG
The DNA here is from genome assembly GCA_964572855.1 of uncultured Thermotogae bacterium. GTDB lineage: Bacteria > Bipolaricaulota > Bipolaricaulia > RBG-16-55-9 > JAJCYT01 > CAZNGF01. Next base: position 34,091 of record CAZNGF010000009.1, on the reverse strand, counting down.
CACCCGCGCCTCGAAGGGCTCCGCCGCGCGCCGCAGCACCGCCCGCACGCGGGCCGTGAGCTCGCGGGGGTCGAAGGGCTTGGGCACGTAGTCGTCGGCGCCCAGCTCCAGGCCCAGCACCCGGTCGACCGTCTCGGTGCGGGCCGTGAGCATGATGATCGGGGTTTTGCCGCGCTTGCGGAGTTCGCGGGCCACCTCGAAGCCGTCGATCTCGGGCAGCATGAGGTCCAGAATCACCAAGGCGGGCTGTTCCCGCTCGTAGCGATCCAGTGCTTGCTTTCCGTCGTGAGCGCCGATGACCACGAAACCCTCTTGCTGCAAAAAGCCGCGCACGAGCTCCACGATCTTGGGCTCGTCGTCGACCACCAGGATTTTCTGCGCCATCGTGCCGCCTCAGTGCTCCCCGTCGAAGGACCGCTCCTCCAAGAACTCCCCGTGCCAACTGTGGGCCCACACTTGACCATTGTCGCCGTGCACGCTCAGCATGCCAACCACGCGCCCGTCGCGCAGCGCGTGCAGCGTGTAATAGCCGTAGAATCGATCGGGCTCGCCCGCAACGGCCCCCGGCTGCGTTTCGTCCAGGAAGCGCTGGGCGGCCTGACGCGCATCGGCGGCCGAGAGTTTCATGGATCCCGTTGTCCTTTGCCCCATCATCCAGCCCATCATGGGCACGCGCATGTGGCCGTATTTCGCGTTCCACATCATGTTGGGACCGGGCTCGGGCAGCACGCGCCCGCTGGAGCGATCGACCAGCAGCTCCATGGCGTGCACGCCGCTGTCACGCTCCTTGATTGCCGCGTAGAAGTGGTTGTCAAAGGCCATCACCTCGGAGAGCGCCAAGTCCCGATCGCCAACGTCATCCAAGTAGGCCTGCACGACCTGCTCGGCCTGATCCAGCGTCAAGGGTTGTCCTTGCCCGGTTGGAAAGGTCGTTTGAGGCGTCCAGGCCCGCATCATCGCCGGCCCCTGCGTGGCCGACCACGCCACCGCCCACAGGGCCCCGCCGAGCAGCAGGAACCCGATGCCGATCAAAAGCGCCTTGCGGGACACGGTTACTCCTTTCCATCAGAACGATTCGAGGAAACCGGCACGAGCGCCTTCACCAGCGCGACCCCGCCCAAAACCAGCAGGACGAGGAACAGGGCGGGCACGATCCACATCCAGCCGGCGCCCATGGCCCAGTGATCCCATCCGTTCATCCAGTTGGAGGCGCCCCGCGCGCCCTCGGCGTGCGCCCAAGCCAAGGGCGCTCCGGACAGGAGCAAGCCGGTCATTCCGATCGCGATCACGGTGTGTTTCAACCAGTTCTTCATGTTTCATTCCTCCTTTACACGCGCCATGCTAGCAGAGGAATGCGAAGCGAGGTCGAAGAACCTGTGAAGATCCAAAGGAGGGCAGGGCTTGATTCAATCGTCCAGCCGGTCCCAGCCTTCCTGCTTGGCCAGCAGCGCCGCCTGGGTGCGGTTGTTGACGTGTAATTTGTCGAAGATGCCCGAAAGTCTGTTTCGCACGGTCTTCTCACTGATGTCGAGCCGTTGGGCGATTTCGTGGTTGTTGGCGCCCCGGGCCAGCAGGCTCAAGATCTGGCGTTCCCGCTCGGTGAGCTGCTGGAAGGGCGTCTCGGGACGTCGACTGGTCAAGCGCTTGAACTCCTCCAGCATCTTGCGGGACAACGTCGTGTCGACGGCGGCATCGCCACCGGCAGCAGCTCGGATGCCCTCGACGAGCTCTTCGGTGTCGGCGTTCTTGAGCAGATAACCTCGGGCGCCGGCCTGGATCGCCTCGAACAGGTACTGGTCGCGCCGTTCCATGGTGAGCACGATGACCTTGACCTCCGGGTGTTGGGCCGTGATGGACCGGGTGGCCTCGATCCCCTCCGAGCCGTCGGGCATGTGGATGTCCATTAGCACGACGTCGGGGGCCAACAGTTTGCAGCGCTCGACAGCCAGGTCGGCGGTGTCGGCCTCGCCCACGACGTCCATGTCGGGCTCCATGTCCAGCATCTGGACCAAAGCCTGGCGCACCAGGGTGTGGTCATCTGCGACCAGGACGCGAATCATTTGCGTTTGCCTCGTTTCAAGGGCAGGTCGATCCGGATAAGGGTCCCCTCGCCCGGTTGGCTCTCCAGCGAGAAGGTGCCCCCGAGCGCCTCACAGCGCGCCCTCATGTGGCTCAAGCCAACGCCTTCGGACACCCGATCCGCGTCGAACCCTCGCCCGTCGTCTCTGACGGCAAGGTGCAGGGACGTGCGATTGGCATCCACATCCACCCACACGTTGGAGGCCCGCGCGTGCCGCCGCACGTTGTAGAGCGCTTCCTGCACGATGTGGAACAGGCCCACCTCGACCTCGTCCGACAGCGGTGTGTCCTCCCCCGTAATCGAGAGATGAAATCCCAGCTCCCCGACCTCGCGGTAGTCCGCCTCCATCTTGTACAGCACGTCGAAGAAACCCAGGCTTTCCAGCTCGATGGGCCGTAGCGCGTAGACCGCGCGTCGTACCTCGTGGACGCTTTGTTTGAGCCCGTCCTTGATCAGGTGCAACTCGGTGGCGACCTGCTCGGGCTCCGCGGGCAGCAGTTTGCGGCATACGTCGACCTTGAGCCCGAGCGCAAACAGATGCGGACCCAACTGGTCGTGCAGGTCGTTGGCAATTTCCGCGCGCACGTCGTCGGCAATCTGGAGCATGCGCTGTTCCTGCTCGCGCAGGCGGCGCTCCACCCGCTCCTTCTCTTTGAGCTGGCGCTCGATCCAGTGCAGCACGACCCACATGACCGCGGGTCCCAGCAGCGCGTACACCACGACCTCCGCGCTCAGGTGGAGCACGAGCGAATCGCCGCCCGTGTGGATCAGGTTGAGGAAGAGCTGGACGGAAACCACGACCAGGAAGATGGCCACCGGCAACACCCGCCGCGCCCAGACCACCTGCTCGGGGATGGCCAAGTCGCGCCAGCGGTGTGCGATAGTGCGATCGCGCCGAGGGGATCCCATTCGAGACATTCTAACCCGAGACGCGCTGCGCCACTAGGGACATTTGCCCCTACGGACGCGGGGCATTTGCCTCTACAAGAAACGGTCAAATCGGTCTAAAACTCAACTATACCGACCACGAAAGGGTGGAACGCATGATCAAGAAGACGCTGCTGGCACTGGGGGTCGTCGCGCTGGGGTTGTGGACCGGCGTGTCGTCCCCGCTGCTGTGGGCCGACGAGGGACATGGCAGCGCTGAAGTCGAGGAGGCCGTTCACTACGAGGTCGTAATGGGCGAGTACTTCTTTCAAGTCGAGGGGCAGGCACCGGGCGAGGCGCTTGTGCTGACGCCGGGCCGGCGCGTGCAACTGTCGTTCGTCAACCGGGGCGCGCTCTTTCACGAGGCCATGTTCGGGCACGAGGTGGATGGCGACCACGGCTACCACGAGAACTTCTTCGAGGGAGTGGGCCTCAAGGTCGAGCACGAGATGGCCATGGGCGAGCACCACCGCGCGATGGAACTGGAGGTCGCGGGACTGGGCGAGATCGAGCTCGACCCCGAGATGGGCATGACCGTGACGTTTACCGTGCCGGAGCGCTACGCGGGCCGCAGCTTCGAGATCGGGTGCTTCGTCGAGGGGCACTACGACGCGGGCATGAAGCTGCCGCTGATCGTGAGCGGCGAGGCCGCCGACCACGAGGAAGAAGCGAACCACGAAGACGAAGGCGACGAGCACGGGGAAGACGGCCACGGGCACGAAGAGGACGAACACCACGACGAGGCGGACCAGGACGGGGACGGCGTGCCGGACGACGAGGACTACTGCCCCACCTATCCGGGCGATCCGCTCACCAACGGCTGCTAACACACCAATCATCAGGAGGGATCGAAATGGATTTCACACGACGCAATCTGCTCAAGGCCGCGGCCGGCGCCGCGCTGGTCGGGATGGCGGGCACTGGCCTCACGCGCACGGCCAGTGCGCACGTCGACATCGACGCAGAGATCACCGTGATCATGGGCGACCTGTTCTTCCAGCAAGAAGGGCGGGGCCAGGGCGAGGCGGTCCGCCTGCCCGCCAACCAGGTCGTGCGCCTAATCTTCAAGAACGAGGGGGCGGTGCTGCACGATGCGCACTTCGGGCTCGAGCCCGATCTGGAAGGGCGCAAGTACGGGCAGAACCTCGCAGTGCCCTTCGACATGCTGGAGGTTCCCGCGGGCGGCGAGGCCTGGCTCACCTTCAGCTTCAGCGACGACCAGAAGGGCGAGTGGGAGCTGGGCTGCTTCCAGCCGGGCCACTACGAGGCCGGCATGAAGGCCCCGTTCATCGTCGAATAACCCTTTGTTGACTCGATCGAAGCCCCCTCTCGACACATGGGAGGGGGCTACTCTTATCGGTTCCCTCTGCCTGTAACTGGCCACGCGACTCATTTACCTCCGCGCGCGAGAGCTGGCAGGTGACCGAATGCAGGCGGGGCGGCCAGTTCATCGCCCCGCCTGCCCGAACCGGTGTCCGGTTCGCTGGAAAGGATGGTGCTCCAGCGGCCTCACATCGCATTCAACTTCTGCGTGACCGCCCAGTGCAACAGGTCGCCGTGGTGGCTCAGGAACTGATTCCAATCGTGTGCCATCATCCCAGACCCGCCCATCGAGCCCATCATGGAAGCGTGCATCGAGGCCATGCCACCGCCCATGCCCGTCATGCCCTCGGATGATCTTTGCGGGGCCGCTTGCTGCTGAGGGTGGTGTTGGGCGTGGTTCGGGTTCTGCGCCGGCGGGGTTTGCTGTCCCGCGCCCATGGACGAGCTCATCCCGCCCATCATTCCCTCTTGAGCGGCGGAGGATTGATTCTGCATCATGCTCCCCATGGACATACCGCTGTTCTGGCCTATCATGGGAGTCATTCCCATAGTTTGATGCATCAGGCCACGCAGTTGTTCGCCTTGCTGGATGGTGAGGGTCCCCTTCAGTTGGGCCACCCCCGCCTGGCGGGCCTGCGACAGCGCCTGCCGGGCCTGTTGTACCTGCGCTTCCAGCGGCTGCAGTGCATCCTGGAACGCCTCGGGCTGGCCCGTCCAGCTCAGCAGGAACGCCTTTAGCTCCTCCTGTCTTTGTGCCACGCCTTGCTCCGCGCTTGCGACCGAATCGAGCGTGGAGTTGAGCTGATTGAGCTGCTCGACGCTCAGGCCCGACGCGTTGAGGGCCTTGAGGGCCTGGATTTCCTGCTCGACGGTGAAGGATGCGGTGACCGCACCCATCGGGCCCATTTGGGCGCTGCCGGGCTGGCCCAGCGACAGGCTCAGCAACAGGGCGCTCAGGGTAAGGACGATTAGCGATTTTTGCATTTCGATCTCCCGCCTTTCTTGATTTCGGTGACGGTTTTCTCACATCACCGTGAGCAACCTAACCGCTCCGTTTGAAGCAAGGATGACGAAGTTGTGGAGATTCGGAGGAGAGGGCTTGTCTCACGAAAGGTCCGCAAGCGATAGACAAACCCGCGGGAGGCTGGCATCGCCCGTGGACAAAGAGCCCCGTGGACGGACTATCGTTCGCCCCTCACACCCTTCTTCCGGTGCATTGCCTCACGAGGACGCGCGCTTGCGATTGCGTCAGCGGACGGGACCGGCCGCCCGTACCTCCTCGCCCACCTGGTCGGCGAACTGCTTGAAGTTGTCGGCAAACATCTTGCACAGCTGCCGGGCCTGGGCGTCGTAGGCGTCGGCGTCCTTCCAGGTGCCGCGCGGGTCCAGCACCTCGGTTGGAACGTCGGGGCAGCTCATTGGGACGGCGACGCCGAAATTGGGGTCCTGGCGCGTCTCGACCCCGTCCAGCTTGCCGGCGAGCGCGGCGCGGATCGTGGCGCGCGTGTGGGCAATCGACATGCGCTGCCCCTCGCCGTAGGGGCCGCCCGTCCAGCCCGTGTTGACGAGCCAGACGCGGGCGCCGTGCTGGGCGATCTTCTTCCCCAGCAGGTCAGCGTACACGGTGGGCGAGAGCGCCATGAACGGCGCGCCGAAACACGCGCTGAAGGTGGCCTGCGGTTCGGTCACCCCAGCCTCGGTGCCGGCCACTTTGGCGGTGTAGCCCGACAGGAAGTGGTACATGGCCTGCTCGGGCGTGAGCCGGGCGATGGGGGGCAGCACGCCGAAGGCGTCGGCGGTCAGGAAGATGATGTGGTTGGGGTGCCCGGCCAGCCCCTTGGCGTCGGCGTTGGGGATGATCGTGATGGAATAAGCCGCGCGCGTGTTCTCGGTGAGCGAGTCGTCGTCGAGGTCGACGCGCCCGGTGGCCCGGTTGTAGGCCACGTTCTCCAGAATCGTGCCGAAACGGCGCGTCGTCTCGTAGATCTCGGGCTCGGCCTCGGCCGAGAGCCGGATGACCTTGGCGTAGCAGCCGCCTTCGAAGTTGAACACGCCCCCCTCGCTCCAGCCGTGCTCGTCGTCGCCGATGAGCGTGCGGTCGGCGGTGGCCGAGAGCGTGGTCTTGCCCGTGCCCGAGAGCCCGAAAAAGAGCGCCACGTCGTCTTCGTCCTTCCCGTAGTTGGCCGAGCAGTGCATACTGAGCACGTCGCGCTGCGGCAACAGGTAGTTCAGCGCCGTGAAGATCGACTTCTTGATCTCGCCGGCGTAGGCCGTCCCGCCGATGAGCACGAGCTTCTTGCCGAAGTGGATGATCACAAACGCCTCCGAGCGCGTGCCGTCCACCTCGGGGATGGCGTGGAAGTTGGGCGCGTGCAGCACCGTGAACTCGGGCACGAACTCGCCCAGCGCCTCCCACTCGGGCCGGATGAACATGTTGTGGGCGAACAGGCTGTGCCAGGCTTTCTCGGTGATGACGCGCACGGGCAGGCGGTAGTCGGGGTCGGCCCCGGCGTAGCAGTCCTGCACGAACAGGTCGTGCCCCTGCAGGTAGGCCAGCAGTCGCAACCGCAGGCGCTCGAACTGGTCAGGGTCGATGGGCCGGTTCACCTTGCCCCACCAGACCTTATCCTGGCTGGAGGGCTCCTCGACGATGAACTTGTCGTTGGCCGCGCGGCCGGTGTGCTGGCCCGTGCGCACGACCAGCGGCCCCCGGTGCGCCAAGAAGCCCTCGCGCCGGCGGATCGCCTCCTCGTACAACAGCGGCGTCTGCTCGTTCCAGAACGCCACGCCCGTGTTTTCGATGCCGTGGTTGCGCAAACCGTAACTGCTCTTGGGGATTCGCTTGATCATGGCTCACTCCCGAGTGCGTGATTTGAGGGGCACCCATCCGAGGCGCGTGCTAGGGGGATGATACCCCCGCGCTCGGGCGAGGACAAAACGTTCCGAGCGATGCTAGAAGCGCAACAACCTAGCGTTGACCGCCACGATCACGGTGGACAGCGACATCACCGCCGCGCCCGCCGCCGGCGGCATGACGATCCCGGCCCAGGAGAAGGCGCCCGCGGCCAGCGGGAACGCCGTGAGCCAGCGCGCGGCGCGGTCGGCCAGGTTTTGCGTCTTGGAGCGGGACTCCTGCGCGCGGCGCACCATGCCGATCACCCGCGACAGGTAGGTCTCCTCGCCGGTCTTGGATATCTCGACCGTGAGCGCGGACTCGCCGTTGACCGCGCCGCCCACCACCTCGTCCCCCGCGCCCTTTTCGACCGGGCGACTCTCGCCGGTGAGCATGGACTCGTCCACGCTCGTGCGCCCCTCCCTGATCACCCCGTCGACCGGAACCTTCTCGCCGGGCTTGACCAGGACGCGCTGGCCCGCGGTCAGCTCGGCGACGGGCACGTCGCGGGTCGCGCCGTCCTGCTGCACCAGGTGTGCCTCCGACAGCATGAGCGCGACCAGCTTCTCCAGCGCGCGCAAGGCGCCCAGCACCGAGCGCATCTCGATCCAGTGGCCCAGCAGCATGACGTCGACCAGCCTGGCCAGCTCCCAGAAAAACACCTCGCCCGACAGCCCGAGCACGACGGCCGCGCTCTAGCCGTAAGCCACCCCGATCGCCAGCGCGATCAGCGTCATCATGCCGGGGTCGTGCCCGCGCAGCTCGTCGACCAGGCCGCTCAGAAACGACCAGCCGCCGTAGAAGAACACCGCCGAGGCCAGCGCCAGCAGTTCGTAGGCGTCGCCGGGGAAGCCGAGCATCCCGAACAACCCCAGGAAGGACTGGATCAGCGGCGAGAGCGCCAGGATCGGGGCCGTGAACAGCGACGAAACCCAGAAGCGCTTGCGGAAGTCGGCGATCATGTGGGCGTGGTGGTCGTGCTCGTCGTGGTCGTGCATGGATCATCTCGGGAAGGGTTGATGGGAACAGCGTAGCGCCGCCGTGGCGAGCACACGACCGGATCCGCGGCTCAAGCGTGCGCCGTGGGGTGGTGACTTGTGCCGGGCGTTCTACTCCAGCACCACCTGGGTTTCAGGGTAGAGCCGGGTCCACTCGGACCAGGGCATGAGCGCGGCGGGGAGCTGTTCGAGCTGGGTGCCCTGGAGTTCGCCGGCGATCGCGCGGCCGTCCTCCTTCCACCAGCTGCCCGTGGCCTGGTCGTAGAGCAGGGTTTCGGTGCGGTAGACGCCCACGACGCCGAAGCGCACGGTGCGGTCCTCGAGCTTGGCCCGGTAGGCCAGGCTGCTGTTGCAGCTGATGCAGTAGGTCACGACCACGGGCTCGCCCGCGATCTCGTCGTTGATGACGAATTCCTTCTGAATGTACGACCAGGGGTAGGCCTTGGCCTCGTCGCCCAGGGACACGCCCAGCACCCAGTCGTCGGGCGAGAAGGACGCTCGCTCGATCGCGTGCGCGGTCGGGGCGGCGGGCACGGGCGTGTACTGAGCCGGGAACAACACCGCGCCGCTGGCCCCGGCGCCGAGCCCGAGGACCAGCACCGCCAGCGGAAGCGCGAAACCCGCTTTGCCCGCGGGCCGGCGGTACAGGGCAAACACCAGGCTCGACACGCCGACGGCAAGCCACGCCCAGCGGAACGGCTCGATCACCTGCGCCAAGCCCGGCTCGACGATCCCCAGCCGTAACAGGACCGCGTTGCCGAACAAGTACAAAAGCAGGCCGACCAAGGCCAGCAAGCCGAACAACGTCTGCGCGCCGAATCTCACCCAGTGCATATACCTCCCAGAGTATGCGATCCAAGGCCACCTTGCGACTGTAAGGCCGCTTACACAACCCTTGCATGGACGGGCCCGTCGCCCGGGGGGGGGCGTCGAAAACCCGTAAGCCATCATCACCCTCACCCCAGCCCTCTCCCGTCAAGGGAGAGGGGGCAGAGGCCGAATCCTGCCTAAATCAACCCCAGATCCTTCCCGATCGCGCGGAACGCCTCAAGCGCCTCGTCCAGGTCGGCGCGCGCGTGCTCGGCGGTCACGATCGTGCGCACGCGGGCCTTCTCCTCGGCTACCATGGGATAGACGATCTCTTGGGCGTAGACCCCTCGCTCGAACAGGCGCTTGGACAGCTCGGCGGCCGTGTGGCTTTCGCCTGCGATCACGGGCGTGATCGGGGTCTGGCTGCCGCCGGTGTCTAGACCCAGCTCGACCAAGCCTTGCTTGAAGTAGTCCGAGTTGTCCCAGAGCTTGTTTACGAGCGCCTCGCCCTCGGGGGAGTCGAGCAGTTGGATCGCGGCCAGCGAGGCGGCCACGACAGCCGGCGGGTGGGCGGTCGAGAGCAACCAGGGCCTTGCCTGTTGCCGGATGAGCTCGACGAACGCCTTCGAGCCGGCCAGGTACGCCCCCATGCTCCCGATGGCCTTGGAGAGCGTGCCCATTTGGACGTCCACGCGGCCGTGCAGGTCGAAGTGGTCGACGGAGCCCCGGCCCGCGCGCCCCAGCACGCCCGAGGCGTGCGCGTCGTCCACCATCGAGATGCAACCGAATTCTTCGGCCACCTCGGCGATCCCCCGCAGCGGCGCGATGTCGCCGTCCATGCTGAACACACCGTCGGTCACGATCAGGGCACGGCGGTAGTTGGGCTTCTCCCGGCGCACGAGTTCGCGCAGCGCGGCCACGTCCCGGTGCGGCCAGACCTTGATTTGGGCCCGGCTGAGCCGGCAGCCGTCGATGATGCTGCCGTGGTTGAGTTCCTCCGAGAAGATGACGTCTTCCTTGCCCATCAGGGTCTGGATTGCGGCCAGGTTGGCCGTGAAGCCGCTGGAGAGCACGACCGCGGCCTCGGCTCCCTTGAACCGGACCAGCGCCTCCTCCAGCTCGCGGTGCAGGCGCATCGTACCGGCCAGCGGGCGCACGGCCCCCGCGCCCACGCCCCACGCCTCCACGGCCCGTTTGGCGGCTTCCTTGGTCTTAGGGTGGTTGTTGAGCCCTAAATAGTTGTTGGAGGAGAGGTTGACGACCTCCTGTCCGTCAAAGCGCGCCCGCGCGCCCTGCGGTCCTTCCAGCAGGCGTGGCTTCCAAACGAACCCCTGCCGCTTGATCTCGGCCAGCGCCTCCTCCAAAAAGGCCAGTGTCTCCGACATGCGTCCCTCCCATGCGCTTTGCAACTGCTGTACCGCACTATAGGCACTTTCCCCCGCCCGTTCAAGCGAAATGGCGTGCCGCCCGTCCCGCAACGCCTGCGCAACGTCATGTCCCGAACCGTCCCGGATCAGTCGTGGGCGCTGCACCGCAGCCTAAAATGGGGCACGCGCTTCGGGAGGCATCATGATCTTCGGCATCGGAACCGACATCATCGAGGTCGCGCGCGTCGAACGGCGGCTGGCCCGCACGCCCGGGCTGGCGGAGCGGTTGTTCACAGCGCGGGAGATCGACTACTGCCGCTCCAAGCGCCCCAGCGCGCAGCACTACGCGGCGCGCTTCGCGGCCAAGGAAGCCTTCCTCAAGGCGCTGGGCACGGGGCTCCACGACGGCTTCCGCTTCGTCGAAATCGAGATCACAAACGACCCGCTGGGCAAACCCAGCATCCAGTTGCACGGCCGGGTGGCGCGCTTTTGCCAAGTTCAAGGCATTTCTGCAGCCAAGGTCTCGCTGTCCCACCTCGGGTCGATCGCCCAGGCGCTGATCGTGCTCGAAACCGCGGAACCCGCAAGGGGTGAGCATGCCACCGACCGCTGAAAAGCCACTGCCTGATCTCTCCTGGTCGCTGGCCGAGCGCGAACTGGGCTGCCGCCAGGGCGGGGAGATCAACATCGGGTGGCACTGTTCGGACCGCATCTGCTCCCTGGGCAAGGCCGACAAGGTCGCGCTGATCTGGGAAGGCCCCAGCGGCGAGGTGCGGCGCTACAGCTACGACGACCTCCGCCAAGCCTCCGACGCCGTGGGCGCCTTCCTGCGCGGGCTGGGCCTGGGGCGGGGGGATCGCGTGTGCCTGTTCATGGACCGCATCCCCGAGCTCTACGTGGCCTTCTTGGGGATCTTGAAGATCGGCGCCATCGCCCAGCCGCTCTTCTCGGCCTTCGGGGACGAGTCGCTGTTCGTGCGGCTTGCGGACGCGGGGACCGCCGCCGTGCTCACCCAGCGCAGGCACGCGTCCAAGGTGCGCAAGGTGCTGGCGCGCCTGCCGCAGCTGAAGCACGTCGTGCTGGTGGACCACGACGGCAAGGCGCCGCTGCGCGAGCGCGAGGTGCCCTTCTCGCTGGAACGCACCCCGCGGGCTGAAGGGTTCGCGGTGGCGCCCACGCATACCGAATCCCCTTCCGTGCTGCACTACACTTCGGGCACGACCGGCATGCCCAAGGGGGTCCAGCACGCGCACTACTCGCTCGTTTCGCAGTACCTGACCGCCAAGTGGGCGCTCGACCTGCGCGACGACGACGTCTATTGGTGCACGGCCGATCCCGGTTGGGTCACGGGCACCTCGTACGGGGTCATCGGGCCGTGGAGCCTGGGCGTGACGCAGTGCGTGCTCGACCGGGGCTTCTCGGCCCAGGGCTGGTACGAGTTTATCGCGCGGCACGGGGTCTCGGTGTGGTACACGGCGCCGACGGCGATTCGCTCGCTCATGAAGGCCGGCGAGGAAACCGCGCGCCGTTTCGAGCTGGGGTCGCTGCGCCACCTGGCCAGCGTGGGCGAGCCGCTCAACGCCGAGGCCGTGCGCTGGTCGCAGCGCGCCTTCGGCAAGCCCTTCCACGACACGTACTGGCAGACCGAGACCGGCAGCATCATGGTCTGCAACGTCCCCGGCATGCAAGTCCGTCCCGGCTCGATGGGCAAGCCCTTCCCGGGCGTCACGGCCGCCGTGCTGGACCCGACATCCCACACGCCCTGGGACGAACCCGAGCGCATCGGCCTGATCGCGTTCAAACCCGACTGGCCAGCGCTCATGCGCACGTATTGGAACAACGACGAGGCGTTTCAAGCCAAGTTCAAAAACGGCTGGTACCTCAGCGGCGACCGCGGGCGGGTGGACGCCGACGGTTACATCTGGTTCGTGGGCCGGGACGACGACATCATCAACACGGCCGGCCACCTGGTGAGCCCGTTCGAAGTCGAGTCCGCGCTGCTGGCGCACCCGGCGGTGGCCGAGTCGGCCGTGGTGAGCAAGCCTGACCCGCTCAACCTCGAGGTCGTCAAGGCCTACGTCACGCTCAGGCCGGGCTTCGAGGCGAACGAGGCGCTCGAACTCGAGATCATGAACTTCATCCGCAAGCGGCTCTCGCCGCTGGCCATGCCCCAGGAGATTAGCTACACCGCGGCGCTGCCCAAAACACGCAGCGGCAAGATCATGCGCCGGCTGCTGCACGCGCGGGAGTGGGGCGAGGAAATCGGGGACACCTCGACGCTGGAGGACGAGGACTAACCGAGACCGACAAGGAGATTGAGATGGAAGACCTCAAGCGAGCCGTGCTGGACTACGTGGTCAAGGAGTACGTGGAGGATGAGGAAGAGGAGCTGAACTACGATACCCCGTTGATCTCGGGCGGCATCGTGGACTCGTTTTCGATGGTGTCGCTCAAGCGCTTTTTGGAGCACCGCTACGGGATCCGGATCCCGGACGAGCAGGCCACGCCCGAGGCGTTCGACTCCGTCAACCGCATCGCCTCGCTGGTGCAGGGCTTCTTGGACCGCAAAGCGTAAGGGGGCGCCCATGGCCTACACCGAAGCCGTTCGGCAGACCTTTCGGGAGCAGCTCGACGCCATTCGCGCAGCCGGGCTGTTCAAGCAGGAGCGCCTGATCCACTCGCCGCAGGGGGCCGAGATCGAGGTCGCGTTCCCCGCCGGCAGCGAGCTGAAGCGGGTCGTCAACATGTGTTCCAACAACTACCTGGGGCTGTCGAGCCGCCCCGAGGTACTGCGGGCGGCCCACGAGGGGTTGGACCGGCGCGGCTACGGGATGTCCTCGGTGCGTTTCATCTGCGGCACGCAGGACATCCACCGCGAACTCGAGCGCGTCGTGAGCGCATTCTTGGGCAGCGAGGACACGCTGCTGTTCCCCTCGTGCATGGACGCCAACGCCGGCGTGTTCGAGGCGATCCTGGGGCAAGAGGACGTCATCATCTCGGACCGGCTCGTGCACGCCTCGCTCATCGACGGCATCCGCCTCTGCAGCGCCGCGCACGACACCTACAAGCACGCCAACATGGCGCATTTGGAGGAGAAGCTCGCGCTGCACGCCGAGCGGCGGCTCAAGCTGGTCGTGACCGACGGCGTGTTCAGTATGGACGGCGACACGGCCCCGCTGGACACGCTGGCCGACCTGTGCGACCGGCACGACGCCCTGCTGCTGGTGGACGACTCGCACGCCACCGGCTTCATCGGGAAGACCGGGCGCGGCACGCACGAGAAGTACGGCGTCGTCGACCGGGTGGACCTGATCACCACGACCTTCGGCAAGGCGCTGGGCGGGGCCTCGGGCGGGTGCGTCTCGGGCCGCGCCGAGCTGGTCGAGCTGTGCCGGCAACGCGCCCGGCCGTATTTGTTCTCGAACACGATCGCGCCCGTGGTCGTGGCCGGCGTGCTCAAGGTGTTCGAGCTGCTGGCCGAGAGCACGGAGCGGCGCGACCGGCTGGAGGTCAACGCGGCCCGCTGGCGGCGGGGGCTGGCCGCGGCGGGCTTCGTGCTCAAGGACGGCGACACGCCCATCGTGCCCGTCATGCTGTTCGACGCCAAGCTGGCCCAAGCGTTTTCCCAGGCGCTCTACGACGAAGGGGTGTACGCCGTGGGTTTCTTCTTCCCGGTCGTGCCGCAGGGCCAGGCGCGCATCCGCACCCAGATCTCCGCGGGGCACGAGCGCGAGCACCTCGACCGCGCGCTGGAGGCGTTCGTGCACGTCGGCGAGCGCTTTGAAATCCTGGGCAAGACCAAGGCCGAGATCCTGCAGATGGGCGCGGCTTGAACCCCGGGTGAGGGTGTGGCAGTGTCCGGAACTCGCGATTGATGTGCGCTTCCCACCTCAATAGAATTCTGTTCTAGACTCGGCGAATTCAAGGAGGTTCTTTTGTCCAAGAAAGCGATTCAGACCGACGGGGCGCCCGCGGCGGTGGGGCCCTATTCGCAGGGAATCGCCGCGGGGGGGTTCCTGTTCACGGCGGGACAGATCCACCTGACCCCGGGCGGCGAGCTGGTGGAGGGCGACATCGAAAGCAAGACCCGGCAGTGCCTGGACAACGTGCGCGCCGTGCTGCGCGCGGCCGGGGCGGACTTGGACGATTTGGTCAAGGTCACGGGGTTCGTCACGGACATGGGGCAGTTCAATGAGATCAACGCGGCCTACGCCGAGTACTTCGAAGGGAGAACCCCCCCAGCTCGGTCCTTCGTGCAGGTCGCCGCCCTGCCGTTAGGTGCAACAATCGAGTTGGAGGGGGTTGCGCTTCTTCCCAATGCTTAAGCCATAAGATGTGTCCGCGGCGTGGCCTCCTTAAATGAGCCGGCCTTGGCGAGCCCCCTAAGGGGCCTGCCGGCGTTAACCCAGCAGCACCAGTCCCATGGCGCCGATACCCGCCAACACGCCGATGATGCCGATCAGGAAGTTCGTGTTGGCCGAATTGCGCGTCTGAGTCAGCTCTTCAGCCATGGAGTCGACCTGGCTGCGCAGCTCGCCCAGTTCCTCGAAGGTGGCGAAGTCGGCCTGGGCCGTCTCGACCTGTGAGACGCGGCCCCGCAGGCTGTCCACCGTGAACTGCACGCTGCTCAAGCCATCGGCCACTTCGGTCAGTTGCGCGTTGAGCTCGTCCACCCGGCCGCCCATGCCGCTGAGGTCGGAGACCTGCGACTTGAGCGCGGACACGCTCATCGAAAGCGAGCTGATGCGCTCGTCGAGCTTGGCCATGGCCTCGGCGTCGGACTGCACCGCGTCCAGGCTCGCGCCGCTCTGCAAGGCTTTTTCGACCTTGTAGAGCCGCTCGTTCAGCTCGCGCACCTTGCCGTCGACCCCGTCCAGCTCGCGCAGCCGGTCCTCGTTGGACTTGATGCGCGCGCTGAGCTGCTGGATCGAGCTCTCGGCGTCGTAGACGCGCACGCCCAGGGCCTTGATCTTCTCGCTCAGGCTCGAGCCCAGGCTGGAGACCGTACTCTGCAGCGAGATGATCTGCGGCATGACGTCGCGCTCGATGCGGTCCTGCAGGTTGGAAAGCGAGTGCAGGTCGCCCTCGCTCTTCTTGAGCTGGAAGCTGAGTTCCTTCACGATCGAAGAGAGCGCCTGGTTTTCCTGCACCTGATAGGTCAGGTCCTTGACCAGCCCGTTTACGCTGGAGAGCTGTTTCTCGAGCTCGACGATCTTGGCCTTCAGATCGTAGTAGTCCCCGTCGGATTGGGCCCACGCTTGGCTCGCCGGAGCGGCCAGCAACAGGATCATCGCCACGATGATTGGAAACGCCTTTTTGCACATCTTATGTGCCTCCTTCTTCTCGTTGAGCTTGTGACCAGTCTAGGCGCATCCCCCCGTCCCCCTGAAGGAGCGGTGTCGATGAGGGGGCGGAAGTTTGACCAGGGGGGGCGTGACTCACGTTACGGCGGGCGCGCCCCGCTTGTCTTGTCGATTACGCTCATCTATCATGGTGCGTGATGCCCGCTACCGTCGCCGACCCCGTAGCCGAACTGAACTCCGAGCGCGTCCAGCAATTCCTGGACGGGTTGGACGTCTCCCCCCGGACCAAGCGGACCTACCGCGAGGCGCTCAAGACGTTTGCCAGATGGGTCGGGACCAACGGGTCCGCCCTTGCGCCAGAGACCGTGCGGGCCTACCGCGACTGGCTGCGCGAGCGGCGCGCGGCCA
This sequence comes from uncultured Thermotogae bacterium, assembly GCA_964572855.1. Taxonomy (GTDB): domain Bacteria; phylum Bipolaricaulota; class Bipolaricaulia; order RBG-16-55-9; family JAJCYT01; genus CAZNGF01. The sequence continues at coordinate 17,982 of CAZNGF010000009.1, read as the reverse complement.
ACACCGTGATCACCTACCTGGTGGCACTGCGGCGCTTCTTCGACGCCGGGGCGGCGCGGGGCTGGTGGCCCGAGAACGTCGCGCTGGGCGTGCGCAGCGTGCGCAAGCCGCGCGGCCACCTGCGGCACGACCTGTCCCGGGAGCAACTGCGCGCGCTCTTCGACGCCGTGGACCGGGACACCGCCATCGGCCTGCGGGACTTCACGGCCATCAACCTGATGGCGCGCAACGGGCTGCGCCTGATCGAGGTCCAGCGCGCCAACGTGGGCGACCTGGAGCGGGTCCAGGGACGCACCATCCTGCGCGTCCACGGCAAGGGCCGCGACGCCCGCGACGAGTTCGTCGTGTTGAGCGGGACGACCTGCGACATCGTCGAGCGCTACCTGGCCGCGCGCGGGCCCACCGGCCCCACGGACCCGATGTTCGTCGGGCTCGGGGCGCGCAACCGCGGCGGGCGGCTCACGACCCGCTACATCCGCCGGCGCATCACGACCTATATGCAGGCCGCCGGTGTCAAGACGGACAAGGTCTCGGTCCACTCGCTGCGGCACAGCTTCGTCACGCTGGCCATCGAGGGGGGCGCCTCGCTGGTCGAGGCCCAGGCCGCCGCGCGCCACCGCTCGGTCCAGACCACCATGGTCTACTTCCACGAGCACGGCCGCCTGCGCGACCCGGTCGAGGACCGGATTCAGATTTAGTACCAAAAACCTCGTCGTAGGGGCGCGATTTATCGCCCCCGCGCCTACGCACCCTGATCACCCGCGACGCGCTGCCCTGCCCACGAAACAGACGCGTACCCCAGGGTCCCATCAATGGGACCCCTACAGCCCAAAAATGACGTGTAGTCCACCTTCTGTAGGAGCGCAATGCTCACGCCTTGGGACGGCACGATCAAACAACTCAGCCGCCAAGATGCTGCTCCCGATAACTGGCCACCCCCCACGCGCTTTCGGCGTGCAGGACGGCGTGCCCCACGGCGCGCGCCAGGACGTCCGCCGCCAGCGCGCCCAGCTGGTTGACCTTGATCGCCCCCTCGGCGCCGAAGGGGACCTCACCCTCGGGCTCGAACTCCCTCTCGCCGGTCGCCAGCGCGAAGACGGCGTCGCCGTCGAACATCGTGTGCGCGGGCCGGATCGTTCTGGCCAGCCCGTCGTGGCTCATCTGGGCCAGCTTGGTCGCCTCGGCCTTGCTGAGGGCGGCGTCGGTGGCCACGACGGCCAGCGTCGTGTTTCGAAGCGGGCCCTCTTGGCCAGCCGGCCCCCGCGCGGCGTGCGGGGTGAGCCCCTCGAACTCGCCCGGCAGGCCGAACTCGGCCGCGTAGAGCCTGCCGCTGTCGGGGTCGGCCACCGCGCCCAGCGGGTTGAGCGCGACCAGCGCGCCCACGGTCACGCCCGACGGGGTCAGGGCGCTGGCCGTGCCCAGTCCCCCTTTGAGCCCGCCGGCCGCCGCCCCCGCGCCCGCGCCGACGTTGCCCTGGGGGACCTTCCCATCAGAGGCGGATTCGCACGCACGCCGGCCCCAGTCAGCCTCCGGCTGCACGGTCCAGTTGCCCCCGCGCCCCAGGTCGAACAGCGCCGCCGCCGGGACGATGGGGACGACGTGTCCTTCGCCCACGGGGAAGCCGCGCCCGCGCTCGGCCAGCCAGCGCATCACGCCGTCAGCGCTGCGCAAGCCGAAGGCGCTGCCCCCGCTCAGCACGACGGCGTGGACGCGCTGCACGAGGTTTGTGGGGCGCAGCAGGTCGGTCTCGCGCGTGGCCGGCGCCGAGCCGCGCACGTCGACGCCGGCCACCGCGCCCGCGTCCGGCGCGAGCACGACCGTGACGCCCGTGGGCCCCTCGTCGTAATGACCCACGCGCACGCCGGCCACGTCCGTGATCGCGTTGTTCGGTCCCGCCTTTATCTTTGCCATCCCTCTGTGCCCCTCTGCGCTCGCCTCAAAGCGGCGGCGTAAAGCGCCCGTCCACCGCCGTCCAGCCGCCGTCGACCAGCAGCAACGTCCCGGTAACGTAAGAGGAGGCCTCCGAGGCCAGGTAGACGAACGGCCCGGCCAGCTCGCGGGCCTGCCCCCAGCGCCCGAGGGCGTTCTTGTCCGCGTAGGCGCGGTACCAGTCCGGCTGGCTCTTGATGGGCTCGGTGAGCGGCGTCTCGATCACGCCGGGGCCGATCGCGTTGACGCGCACGCCCTTGGGGCCCAACTCGGCGGCCAGCACGCGCACCATCTGCAGGATGCCGGCCTTGGTGGCGGCGTAGACGCCCTGGCCGGGCTCGACCACCTGGGAGCGGATCGAGGAGAGCGCGATCAGGCTCCCGCTACCCTGCCGGCTCATGCGCGCGCCCGCTTCCTTGAGCACGCGGAAGTTGCCCTCCAGGTTGAGCCGGACGACCCGGTTGAACTCCTCGTCGCTGATCTCGAGCAAGGGCTTGCGCACGTTGATCGCCGGCGTGGCCGCCACGACATCGAGGCTGGGCGCGGCCGACTCGACCGCCTGGAACAGCGCCTTGACGCTCTTGGCATCGGCGATGTCGACGACGGCCGACTCCGCCTGCCCACCCGCTTCCTTAATGGCTTCCGCGCTCTCCCGCGCGCCGGCCTCGTTGAGGTCGGCGCACCACACGCGCGCGCCGTGCGCGGCCAGACCGTAGGCGCCCGCCCGGCCGATCCCCGAGGCCGCGCCGATCACGACCGCGTGCTTGCCCGTCAGGTCAAACAGGTTTCGATACCCGTCCATGTGGCCTCCCTTACGTGTCGTCGTTCAGGTACTCCAATGCGCTCAGCGCGTACAGCTTGGCCGTTTCGACCAGCTCGTCGATTCCCACCCACTCGTCCTTGTGGTGCGGCACGAGCCGGTCGCCGGCGCCCGTGGTCACGATCGGGATCCCCTTGAGCGCGTAGAGGAACGTCCCGTCGGTGGCGCCTGGCACGCCGTTGTAGACGGGCTCCCGGCCCGCCACGACCCGATAGGCGCGCTCCATGGCGCGCACGATGGGTTCGTCGCGCGCGGTCTCGGTCCACGGGCGCTCCTCGAACACGTCGAGCTCGGCCGAGAAGTCGAGTTCGCGGCTCAGGCCCAGGCGCAACGCCTCGCGCACCTCGGCGTGGAACCCGTCCCGCAGGCTTTGCCGGATTTCGCGCTCGGTCTCGGAGACGATCTCCCCCAAGCGCGCTTTGAGGTGCTCGTGGTCCTGCCCCGGCACGGTGCGCACGTCCAGCAGCATCACGCAGCGCGAGGGCATGACGTTGAGCTGGGCGTCGCCCGCCGCCGGCGCGCGCACCACGGTGGGCGTGAAGCTCGGGAACCCCAGCAGCGCGTTCTGCCCCAGCCGCTCGATTTCATCCCGCTCCAGTTGCTCGACCCGACGGACGATCCGGGTCATGGGGCCGATGGGGTTGAAACCGCTCAGCGGCATGGCCCCGTGACTCATCACGCCGCGGGTCTCGACCCGGACGCGCAGCGCGCCCTTCTGCGCGATGCAAAGCTGGTTCTCCTCGGGCTCGCAGACGATGCAGGCATCCACCTCGTCGGCCCAGCCCTGACGGATGAAGTGCTTGATGCCGCTCATCATGCCCTCCTCGTCGACCGGGATCCCCAGCAGCACCCGCCCGTTAAAGGGCGTGCCCGCCCGCTTGAGCGCCTTGGCCGCGACCAGCGCGGCTGCCAGGTTGCCCTGGGTGTCGCACGCCCCACGGCCGTACACCCGCCCGTCGTGGAGCTCGCCGCCGAAGGGCGGGTAGGTCCACTCGCCGGGATCGCCCTCGGTGACGACGTCGGTGTGGGCCTCGAACATGAGCGTCCTGCCGGGGGCGCGGCCCCGCAACGTGCCGATCACGTTGGGCCGGCCGGGCTCGACCACGTCCACCGTTACCTCGAAGCCCTCGGCCTTGAGCCAGTCGGCCACGAACGTCGCGGTGGCCTCCTCGTTGCCGCCGGTCTCGGGCCGCACGACGCTCGGGATGCGCACCAGCGCCTGCGTGAGCGCGACGAGCTCGTCACGGTCGATGTGCGCCAGGACGTCGTTCACGCATGCCTCCTCAGCGCTTCTTGGCCGTGCGCGGGTCGAGCACGTCGCGCAGGCCGTCGCCCAACAGGTTGAAGCCCAGCACGGCCACGGCGATGGCCACGCCGGGGAAGATTGCCGGCCAGATCGTTCGGTTGATCAGCGTCTGCGCGTCGCGCAGCATCGTGCCCCAGCTCGGGTCCGGCGGCTGCGTGCCCAGCCCCAGGTAGCTGAGCGCGGCCTCGGCCAGGATGGCCACGGCGAAACTGCTCGACGCCTGAATCAGGATCGGCGAGAGGCTGTTGGGCAGCATGTGCTGCCAGATCAGCCCCCACGACCCCTTGCCCAGCGAGCGAGCCGCCGTGACGAAGTCGCGTTCCTTGAGCGCCAGGAAGCTGCCGCGCGTGAGTCGGGCGAACACCGGGACGTTGGCGATCCCGATGGCGATCATGCTGTTTTGGATGCCGGGCCTGAGGATCGCGGTGATCAGGATGGCCATCAGAATGGCCGGGAAGCCGTAGACCACGTCGGTCACGCGCATCAGGATTTCGTCGGTCCAGCCCCCGAAGTAGCCCGCGATCATCCCGACCAGCACGCCCAGGGAGAGGCCGATGCTCACCGAGATGACCCCCACCAGCAGCGAGTTGACCGAGCCCGCGATCACGCGGCTGAGCGTGTCGCGCCCGAACTGGTCGGTCCCAAACGGGTGCGCCGCCGTGGGCGGGGCCATGCGCTCGCGGCCCATCTTGACGGGGTCGTAGGGCGTGTAGACGAAGCTCATCACCGCGGCCCCCACGACCAGCGTCACGAGGACGAGGCCGATGAGCAGGTTCTTGTCGCGTGTGATGCGCCGCCAGGTGAGCCGCCTCACCGCGCCTCCCCCCGGTCTCCCCTATTCATACCGGATCCGCGGGTCGAGTACACCGTAGACCAGGTCGACCCCGAAGTTGATCACGACGATCACGGCCGCGATCAAGAGCACGATGCTCTGGATCACGGGCAGGTCGCGCTGCCCGATGGACTTGATCACCAGATCGCCCATGCCGGGCAGGTGAAACACGAACTCGATGATGATGGCCCCGGCCAGCAACTGGCCCGCCTGCAGGCCCAGCAGCGTGACCACCGAGATGAACGCGTTCTTGAGCGCGTGCTTGTAGATCACGCTCCGGTGGCTCAGGCCCTTGCTGCGGGCCGTGACCACGTAGTCCTCGCTCAGCACCTCGAGCATGGCCGAGCGCGTCATGCGGGTGATGATGGCGGATTGGACCAGGCTCAGCGAGAGCGCGGGCAAGAACAGCGAGCGCAGTGAGGCCAGCGGGTCCTGGTGCCAGGGGACAAAGCCGCCCGAGGGAAACCAGCGCAGGTTGACCGAAAAGGCGATGATGAGCAGGATGCCGGCCCAGAAGGTCGGGACGGCCAAGCCGATCTGGGAAAACAGCATCGTGCCGTAGTCGCCCAGGCTGCGGTGGTGCGTGGCCGCGAAGATCCCTAAAGGAAGCGAGATCAACAGCGTCAGGGTCATAGCCAGGGCCGCCAGCGAGGCCGACACCCCGAGCTTGGACAGCACGAGCGAGCCCACCGGTACGCTGTAGTTGAGCGACTCGCCGAAGTCCCCGCGCAGCGCGCTCCAGAGCCAGTCCGCGTAGCGCACCAGCGGCGGGCGGTTGAGCCCCATCTGCTCGCGCACGCGCTCCAGGGTCTCGGGGCTGGCCTGCAGGCCCAGCACGACCTGGGCCGGGTCCCCGGGGATGATCTGGAGCACGAGGAAGATGAGCACCGACACGAGCCAGAGCGTGAGCGCCAGCAGGAGCGCGCGTCGCACGAAGTAGGCCAGCATAGAAAGGGGGGAGGGCGGTCACGTCCGTGCCGCCCTCCCGCTCGACGCCTCCGTTAGTTGTTGATCCAGGCTTCGGTCGCGTCCGCGTTCGGGAGCGGTTCGTCCTCCCACCAGCCCTCGACGCTAGCGTCCAGGATGAGCGCGTTGGAGAGCTCGTACAGCGGGAACGTGGCCACGTCGTCGGCGATCAGAAACTGCGCGATCCCGTAGAGCTGCTTGCGGGTCGTAGGGTCGGGCTCGCTGCGCGCGCGCCGCAGCACCTCGCGGAACGTTTCGCTGTCGTAGCGGTAGTAGTAGGCCGGGTTGGAGTAGATCTCGATGTCGAACTCCTCGACGTGGGCGATGATCGACATCTGATACTCGTTGGGCGCGTTGAACACCTGCTCCAGCCACTGCCCCGGGAACTCGACCAGCTCAATCGAAGCGTTGATCCCGACCTCGGCCAGCATCTGCTGGATGACCTGGGCGCTGTTGACGGCGTACTGCAGGTTCGAGGGGATCTTCATCACGACGTCCAGGCCGCCGCCGTGGCCGGCTTCCTCGAGCAGGGCGCGGGCGCGCTCGAGGTCCTGGCTGTAGCGCCAGGTCATGTCGACGTAGTTCTCGTTGAGCGGGCTCATGTGGCTGCCCACCGGGACGCCGAAGCCGAACTGCGCGATGTCGATGATCTCCTGGCGGTCCAGCGCGTAGGCCACGGCGCGGCGCACGCGGATGTCGTCGAACGGCGCGCGCGCGTTGTTCATGGATAGGATCACCTCGCCCGTGCTCGCCCCGTTGAACACCTTGAAACGCGGGTCGCCCTCGACCACGGGGGCGTTCTCAACGTTGGAGCGCTCCAGCACGTCGACGTCGCCGGCCTGCAACGCGGCGAAGGCCGCGGTCGGGTCGGGGATGAACGTGAACACGACGCCGTCGAGGTAGGGCAGCTCGGGGTTGTGGTAGTCCTCGAAGCGCTCGAGCACGACCCGGTCGCCCGGCACGCGCTCGACGAAGCGGAAGGGCCCCGTGCCGTTGGGCGTTTCATTCAGGTCGCCCTCGTACGTGCTCGAGAGCATGGCCGAGTCGCCGCGCGCCAGGTTGAACAAAAACAGCGAGTCGAACTCGCTCAGCGTAAAGCGCACGGTGTGGTCGTCCAGCGCCTCCATCGTGGCGATGGTCTCGTAGAACTCGGGGTGGACGATTGTTTCCAGCGTCTGGTTGCGCTCGACCGTGAAGATGACGTCCTCGGCCGTGAAGTCGCTGCCGTCGTGGAATTTAGCGCCCTGCACCAGGTTGAAGGTCCAGACCAGCCCGTCCTCAGAGAAATCCCAGCTCTGGGCCAGGGCCGGCACGATGTCCCCGTCGCGATTCAGCTTGACCAGCCCTTCGTAGACGTTGTTGTATTGGATCCGATCCACCGCCGCGGCCGTGTTCGTCGTGGGGTCCAAGCCCTGCGGCTCGACCGATTGGGCCACGCGCAGCGTGCCGCCGCGCTGGGGACCTTGGGCTTGAGCCTCCGGCTGCATCGAGGCCCCCGTCAGGGCCAGGGATGCCACCACCGCAACACATAAACACGCTTTCAAGAACCGACGCATGAATCCTCCTTGGAAATTCTTTTGTGGGGCTTGGGACAACACGAACCGAGGGGCGACCACCTCCCTTGCACGGAACGATTCGATTTTGGGCCAGATTGTTGTATCGTTGAAGCCCAAAATCCAGTTCATGATAGGTGATTGGCGCACTTGGCGTCAATACAGCAAAAAGATGTAACCGGGGCGCGCCCCACGCTTGTGGCCCGGCCGGGCGCGCGCTACAGTGACCCCATGCGCACCCCCGCCACGTTGCAGGCCGCCCTGGAACGCGAGGGCTACGTGCTCGCCCCCGAGGACGCCGTCGCGGTCTCGATCGCGTTGCAGCTCGAAAAGCCCCTGTTGATCGAGGGCCCCGCCGGGGTGGGCAAGACCGAGCTGGCCAAGGCGTTATCCAAGGCGCTCGACGCCCCGCTCGTGCGGCTGCAGTGCTACGAGGGCTTGGGGGAGGAAAAAGCGCTTTACGAGTGGAACTACGCCAAACAGCTCCTGCACATCCAGGCCGAGCGCCGACGCGGCCCGGACGGCTTGGTCGAGGACGTGTTCTCGCAAGACTACCTGTTAGAGCGGCCCTTGCTGCGTGCCGTGCGCAGCCCGTCGCGCACGGTCCTGCTGGTCGACGAGCTGGACCGCGTGGACGAGGAATTCGAAGCCTTCTTGCTGGAGCTGCTGAGCGACTTCCAGGTGACCATCCCCGAACTCGGCACGGTACGCGCCGTCCACAAGCCCGTGGCCGTGCTCACCAGCAACGCCACGCGCGAGCTCTCCGAAGCGCTGCGGCGGCGTTGTGCCTACCTCTACATGGACTTCCCCTCGCTCGAGCGGGAGCAAACCATCGTGCTGCGCAAGGTGCCGGGGATCGATCGGGCGCTGGCCGAGCAGGTCGTGACCGTGGTGGGCCGGCTGCGGACGCACGCGCTCGAAAAGCCCCCCAGCGTGAGCGAGACGCTCGATTGGGCGCGCGGGCTCCAGGCGCTGGGCGCCGAAGCGGTCACGGCCGACGCGTTCCGCCAGACCGTCTCGCTGCTGCTCAAGCATCGCGCCGACCTGGCGCGGGTGCGCGCGCTCGACCCGGATGCGCTGCTGGCACCGGCATGAGCGCCTCGCCCCCCTCGGCCGCGCTGCTCGGCTTCTTCGAGCTGTTGCGCGGCGCGGGCCTGCGCGTCGGGCTGAGCGAGAGCCAGGACGCGCTGCGTGCGGTTCAAGCGCTCGGCGACCTGGGCTGGCTGCGGGCCGCGCTGCGGGCCACGCTGGTCAAGCGATCCGACGACCTGGCGACCTTCGAACGGGCGTTCGACTTGTACTTCCTGGAGGCATGCGCCCGGGACGACCCTCCCCCTACACCGGACGCGGCGCTGAGCCACGCGCGCGGCACAGGGGAAGGCGGTGCCGAGGGCCTGGGCGCGGGGAGCGGCCACGACGGCGGCAGCCCCGCGGCCTACGCCCGAGCGCTGGCGCGCGCGGCCGCCTTCATCCGCAGACACGTGCTCAGCCCCGACCGCCCGGACAGCGCGCGCGGCGCCCAGGAAGCGCTCTGGCTTCTGAGCCGGGCCGTACAAGAGCGGGTGGGGGACGACCGCGCGCCCGCGACGGTCCGGCGCGATCTGGAGCGGCACCTGCTGCAAGCGGCCCCGCCCGCCGAACGCGACGCGACCCTGCGCGCGCTGCTGGGCCGTCCCGACGTCGAACGGGTCGCGTTCGACCAGATGGACGACGCGGAAGCGCGGCTGGTCGACGCCCAGGTCGATGCGCTGGTCCGCGCCTTGATGCGGCGGCCGCGCCGCCGGGTGCGCGCGCACCGGCGCGGCCGCCCCGACCTGCGGCGCACGCTGCGGCGCTCGCTGCAGCTCGGGGGCGTCCCGCTGCACGTGGCCCGACAGCGGCGCCGGCGGGAGGAGCCCAACGTGTTCGTGCTGGCCGACGTGAGCGGCAGCGTAAGAGCGTTCGCGCGCTTCTTCTTCATCCTGACCGGGGCCTTTCAGGCGGCCGTGGGCCGGTGTCGCAGCTTCGCGTTCGTGGACGACTGCGTCGAGGTCACCCCCAGGCTCCGGGGGCGTAACGGGCGTGGGGTCGCCGTCGAGCGGCTGTTGGCCGGCTTGGGGGCAAGCGGCCTTCCCGGCCATCGCACGGATTACGGCCGCGCCCTGGCCGCGTTCGAGGGCACCGCGGGTCGGGCGCTCAACCGGCGCAGCACGCTGGTCGTGCTCGGGGACGCGCGCACGAACCAAGCCCCACCGCGCGCGGAGGTGCTGCGGCGCCTGAAGGGCCGCGCCGGGCGCGTGCTGTGGTTCAACCCCGAGCGGCGCGCGCGCTGGGACACGGGGGACTCGGTCATGGCCCGCTACGCCCCGCACCTTGATTCGCTCCAGGAGTGCCGCGACCTGGCCCAACTGCGCGCAGCCGTGCGCCTGATCGTGCGCGCGTCGCGGCGCGCCCGCTGAACGCTTTTTGCCTTCCAGTTTTGCCTTTCGCGCCCTTTCGGTTATAATCAGGCGGCTCCTCCAGGAGCGACGCACCCCCGTGGGGAAAAGGGAGGCAACGCCATGAGGAAGTACGTGCTGCTGGCGGGCTCGGTCGCGGCCGCGCTGTTGCTCGCGTTTCTGGGCGGGATGCAGTTGGGACAAGCCCAGATGTTCGACCAGCTCACCTTCGGCGACACGAGCAACGAGGTCTACGTGCGCGTGGTCCACCACGAGAACGACATCCTGGTCAAGCGCTATCGGGATCAGAACCGCATCAGCATCGTGGACGAACTGCTGAACGGCGAGGCACGCTTTCAGGCGCTGCAGGAGCGCTTGGAGTCCGGCTTGGTGCGGATCCCCGGCCTGGACGACTACCGCATCCAGAACGACGAGCTCCAGCTGTTCAAGCTGGAGGACGTGCGCTGGAACGCCGTGTTGCAAAACGTGCTGGACGTGCTCGTGGGCGCCCGCACCGACTGATCCCCGTCCCCACCGCGCTGGACGGAGCCTCTTCCCTACTCATTTGATCCGGTTGCGCAGGAGCACGAGCGAGTCCGCCTCCAGGCTCACGCTCAGCAGGTCGAGGTCCCCGTCCCCGTCCGGGTCGAGCAGCGCCAGCGACACCGGCCGGGGCGGCACGCCGAGGTTGACGGGTTGCGCGAAGCCGCCGCGCCCGTCGCCCCGATAGACGGCCAGCGCCCGCCCCTCCAGGTTGGCCACGACCAAGTCGAGGGCGCCGTCCCCGTCGAGGTCGCCGCCCCGCAACGCAAAGGGCCCGGCCAGCGCGCGCAGCGTGTCAGCCGGGCGAAGGCCGCCGCGCCCGTCGTTTACAAACAGCGAGATCGTGTTGTGGATCCAGTTGGCCACCGCCGCGTCCGTCCAGCCGTCGCCGTCGAAATCGCCCACCGCCACCGATTTGGGGCGCATCCCTACGGCGAGTAGCGCCTCGCGCCGCACCCCGCCCGCCCCGTCGCCGTAGAGGACCGAGAGGCTGTCGCTGTCGCGGTTGGCGCTCAGCACGTCGGGGGCGCCGTCGCGGTCCAGGTCGGCCAGCGCCGGGGCCGAGGGGCCCTCGGGCAGGGACTGATCCCAGGCGCGCACGAAGCGCCCGCGCCCGTCGCCCAGAAACGTCGCCAGGCGGCGCACCGCGTAGGGCACGACCAAATCGGTCGCGCCGTCGCCGTCGAGGTCGCCGGCCAGGACCGCGGTGGGCAGGTCGCCCACGGGAAGGGAGTCGCGCCGCGGGAAGCGCCCGCGGCCGTCGCCGTAGAGCAGCGTCACGTCGCCGCCGACCGTGTTGGCCACGGCCAGATCGAGCGCGCCGTCGCCGTCGAGGTCGACCGCCTCGAGCCAGAGAGGGAAGCGCCCCACGGGCGCGTGGAAGCCGAACCGGAGTTCCCCGCCCCGGTTGAACCAGAGCGAAACCGTGTCGGACAACTCGTTGGCGACGGCCACGTCGTCCCAGCCGTCCCCGTCGAAGTCCCCCGCCGCCAGCGCGACCGGGTGGTCGTTCGCGGGGAAGGACGCCGCGGGCTCAAAGCCCAGGACGCGGACCGCGCGCGCCCAGCTCCGCCCGGCTTGGGTGAGGCGCACGTCGTAGACTCTGGGCGCTCGATAGCGGTGCTCGACCGAGTGCCCCAGCGCGCTTGCGCCGTCGCCGAAGTCCCAGCGCGGCGTCTCCCCGGTACCGTTGAGCAGTGGCGGCGCGGAGAAGCGCACGCGCAGGGGCGCAAATCCCCCGGTCGGCTCGACCGAGATTAAACCGGCATCGTTAAACCAGAGCGGGCTCAAGCCCAGCAGCAGGGGCAGCGCCCCCGCCAGCGTCCAGCGCAACACACGCCCCAGCACGGCTACGCGCCGAAGTGGGCCACGTTGCCGCAGACCAGCACGGTCCCGCCCGCCGGCACGGCCACGGACTGCGCCCCGCCGTCGGGCGTGGTGAGCTGCACGAGCGCCTCGGCCTCGGAGACGTTGGCGTACACCACGCAGCCCTGCTCGACCGCGCGCGTCCAGGCCGCCGGGTCGACGAAGCCCAGGCGCGCAAACGCGACGGCCCGCAGGCCCGCCTCTGTCGTTGGGGAGGGGCCGCTCACGACCGTGAGCGTTTGCACGGCCTCGGCACTGCGCCCGCCGTCGTCGGTCACGGTCAGCAACACGCGGTACGTCCCCGGCGCCGCGTAGGTGTGGCTCGGGTTGGCCTCCGAGCTGGTGGTCCCGTCGCCGAAATCCCAACTGCGGGCGTCGATGCTGCCGTCCGGATCGACCGAGTCGTCCGTGAACTGCACGCGCTCGCCCGCGCGCGGCTGGGCCGGCGAGACGCCGAAGCGCGCCTCGGGCGCGCGGTTGGACTCGGAGGTGCCGGCCTGGCGGGCGCTGAGGCTGAAGTCAAGCGGCGTTGAGTCGAGGTTGGCCAGCGCCACGTAGTAGGTTCCCGCCTGCGCGGGCGGGCTGGAAGCGCCGTCCACCGTGACCACGGCCTGCCCGCCCTCGGCGGTGGCGCTGAAGTCGCTGATCGGGTTGCGCACCTGGGCCAACCCCTGATCGTCGAAGGTAAGCGGCGGCAGCTCGACCGGCTCACTGAAGCGGATCAGCGCCAGGAACTCGCCGGAAGCGCGCACGTCGAGGTCGAAGCCGCTCGCTTGGCTGAGGCGCAGCGTGAACTGCTGCAGGCAGAGGATCTCGGCCGGCGAGCAGGTGAGCTGGGCCGTCTCGCCCAGCGCCAGCGGGCGCGGGCTGGTCGTGCGGCCGCTGGCCGTAAAGCGCACCTGGCGCGTCTCGAAGTGGGCCAGCGCGAAGAAGTAGCGACCCGGCTGCAGCCCCGCGAACTGCTCGCCCGGTTGAAAGGTCGGCAGGTGGAACACCGCCCCGCCCTGGCGCGACTGCACGTTGAGGTCGGCCACCGCGCGCCCCTGGTCCAGCGCCACCTCGTCACCGAAACGCACGAACACGACGAAGTCCGCGTCCGCCGACACGTTGAGCGTGAGCCCCGTGCCGCCCTCGGGCACTTCGATCACGAACTGCGGCCCGCACAGCACGCCCCCCCCCTCCTGGGCCGCGCCGCAGGCCAGCTCGCGCTCCTCCCCCTCCGAGAGGGGGAGGGCGCCTTCGCCGCCGCCCGGCGGGGCCGGCGCCGGCGCCAGGAACACGTCCTCGGGGGAGCCGGTCAGAAACGGCGGGGTCAGTTGGGCCGGCGCGGTCGGCGAGAGCAGGAACGCCCCCGCCAGCACGGCGACCACGGTCAACGCTTTTCGCATTTGCGCCTCCTAAATCGTTGGACGGGTAGAGCCACCGTAACGGGGCCACGCCCGGTGCTGACAGCGATCGCGGGGTGCGGTCAGTCCTTCAACTCGAATTTCTTGATCTTGCCCGAACCGGTGCGGGGCAATTCCTGGACGAATTCGATCGCGCGCGGGTGTTTGTAGGCGGCCAGCTCCTTGAGGCAGAATTGTTGGATGGCCTCTTTCAGTTGGTCGTCGGGCGCCCGATCGGGCTTGAGCACGACGAAGGCCTTGACGGTCTCGCCCTTGCGCTCGTCGGGCACGCCCACCACGGCGCAGTCGGCCACGGCCGGGTGCTCGTAGAGCACGTGTTCGACCTCCTTGGGGTAGACGTTGTAGCCGCCGGTGAGGATCATGTCCTTCTTACGGTCGACGATGTAGTAGTACCCGTCCTCGTCGGCGTAGGCGAGGTCGCCGGTGTGGAACCAGCCGTCCTGCGAGATGACCTCGGCGGTGGCCTGCGCGTCGTTGTGGTAGCCGCGCATCACCATGGGGCCGCGCACCCAGAGCTCGCCCACCTCGCCGGTCGCTTGGGGTTGGCCGTCCTCGTCGGCGATCAGGGCCTGGCAGTCCTCGACCGGCATCCCGATCGAGCCGGGTTTGCGCTCGGGCGCGGCCAGGTTGGTGTGGGTCACGGGCGAGGTCTCGGTGAGGCCGTAGCCCTCGTAGACCGTGACGTTGAACTTGGCCTCGAAGGCCTGCAGCACGGGCACCGGGAGCTTGGCGCCGCCCGAGCTGCACACCTGCAGCGAGGAGAGGTCGTACTGGTCGGCGCGCGGGTGGTGCAGCATGTCCAAAAAGAGCGTGGGCACGCCCACCATGCTCGTGATGCCGTGCGCCTGGATCAGCTGCAGCGTCTCCTCGGCGTCCCAGCGCAACATGGGGTAGATGGTGGCCCCCTGCGCCAGCGGCGCCAGCATCATGACCGTCATGCCCGTGATGTGGAACATGGGCAGCGGCACGAGCATGCGGTGCTCCTCGGGCGGCAGCTTGATGATCTTGTTGATGGCCTCCACGTTGGAGCGCAGGTTGTGGTGCGTGAGCAACACGCCCTTGGGCCGGCCCGTCGTGCCCGAGGTGTAGGGCTGTAGGGCCACGTCGTCGTCCGCGCGCTCCAGCCCGAAGGGCTGCGAGAGCACGTTGCGGAAGCGCGGGTAGTCGCTCGGGCCGCCCACGCCAATGATCTTGACGTCGCCGACCTCCGCGACCGCGCGCTCGACGTGTTCCAGGTTGTGGACGAGCGTGAGGATGACCTTGGCGCCGGAGTCACGCAGCTGGTGGGCGATCTCGCGGCGGCGCATCTGCGGGTTCATCGGGGTGGCCACCGCCCCCGCCTTGAACGCCCCCCAGATCGCGATCACGAACTGGGGTACGTTGGGCAGGTAGACCGCCACGCGGTCGTCGGCGCCCACGCCCAGGTCGCGCAAGCCCCCGGCGAAGCGCGCCACGGCGTCGGCCAGCTCGGCGTAGGTGAGCGACTGATCCTCGAAGTAGACGGCCGTCTTGCCCGCGTGGCGCTGCGCCGCTTGCTCCAGCAGGTGGGCTAGGTTCATGCGCGCTCCTTACTCGCCCTTGAACTCGGGCTTGCGCTTGCTCAAAAACGCTGTCACGCCCTCGGCCATGTCGTCGGTCGTGAACAGCAGGCCGAAGGCCTCTCGTTCCAGCAGCAGTCCCGTGCTCAGCGGCGCGTCCGCGCCCAAGTCGATCACGCGCTTGGTCATGCGCACGGCCACGGGAGCACGCGCGGCCAGGGTTTCGGCGTATTCCTTGACCTTCGCCGCAAAATCCGCATCCGCAAAGACGCGGTTGGCCAGGCCGAGCCGGTGGGCCTCGTCAGCCGGGATGCGCTCGCCGAACATGCAGAGCTCCTTGGCGCGCGAGCTCCCCACGAGGCGCGCCAGGCGCTGCGTGCCGCCGCCGCCGGGGATGAGCCCCAGGTTGATCTCGGGCTGGCCCAGCTCGCTGCGCGCCGAGAGCACGCGGAAGTCGCAGGCCAGCGCCAACTCCATCCCGCCGCCGAGACAATACCCGTCGACCGCCGCGATCACGGGCTTGGGGAACTCGGCCGGCGCCGTGAAGAACGCGCCCAGCTCGGCGAACTCGTAGGGCTTGCCGGTCTGGAACTCTGTGATGTCGGCCCCCGCGCAGAAGGCCCGCTCGCCCGCGCCGCGGATCACGACCGCGCGCACGTCGGCGTCGTCGGCGAGCCGCGCGAAGGCGTGCGGCAGTTCTCTGCGCATGTCGGCGTTGATCGCGTTGAGCCGGTCGGGCCGGTTGAGCGTGATCCAGGCCACGCCGGTTTCCCGCTCGACCTCGAGCGCGATGGCGTGGTAGGCCATCTCACCGTCCCCGCCGTAGCGGTAGAAACCCGCGCCGGCCCGCTCGCCCGTCTTGCCGGCGGCGACCATTTGCTCCAGCAGCTTGACGGGTTTGTAGCGCGCGTCGCCGTGCGCCTCGTACATTTGCTTGAGGGAGGAAAGCAGCGTGTCCAGGCCCAACTTGTCGGCGCGGCGCAGGATGCCCTCGGGGAAGCCCGCGCCCAGCCGCACCGCCAGGTCGATCTCCTCGGGGGTCGTGACCCCGTGCTCCAGCAGCCAAGCCGCCTCGTTGACCATGAGCGCGTAGATCGGCGTGGGGTCGAAGGCCTCGCCGGCCTCCTTGCGGTAGGTAACGCCCTCGCCCGCGTAGTCGTAGAAGCCCTTTTTGGTCTTGCGGCCCAGCTCGCCCCGCTCGACCTTGTCCTCGATCAGCTTGGGGACGGGCAGGCCGGCCTCCTTGGTGAGGTAGTAGCCGATGTCGATGCCGGTCAGGTCCTGCAGCTCGAAGGGGCCCATCGGGAACCCCTCGAAAAACTTCATGCGCGCGTCGATCTGCTCGATCGTGGCCTCGCCGCGCTCCACCAGCCAGCCGGCCTCGAACAAGAAGGGCCCCACCAGCACGCGGTTGACGATGAAGCCGCGCACGTCTTTTTCGACCCGCACGGGCGTCTTGTCCAGTTTCTCGGCCAGCGAGACGATCAGGTCCATGGTCTCGTCGGCCGTGTCCTCGCCGCGGATCACCTCGACCAGGGCCATCTTGACCGGCGGGTTGAAAAAGTGCATCCCCACGATCTGGCCGGGCCGCTCCGTGGCGCGGCCGATCTCGGTGATCGAGAGCGAGCTCGTGTTGCTGGCCAGCACGGCGCCTTTGGGGGCGAACGCGTCCAGTTGCTGAAAGATCTCCTTCTTGAGCTGCATGCGCTCCGGGGCGGCCTCGATCACGACGTCGGCCTCGGAAACCGCCTGTTTGAGGTCCACCACGGGCGTGACCAGCCCGGCCGCCCGCTGGGCCCGTTCCGCCGGCACGAGGCCCTTCTCGGCCAGCTTGTCCAGGCTCCACTTGATGGCTTCGTAGCCCTTGTTGACGAGCTCCTCGGACACGTCCTGCAGCGTGACGGCGTAGCCGGCCAGCGCGGCCAGCTCGGCGATGCCGTGGCCCATCGTGCCGGCGCCGAGCACGGCCACCCGTTTGACGTCCTCCAGTTTCATGCGCGCACCTCTCCCGTTGGTTTTGTCCTTTGTAGTTGTGGGTTTGCACGCATGATACCAAAAAGCGAAGCGGCGTTACAAACGGGTGCGAGGCGGACTTTGGCCGCGGCGCAAAAGCAAGAGCCCCGGGGATGATCTCCCGGGGCTCCGCTTCCTCACGTTTCAGTTCGGTGTCAGGTCGGTTTAGAAGACCACACCCATGCCGATGCCCACGCCGCTGAAGCCGCTGGGCGAGTAGGTGAGATCGGCGTTGAAGCTGAGCACACCCACTTCGGCGCTGAGGTCGAACGAGGTCGAGGCCCACTCCAGCGTGCCGGCACCGCTGAAGACGGTGGACGTGCTGAAGCTCAGGCCGCTGCGGCTCACGCTCAGCGTGGGCTGCAGGAACACCAGGCCGGTCCCGTTAATCGTGACGGCCACGACCGACAGGCTGGCCGGGTTCTGGTTCGGGTTCAGCGTCACGCTGAAGACCGCGGTGATTTCATCGATGTTCAGGTCGCCGCCGTCGTCAGACAGGATCAAGGTGAGGTTATCCGCGGAGACCGTAGTCTGAATGTTGCTCAGGCTCAGGTTCGTGATGTTGTCCGAGCTGGCCGTCACGGTCACGTTGGCCAGGCCGGCCACGCTGAAGCCCAGGATGAAGTCGGCGGAGACGGGCAGGCCGGGGCGGAACTC
The DNA here is from genome assembly GCA_964572855.1 of uncultured Thermotogae bacterium. Classification (GTDB taxonomy): domain Bacteria; phylum Bipolaricaulota; class Bipolaricaulia; order RBG-16-55-9; family JAJCYT01; genus CAZNGF01. The sequence goes on along the minus strand of CAZNGF010000009.1, from coordinate 637 downwards.
GAGCTCGGTGTCGATGTTGATGCCGCCGATCTCGACGCCCTCGACCAGGATCTTCTCCACGGTGAAGGCCAGCAGCGCCTCGGAGGTGCTGCCGTCGGTGATGTCGGCTTCGCCGCCGGCGCAGTACTTGCTGACCTCACCGGCGAAGCTGCGCTTCTTGATGCGGTTGACGTCCTGCGCGTCGGCGCAGATGCCGGTGATGTTGGTCACCGAGATGCCGCTGACGGTCTGGCCGCTCAGCGTGATCACGTCGCCGAAGCCGAACGACGGGATGTTGTTGTCGACGATGTTGTCGTTCGTGCTGAAGTCGTAGGTGTCGGTGCCGAGGAAGTGATCGTGCTCGTGGTCGCCCCTATTGTCGATGTCCGGGAAGTCGACGTCCTCGAGCAGCGCCAGGTTGTTCAGCGTCACGCCGGCGATGTTGATCTCCATCTCGACGCGCTTCTTCACGAAGCCGATCACGTTGGTGGCGTCGCCGTCCACGCCGATGGACTGGACCTCAGAGCCGGGGCACTGGCCCGAGAAGGTGCCCGTGGCGTCGTTGTCCCCGCCACCGGCGGTGAAGGCGTTGCAGCCGAAGGCCGGGGCGAACACGAACTGGTCGAACACGCTGAGCGCGCCCAGGTTGGTGGTCAGG
>CAZNGF010000008.1:20289-56428 GCA_964572855.1 uncultured Thermotogae bacterium | reverse complement strand
ACGCCGAAAGCGGTGTGGTCGTCAACCGGCTCGAGGTGGGGATGATGCCTTACTACATCGCCGTGGCCGGGGAAAAGGCCTACGTGGCCAACGCCGCGGGCAACACCGTGTCGGTGATCGACCTGCCCAGCGAAACCAAGCTGAGCGACATCCCGGTGGGCGGCCTGCCGCAGTGCATCGCGCTGAGGTTCTGACACCACTTCTCGGGGCAAACGGAGCGAACGCCCGGTGTACCGGCATGGGCGCGATGACAAAAGTCCGGCGTGAGCGCACGGTCATGCGCTCCGTGGGGTAGAGCAGGCGATGCCGCTGTGCGCTGTTGGGCATGGAAAGAAGGGCGGCCCCGGGAGGTGTCCCCGGGGCCGCCTGTCTCAGGAGGATTTCAGTGTTGTGGTCTCACCGGAGTTGTCCTCCGGTCGTTTTCCGCCCTTTTTCTCCTAGCGCCAGAAGCGGTCGAAGGTGAACAGCAGCGTGCGCTGGTAGTCGTACGGATAGGTCATGTAGACCACGGCATCCGCGCTCTGGCGCAGCCGCGCCGGCAGGAAGAGCGTCTCCAGCGGGTCGGTCGCGACGGCGAACATCTTGAGCTCCAGCGCGGCCTGCTGGAACATCTTGAAGTGGTCCTGGGTCGTGACCATGTGCAGCACGCGGTCGTCGAACAGCTGCATCATGTTCTCGGGCTCGCCGAAGGAGCCGAGCTTGATGAGCCGGTCCGCGCCGGTGGTCAGTTCCACGATCGCCCGGGCGGCCTCGTTCAGCAGCGCCGGGTCGGCCACGATCAGGTAGTTGATCTCGTTGTCGGTAAAAGCCTCGGTCACGACGTCGAAAGCGGTCTCGGGCGTGGCCACCAGCACGTTCTGCAGCAGGTCGCCGGCCTGGGCCCGCATGCCGCGGACCAGCTCGCCCTGTCGGGGCTCGCTCAGGTCGGACACCAGCGCGTTGAACGTACGGCCGCCGCCGGCCGCGCCGCTGGTCCAGCCCACGCCGACGCCGAAGGGCTCGACGCCCACGAACGCGGTCAGGCGGCTTTCCAGTGACGGCATCGGGTTCTGGAGGAACACGACCGGCACGTCGGCCAGGTTGGCTTGCGTGACGGCGTCGCGCACGAGCTCCGAGGTGACCGGCACCAGCATGATGCCGTCCACGCCGGCGGCCACGAACGCGTCGATGGCCGCGGCCTGGGCTTCGGCCGTGTCGGCGACCCTGTACTCGAACTCGACCGCCGGGTCGTTGCGCGGCGGCTGCGGCAGGGCCGAGCCGTTGTTGGTGCCCGGCAGCGGCGGCAGCAGCTCCATCTCGCGCTCCAGGATCGGCACCATCTTCTCGATGTCGAAGGCGAATGACTCGTACTGGTAGGTCACGATCCCGAAGGTGACCGTGCCCTGCTCCTGCGTGTAGCTCGCCGTCCCCAGGCTGGCCAGCAGGGCCAGCGCGATGGCTGCGATGAATAGGCGTTTCATGGGGGTCACCTCCTTAAAGTCCGGGTTCCAGGCCGAAGATCTGGCTCAGGATCTCGTCACCCTGTTCGGCCCGCTGCCACACTTGGGATTCGATGATCTTGCCGTTGAGGTCGATGATGATCGCGCCCTGCGGGCGGCCGCCGTACATGTGCGTCACGATCGTCGAGTACGTGCTGTTGCGCAACCCGAACGGGTTCTCCTCGTCGATCAGGAAGATGCGGCTGTCCGGCGGCGCGCCGCCGTCGACCACGCGGAGCGTATAGAGCATGAGCTCGGCGCGCTCACGCCGAAACTGATAGGACTCCGTATTGAACTCGGTCGAGGTGCCGGTGGCTTCGGGGTGTCGCTCGCGGCCGTAGATGTCGAGCATCATGACCGGGAAGTCGGCGAACTTCTCCATCAGCTTGTTATTCGCAACCCAGTTGCGAAGGTAAGGTGGTCAGTACCAGCTCCCGGTGACCAGCACGATGAACTTCTCCCCGACGTAGTCGGACAGCGAGTGAGGACGCCCCTCGATGTCCATCAGCGTGAAGTCCGGCGCGATCATGCCGGACTGGATCGCTCTAGGATCCCGATAGCCCCACATGTTGTCCAACGCCTGGTAGTCGGCGTTGATCATGAAGTTCTCGTCCACGCCTTCCGCATAGAACGTCTCTGCGACGGCCTGCCACTGGGCCAACTGGTCCTCGCTGAACTGCGCCTGCAGCGTGGGGCTGCCGACGAAGAGCGCGACCAGGGCGGCCAGGGCGGCCAGGGCGAACAGTTTACGCATGTGTGTCGACCCTCCTTGTTGTGGTTTTGGTGAGATTCCGATTTCGCTTGGACGCGTTGCCGTTGTGCGCGTTGACCACCTCCTGAAAGGGCGCGACCGGCCCGGCGTAGCGGACCGCGGTCGCGCGACCAACGGAACCATACGATTCGCTTTCGTTTGGCGGACTGAAGGCACGATCGAACGGGATGAGGCCCGGGGGCCGATGAGGATGGGCGGGCGGCGCCATTGTGCACCACAATGCGGGCAGCGTTCAGCGGTGTTCGTGGCTCAGCCGGCTCCTCATTGCGCCCTCCTTGCTTTCACGTTTCGCCGTCAGTTTAAGGCGGCAGACAGGTTCGCAGAATGACCCGGGTCAAGCACGCCTATGATGTCGGTCATGTTGCTCCTGTACCCTGAGTGCTTGCACAGCTGGAGACAGACCGAAGGGGCCCGTAGGTCCGGACCCCTTCAGCTCGTGGTTTCTAACCTTGTGCTTCGACGCCAAGCAGCTCGTTCAGCGTTCCATAAACCTGATCGCTCAGCTCGGGCCCCCGATAGCGCACCACGCCCTCGGGGTCCACGACCACGAACAGAAACTCGTCCAGCACGCGGTAGGCGGCAAACACCCCGCCCTTGTCGTCCAGCAACACGGGGTAGTCGATCTCGAACTCCTCGACGAAGTTTCTCAGGAAGTCGCGCGGCGTGTGGTGGTCCACCCCCAGCACGACCAGCTCACTCGGGTTGCCGTAGTCCGCGCGCACCTCCTGGGCGTAGCGCCCGGGCACGAGGTCGCCGCACTCGACGCAGCCCGTGCCCCAGAACGTGAGCAGCACGGTCTTGCCGCGGTAGTCGGCCAGCGCGTGGGTCTGGCCGTTGAGGTCGGGCAGTTGGAAGTCCAGGGCTTGGGCGCCCACCTCCCAGCCGGGCTGGGGCGCCGCATCGGCCTGCGCTTCCTGCAGCAGCTCGCCGATGAGGTCGAAGGCGAAGCGGTAGTTGATGTCCTCGGGCCCCACGCCGCCGTCGCCGCTGGCCCGGTAGCGGATCACGCCCTCGTGGTCCAGTATCACCAGCGTGGGGTGCTCCTCGTTCAGGTTCCACCGCTCGTACTGCTCGCGGTAGTAGGGGTTGGGCAGGCGCGTGTCCATCATGAGCCAGGGCATGGTCACCCCGATCTGCTTTTTGAACTCCCGCAGGTACCAGTCCGGGTCGCCGGTCGAGATGGCCAGCGCCTGGACCCGGTCGTCGCTGTAGCGGCCGTCCAGCTCTTTCTGTATCTCCGGCAGCCATGCCGAAGGACAGGTGGGTCAGCTGGCGGCCAGGAAGAAGTACAACACGACGACGTCGTTCTTCTCCACCTGGTCGTACAGCTGGACGCGCTCGTCGCCGCCGTCGATGGTCGGCAGCTCGAAGTCCGGCGCCTGCTGGCCGACCTGGGTGCCGACTTCAGCTCCTGCCTGCGGCACGGCGTTCAACCCAAGCGACAGGGTCAGCAGCAAGGCCAGCAGCGGCGCCAGCCTGGGGGTCGGGGATCGCATGGGGGCACACACCTCCCTAGTAGTTCGAGGGCCGGTCCTGCCAGAACAGGTCCTGCAAGAACAGCGGCATCTGGTTCGGGTTCTCGCCGTGGCAGCGGAAGCACTCGCGCTGCGTTTCCTGGAATTTCTCGATCTCCATGAACGGTTCAAACGACGTGTTCACGTGCGGCGATTCCCAGGCGCCGTCGTGACAGCCGGGGCAGCCGCTCTCCTCGTAGTAGGAGACCTCCATGAAGCCGCGCGGCGAGAAGCGGGAGTGACAGGCCGCGCACGTCGTCTTCTCGACGTAGGCCGAGATGGTCACCTGGGTGTCGGTCACCTCGGTGGCGTACTCGGTGTGGCAGAACGTGCACTGGTCGGCGAAGGCCAAAAAGTCGCGCTCCCGGTGCAGCTGGTGGTGGTTCAGGTCCTCGCTGGCCGTGATGGAGCCGTCCTCGGCCGGCATCTTCCGGGTGATAGTTTCCAGGTCGAACACGTCCGTGTGGCAGTTGAGGCACACCGAGCTGGGCACGTCGCCGCCGGCCGCCAGCGACTCGTGGAAGGCGGCCACGCTGGCGAACAGCGTGGCGGTCTCGGGCGTCGGCGTCTCGAGCACGGTGCCCAGGGCCAGGACCGCGTCGGGGTTATGCCCGTCGGGCGGCACGTCCTCCGGCGGGATGATGGCCGCCGTGTTGACGTAGGCGTTGAGCGCCCCCATGACCAGCGCCAGGGCGCCGACGACGAGAATCCAGCGTTTCTGGCGATTGCGACGAGATGATGTCATCATGTTCACGCTCCTTGGTGAAATCGAAACTGCACGCGTTGGATGCATCTTAGTGTCGCGTGACGGGGGCTAGAAATGACCCGGGTCAGAGGGGGATATGATATGGGTCATGTTTTGCTTGAGAAGCGGCGTTTCGCTTTTTCCTCCCACCTGCGTGGGGCGGAGGCGCAAGACGGTCACACGAGCTTCAACCATTCGTTCCTTGACGGCGCTTTGTTGACTTCCCGCCGGTTCTGTTCCATGATGGAATGGATTGAAGAAAGGGATCGGTGAGATGAAAGGCCTTGAACGCATCACCTTTGACCCGGCCGTCATGGGAGGCAAGCCCTGTATCCGAGGTATGCGGGTGACGGTTGGCTTAATCGTGGGCCTGATCGCTTCCGGACATTCCAATGAAGACATCCTCAAGGCATATCCTTATTTGGAGGAAGGGGACATTCGCGAAGCGTTGACTTATGCTGCATGGCGTACGGAAGAGATGGAGCTTCCGCTCAGCGCGTCATGAAGTTGTTGCTCGACATGAACCTTTCTCCCCAATGGGTTGAGGTGCTCACCGCTCAGGATTTGGAAACGCGACACTGGATGTCCGTAGGTGACGCGGACGCCTCCGACGCGGCGATCATGGCGTGGGCCCGCACCCATGACTACGTGGTGGTGACGCACGACCTGGACTTCGGCGCTCTGCTCGCCGCAACCCGCGCTGAAGGTCCAAGTGTGATTCAAATCAGAACGCAGGACGTTCTAGCTCGGAGTTTCGAGGAGACATTAATCCGAATACTCCAGAATCACAGGACGATTCTCGAACACGGCGCACTCGTCACCGTCGAAGAGCATCGTGCTCGGGTTCGTGTGCTTCCTTTCCAATCATAAGGCGCGCGCTGCGCACACCAGGAGCAGCTTCAACAGCGTTTTGACCGAGCTTCGATGGCCCTTTGACCGCTCCGCGTGCTACACCGGGGCCAAGGAGGCCGACCATGACCTATCGCACGTATTGGACGCGAGGGAGTCTCATTCTGTTGCTCGTCTGCGGCCTGTGGGCCGAATCGCCGTCGTACGCCCAGCGGGCACGCCCGACCGAGCGCGACGTGACCTACTGCACGATCGACGGCGTCGATCTCAAGCTCGATCTCTACTACCCCGAGGCGGCGCGCGGGGCGCTGCCTGTGGCCATGTACGTCCACGGCGGGGGGTGGCGCAGCGGCGACAAGTCGGGCGGCGCGGGCTTCCAGGACGTGCCCGAGCTACTGCGGCGCGGCTACCTGGTGGCCTCGATCAACTACCGCCTCGCGCCCCAATATCGGTTCCCGGCACAGATTCAGGACGTGAAGTGCGCGGTGCGCTCGCTGCGGGCGCACGCCGCGGCCTGGGGGCTCGATCCCGAACGCATCGGCGCGTGGGGAAGCAGCGCCGGGGGGCATCTGGTCTCGCTGCTGGGCACGGCGGACGCGAGCGCCGGCTGGGACGTGGGGCCGTTTCTTGACCAGTCGAGCCGCGTGTCGGCCGTGGCCAACCTGTTCGGCCCCACGGACCTGACGCAGACGTTCGAGGGGGCCAACCCGCGGTTGCTTGGGACCGTGTTCGGTGCGAGCTTGCCAACCGACCGCATCGTGGCCGAGGCCAGCCCCGTGAGCTGGGTCTCGGCCGACGACCCGCCGTTTCTGTTCCTGCACGGCGAGCGCGACACGCTCGTCCCGCCCGAGCAATCCGAGATCCTGCACGAGGCGCTGCTGGCTGCGGGTGTCCCTGCCGAGCTCGTAATCGTGGCCAACGCCGGTCACGGCTTCAAGCCCGAGGGCGGCCCCGTGCGGCCCTCGCGCGCCGAGCTCACGCGCACGCTGGCCGACTTCTTCGACGCGCACGTGCGCTGAGCCGCGGTCGCGAACTTGTGGTATGAGTGACATTCGAGCTAGTAGACGACCACAGTGGTTCTCGGGTGTAGAGGCGCGCTTCATCGCGCCCGCAACCACACGCTTTGGCCGCCCGCGAAGCCTATCTGGTCATGATGAACCATGCTTGTCTCCCGGGTCCCATGAATGGGACCCCTACACAGCAGAAACATCGTGGTCGAGTACTAGGCTCTCCCCATCTCGCCGTCACGGGACGACCGAAGGGGGAAGGATGAAACGTGCGTTGATCGCGCTTGCCCTGGGGCTTGCGCTCTGGGGCGCGCTGGCCGCGCCGGCGCAGGCGCAACTGGGGGTGGGGGTCAAGGTGCCGCCGCTGATCCCGCCGCACGCGTTCGCGTCGCTCGGCCTGTCGGAGGCGTTACGGATGGAGGCCAGCGTGATGCTGGCGGGCGGCGGCTTCGGCGCCAACGCGCTGCTCAAGCTTTACCTGGGCGAGCTGGACCTGGGCGGGCTCGCGCTGTACCCGTTCGCGGGCGCGGGCGGGGCGTTTTTCACGGGGAGCGTGCTGGGCTTTTCGTTCTCGGTCATGAGCGCCACGGCGCTGGCCGGGATGGAGTATCGCCTGCCGGACACCCCGTTTGCGCTCTTCGGCGAGCTGGGCGCCAGCCTGTGGCTGAGCGGCGCCGGGATGGGCTTCGGCGTGGGCGGTTCCGTCGGCGCGCGCTTCGACTTCGGCCCGGCCCCGGCCGCGCTGGAAGCGTCGGAATAGACACGCCTTGTCTCCCGTAGGGGCGCACGGCCGTGCGCCCCTACGCCCCTACGCCCCTGCAGTCCCGTTCGTTACGTCCCCCTGACGGCGAATCGGCCCCGCGCGAGGGTGGCTCTAGAATGCCTAGCTGCTACACTGTCGTGCGAGGAGGTTGTGTTGAAACTACTGATCGAACCCGTCACCACGGCCACCCTGCCCGCCTCCCTCGAGCTGTTCGCGGCCTACCAGCGCTTCTACGGGGCGGACGTGGATCACAAGAAGAACGAGCGCTTCCTGCGCGACCTGATGAAGCACCCCGACTGGGGCGCGCAGTTCGTGGCGCTGGCCGACGGGGCGCCGGTGGGCTTTGCCACGCTCTACTACACGCTCTCGAGTGTCACGGCCGAGCGCATCGGCCTCATGAACGACCTCTACGTCTCTACGGGCTGGCGCGGCAAGGGGGTGGGCCGCGCGTTCATCGACCACTGCGCCCACGCGGTGCGCACCAAGGGGTTCCCAAGGATGATCTGGCTGACGGAGGAGTCTAACCAGGAGGCGCAACAGCTCTACGACACCTACCGGGCGCATAAGAGCCGCTGGATCGAGTACATGCTACAGGTTTAGGGAGAACGGAAAAAGGTAGGGCCGGCTGCGCCGGCCCGCTCGCGGCCCGCGGAGCGGGCCCTACTTTATTTGCTCGGATCGGTGAACACGTAGAACGAGCCCGTGGCCATGGTGACCAGGTTGCCCTCGCCGTCGCGCACCTCGCAGGTGGCCACGGCCACGCGGTGGCCGCTGTGGACGACGCGCGCCTCGGCCACCAGCACCCCTTCGGTGACGGGCTTCATGTAGTTGGTCTTGACCTCCATGGCCACGCAGTGCTGGGTGTCCTTGAGCACGGAGAACACGGCGCCGCCCATGCAGGTGTCGGCCAGCGAGTAGCTCACGCCGCCGTGCAGCAGGCCCAGCCGGTTGAGCAATTCGGGCCGCACGGCCAGCTCGCACTTGGTGTAGCCCTCGCGGAACTCCTTGAACTCGATTCCCAAGTACTTGCTGAAGTAGACGGGTTTCTGGCCCGCTTCAGAAAATCTGGACATCAGCGCCCCTCAAAGCGCGGCGCGCGCTTTTCCAGGAAGGCGCGTACGCCCTCCCGCACGTCCGCGCCGCTCACGTTGATCGCCTGCGAGGCCGCCTCGACCTCGAGCGCGTCGCGGAAGCTGCGCTCGAGCGCCCCGTTGAGCGCGCGCTTGGTGAGCCCGAGCGCGCGCGTGGGGCCCTGTGCCAGTTGGCCCGCCAGCGCGCCGGCGCGTTCGGCGAGCTGTTCGTCCGGGACGACCTCGGTGACCAGGCCGAGCTGCTTGGCTTCGTCCGCGGGCAGCTTCTGCGGCAGCAGGGTGAGCCGCTTGGCCAGCGGCAGGCCCACCAAGTGCGGCAGCAGCCACGTCCCGCCGCCGTCCACGCTCAGGCCCCGCTCGGCGAACGCCCAGTAGAAGTAAGCGGACTCGGCCGCCACGGCCAGGTCGCAGACGAGCGCGAGGTTGGCGCCCACCCCGACGGCCGGGCCGTTGACCGCGGCCACCCAGGGGATCTCCATCTCGTGGAGCTTCAAGAACACGCCGTGCATGTGCGCGACCCAGCGGCGCACGTCGGCGGGGTCGGTCAGGTTAACCGAGGCGCTCAAGCCGGCCAGGTCCGCCCCCGAGCAAAACGCGCGCCCGGCGCCCGTGAGCAGTCCGGCGCGCGCGCCGTCCGTGCGAGCACGGTCCAGCGCGGCGTGCAGCCCGTCGACGACGCTTAGGTCGAGCGCGTTGAGCACGGAAGGGCGGTTCAGCGTCAGGCGGGCCACGCCGTCGCGCAGCTCGTAGCGGATGACGTCCGACAAAGCGATTCCTCCTCGGCCAGGGTCACCGGCCCATCATAGCACGTCAGCCGTCGCCGCGTCCCGGGCCCAGGCTGGCCAGCGTCTGTGGCTCGAACGGGTACGCGCGCAGCAGCGCGTTGGCGTCCGCCACGCTCACCTCGCGGTAGGCGTTCAGAATATCGTCCAGGCTCTGGTAGGGTTCGTCGTAGAGGAAGTCGAACGAGAACGAGAACAGCCGCCGCAGCGACTGCTCGCCCTCGACGGCCAGCGCGGTCAGCACGCGGTTGCGCGCGCCGTCGAGCTCGTCCTGCGTGACGCCCTCGGCCACCAGGCGCGTGATCTCCTCCTGCACGATCAAGAGGGCGGCGTCCATGTGCTCGGGGTCGCAGCTCAGGTTGATGCCGACCAGACCGTTGCCGTCCTGCGCCTGGTAGCTGGCCACGGCGTAGTCCACCAGCCCCTTGTCCACCAGCGCCCAGTAGAGCCGCGAGTTACCGGGGTGGCCCAGCACGTCGACCAACAGGTCCATGGCCTCGCGGCGCGGGTCCTGGTAGGCCGGCGCCGGGCTGATGAGCACGGCGTGCTGGCGCGAGACGTGCGGCCGCTCCAGCTTGAGCTGGCGCGGCGCCGGCGTGAACGGCGGGTAGGCGCGCGTGGTCTCGGCCGGCTCCCAGGCACCGCAGTGCCGCTCGACCAGCGTTTGCGTGCGCTCGGGGACGAACGCGCCGGTCACGGCCAGCACCATGTTGTTGGGCGCGTAGCGGTGCTCGTAGTAGGCGCGCATCTGCTCGACGGTGAGCGCACGCACGGACTCGGGGCTGCCCAAGATGTCCTGACCCAGCGGCTGACCGTCGTAGTAGGCGCCCAGCGCGTGCCGGCGCACCACCGAGGCGGGCCGGTCCTCGTAGAGCGCGATCTCCTCCAGGATCACGTTCTTCTCGACCTCGAAGTCCTCGGCCCGCAGGGCGGGGCGCATCATGTCGCTCAGCAACTCGGTCGTCTGCTCCAAGTGCTCGGGCAGGATGCGGGCGTAGTAGCCCGTGTACTCGTGCCCGGTGAAGGCGTTGTACTCGGCGCCCAGCGCGTCTAACGTCTCGTCGATCTCGGCGCCCGTGCGCGTGTGGCTGCCCTTGAACAGCATGTGCTCCAAAAAGTGCGAGACGCCGTTGACCTCGGGGGGTTCGTCTCGGCTGCCGGTCTTGACGAAAAAGCCGATCGAGACGGACTTCATGTGCGGGTGTTGTTCGCTCACGACGCGCAGCCCGTTGTCCAGCGTCCAGTCGTGGTAGCTCATAATGCTCCGAAAAAGGCAAGGGTTTGCCCACACTGTAACGAGGCGGGGCGGGTTTGCAAGCTTCCACGGGATTTTCACCTGTCTTAGACTGCAAGATAGGTAGCTCTTCCATAAGCTGCAATTTAAACCGAATCGGAAAGGAGAGATAGACGATGCTCGGCAGAATCGGAGCAATCGGGCTCGTGGTTGTCCTTCCGGTTTTCGTCGTTGGATGTGCCACCTTGCAGCAACACCTTGGGATTGAGGACACGGGCTCGCCCCTCTCCGCGCAGGTTCCAGACGTGAACGCCCCCACCAATCTGGACACCTTGTTCACGCAAGTGGCGAATCAAGTGCCCGGCTTTGGCGGGTTTTTCTTGGATGGGCATGGCGAACTCAACGTCTACCTGACCGACGGCCCGGCTCAGAAGGCGGCTGCCATCAGCGCGATTGCGGCGGTGTTCAGCCCGCATCGGCCAAAGATTGCCCAGCAGGCACAGCAAAACATCAAGGTGCTGCAGGGGCAGTATGATTTCGCGCAACTGCGAGAGTGGAAAATCAAGGCCAGGAGTTTGTTCTCCACGTTCCCCGAGATTACTGCGCTGGACGCGGATGAACAGCAGAATCGGGTGGTGATCGGGGTAGAAACCTTCGATGTTGTTGCGAGCATTGAACCAGAACTAGACAAGTTGAACGTTCCCCGCCAAGCGGTTGAATTTGAACGGATTGAACCTGTGCGACGAACCAGTCATGAAACTCTTCTAGATCGTGTGCGCCCTCTAAATGCGGGATTGTTGGTTTCCTACAATTTCAATGGAGGTTTCACAGGCCTCTGCACCATGGGTTTTCTTGCAGAGCGTAATGGCGAGGATGGGTTTGTGGTTAACTCTCATTGCACAGACGATCAAGGTGGGGTTGAAGATACGATCTACTATCAGAAACAGGACGGGGATCCAAATGATCGGGTTGGTATAGAGGTTGCTGATCCTCTATATTTTACTGGTGGAAACTGTCCTTCTGGAAAGAAATGTCGCTATAGTGACAGTGCGTTCGTCGATATAGATGCAGATGTTTCATATGATATGGACTTTATTGCAAAGACCACCGGAAACGGATCGAGAACCATAACCCATGATGAGCCATTCCGAATCAGTGCTCAAGTAGGCTTTCCAGTAGGGGGAGAAACCCTACACAAGATCGGCTATAAGACAGGCTGGACTAATGGTGAGGTAAGCCGAACCTGTACGGATTTCCCTGCCAATGGCACCTTTGCATTCCTATGTCAGGAGTGGGTGACTGGCTCAGGTATAGTCGTCGACGTTGGAGATAGCGGAGCTCCAGTGTTTGAGATCACGAATGATCCCGAAAACAACGATGTCGCAATCTATGGGATCAATATTGGACAGTCGGGTGACAGCACATTCGTCTTTAGCTCCATCACAAATATCGAAGGGAACAGTAGCGAGTTGGGAACACTTAGCCAGTGTGCTCCTGGAACTTCCGGATGTTGATTAAACAACCTTTTCACCACAACTTTGCAACGAGGGCCTGGGTCAGGTGGATTACCTGACCCAGGTGTCACTTGGCAAAACCCATTTGGAGAGTTGAGAATGCCCAACAGACAGCCTTTTCGAATGACGTTAGTCAATGCTTTATTGATATTGTTCACACTTACACCAGCTTGGCCTCAAAGCGACCAAGACCATTGTGCCGATCTCTCAACCACACAAGATGCCATCCCCCCTGGAGAGACAGTGACCATTGTGTTGTTCAATCGCTGCACTGAACCAATCCGTTTGTCCGACGCCGCACCGTGGTCCATTAGGGATATCGCTTCCAAGCGGATCGTCTTTACCGCGCCCGCGGCTGCAGCCGTGACCGTGGTTGACCCCGGAGAGCGACGTCGTTGGACGTGGGATCAGCAAGACAACGAGAGAGAGTCTGTTCCGGGAGGAGCCTATTGGTTCCTGCTGGAAACTGTCAACGGGGATACGTTCAGTGAGTATTTCGAGATCCGTTTCACCGAACCCCGAGAGGGTTTCTCTTGTGCTCAACTGAACACGGATCAGCGTGTCTATTCGCTTGGCAAACTCGTGGATATCTCGTTTGCCAACAATTGTGATCAGCCTGTTACACTGCCGCAGCCTTTCCCTTGGGACATCATTGACGATCGGTCAGGAAGCACGCTTACCGCAAGGACCACCGATCTTGTGATCACACGAATTCACCCTGGCCAGCGGGTTTCAGCCGTTTGGGATCAAAGGGGGGGGATTCCTTTCCAGCAAGTTCCAGCAGGTCAATACAGCGTCGAGCTGGAAACCTGGGATGCGGGCTGCTACACGGCCACCTTCTGGGTCACGGAAACGCCGGAAGGTCCGCCTCAAGACGTGCCCTCCAAGGCGTGTACTGAAAGCGGTTCGATGCCCACCACGGTTGCCGACTTCGACGCGAACGCCAACGGCGCCATCGACGACGCCGAGGTCCTGGCGGCGGTGGGGGCGTGGACCGCCGGCGCCATCGGCGACGCGCTGATCCTGGAGGTCGTGGCAACCTGGATCGAGCAGCGTCCGATTGATTAATCTGTAGAGTAGGCTGTATCTGCCGCACGCTTCACGCCAAGGGCAGGCACAGCCTGCCCTACGTCTCTGGTGTCTCGACAACGGCCGCCCGCATGCGTACAGTCCCTCCAGCGTTATCGACGAGGAGGCAAGACATGAACTGCAAGGTGGCTCTGATTACGGGTTCTGGGCGCGGCATCGGCGCGGCGGCGGCAAGAAAACTGGCCCAGGCGGGTTTTGACGTGGCGGTCAACTATCTGGAAAACGCCGAAAAAGCTCAGCACGTGGTCGACGAGATCGAGGCGCTGGGCCGGCGGGCCGTGGCGCTGCAAGCCGACGTGTCCGACTACGAGCAGGTCAAGCAACTCGTCTCGAAGACGGTCGAGGCGCTGGGCGGGCTGCACGTTTTGGTCAACAACGCGGGCTATTCCTCGCACGGGACGATCGATCAGCTTGCGGTCGAGGAGTGGCGTAAGATGTGCGCGGTCACGCTGGACGCGGCCTTTTACGGCGCCAAGGAGGCGTCGCCGCACATGCAGCGGGCCGGCTGGGGGCGGATCGTGAACGTGAGCTCGCTGCGGGCCATGACCGGCTCGGACCACGGGGCGCACTACGCGGCGTCCAAGGCGGGGCTGATCGGCCTGACCAAGTCGCTGGCGCTGGAGCTGGCCCCGGCGGTCACGGTCAATGCGATCTCGCCGGGCTACACGGCCACCGAGATGAACAAGAAGTCGTTGGAACAAAAGGGCGACGCCATCCGCGCCAAGATCCCCTTGCAGCGCCCCGCCGAGCCCGAGGAGATGGGCGCGGTGATCGCCTTCCTTTGCTCGAACGCGGCCGGCTACATCACAGGCGAGACGCTCAACGTCAACGGCGGGATCTACATGCGCTGAGCGCTTCCGTAAGGCGCCTTACGGAAGCGGGGACGCGCCCGCACTAGCATCGGCCCTTCATCCAAGCACACGAGGGGAGCAATACGTCCATGTTTGCAAAGCTGTTCGGACAGAAGTGGGATCTGGCGCTGTTGTTGCTGCGGGTGGGGTTCGGCCTCACGTTTCTGCTGTACGGGTGGCTGCACGTCGTCGACGTCGAGGGGTTCACGCGCGCGTTCGACGAGCGCTTCGGGATCCCGCTGCCGCAGCTCATGGGGCCGTTTGTGGCCTGGGCCGAGTTCCTGGGCGGCGCGGCGGCCCTGCTGGGGATCTTCACGCGCTACGCCGGCCTGTTGCTGGCGCTCACGATGGTCGTCTCGACGCTGGTCGTGCGCCTGCCGGCCGGCATGGCCGAGGGGCGCGACGCGCTCGGCTTGGTGGGCCACTGGGACCTGGACCTGACGCTGTTTGCCATCGGCCTGGCCCTGATGGTCGTGGGACCGGGCCGCTACGCGCTGGAGCCGAAGCTGTTCGGGCGCGAGCTTTAGCGGCGTCGTTTGTGAGCTCGACGTCGGGGCAACCCCCCGTGGTTGCCCCGGCTCTCGGCAGGGGAAGGCACGGGGGCCTTCCCCTACGGCGTTCAAGAGAAGCTGGGAATCAGCCCGCGTTGCGCGCGTGCGGCGTGCAGCTCTGGAACGCCCAGCCCGCACCGCCGTCCGGCCGGCGGGCCCAGCAGCGGTCGTCGGCCAACCCGTCCATCAGCCCGGCGGCGGGGGTGGCGTCGGCCACGGTGCCGTCGGGAGCGACGAGTTCGATTCCCTCGCCCGCGTCCTTGAACAGCGGCAGCGGCATCTGAACCACGAGCAAGCCGCCCGCCGGGATGACGGCGTCGATCGGCACCTGCAGCTTGACGCGTTCGCCCACCAGCGGGCGCAACGTCCAGCCCGTCAGGTCGGCGGCCTGGCCCGAGGCGTTGAACAGCTCGACCCACTCGGCGCCCGTGCCGGGGTTGAGCTCGACCTCGTTGATGACGACCTCGGGCAGCCGCGCCGACGGGTAGGCGTAGCTGGCCACCACCGTCCCTTCCGCATCGCGCAGCGTCACCACACCCCAGTCGTTGTGGAGCACGAAGCCGGGCTGCCAGACGAGCGCGATCCGCGCCTGATCGCAGTCCGAGTCGGACCGGGTCAGGTTGGCCGGCCCCGCGTGCACTTCAAGCGTCGCGCCCGCCGGGAAGCCGCACGCGTCGGGGAAGGCGAACGAGAAGGCGGGCTGGTCCTGCGCGCGGCCCGCCCCCAGCGTCCAGCCCGTCAGGTCGATCGGCTGCGGCGTGCGGTTTTCGATCGCGACCGTCTCGTCGATGCCGGCCGGCCTCACACCGGTGATGAACACGCCGCTTTGCGGACCGCCGCCGGTGGGGATGAGCTGGGCCTGCGCCGCCGCGCCGAACGCGAGCAAGAGCGCCAAGGTCGTGCAGAGGCTTCGCTGTTTCATGCTCCATCCTTTCGCGCGATTATTGTGTCCATGATACCGGAACGTGGGAAGATGAGGAGGGGAGCGCGGGGGACCAACGTCCCCCGCGCCCTCAGGAGGTTCAAGCGTCCCATGGGGTATGCCATCATGGTAGGGGCGCGCCCGCGCCCGCACATCGAAACAATGTCCCGGCCGCGCTCGTCCCTTTGGCGCAATGCGGGGGCGCTCCGTCTGGGGCAAAACGACCGGGCTTTAGGGCAAATGACGTAGACGCCCCGTTCGGTTTCGTTTGACGTCCGGCGCGCGGGAACCTACCTTGTGGCGCATCATGACCAAACACGTGCGCTTTCGAGTTGATGCGTCCGGAGCCGTGCAGCGCGGGACGCTTGGCGACGGTGCGGTTCGGGGAGAGGGCGGGGAGACGCATCCCCTGTCCGCCGTCACGCTGCTGGCGCCGGTCGTGCCCGGCAAGCTCGTGTGCGTGGGCAAGAATTACCTGGATCACGCCAAGGAGATGGGCGGCGACGTGCCCGAGCAGCCGCTGTTGTTCTTCAAGCCGCCCTCGGCGGTGATCGGTCCCGGCGAGCCGATCCGCCTGCCGCGCTCGGCGCGCGTGGACCACGAGGGCGAGGTGGCGGTCGTGATCGGGGCGCGCTGCCGAAACATCAAGGCGCGCGACGCGGCGGGCTACATCCAAGGCTACACCTGCCTCAACGACGTCACCGACCGCCAGGCGCAGGGGTGGGAGGTCAACTGGGTGCGGGCCAAGGGCTTCGACACCTCGTGCCCGCTGGGGCCCGCGCTCGTCACGCCCGACGAGCTGAGCGACCCGCTCGAGGTGCGCACGCGCGTCAACGGCGAGCCAAGGCAGCACGGCCGCACGGACCAGCTCGCCTTCCCGATTCCCATGCTCATCGAGCTCATCTCGTCGATCATGACGCTGGAGCCGGGTGATGTGATCGCCACCGGCACGCCCGCCGGCGTGGGGCCGCTGCGCTCGGGCGACGTGGTCGAGGTCGAGATCCCCGGCGTGGGGATTCTGAGCAACCCCGTGGCTTGAAGCGCTGACGCCGTGCCCCGGGCGCCGGACGCGTGGGCTCGACGGGCGCGCGGGGCAGAGCCTATGCTGATCCCATGGATCTGAAACGCAAGCGCGTGGGCGTGCTGATGGGCGGGTGGAGCGGCGAGCGCGCGGTCTCGCTCAACTCGGGGCAGAACGTGCTCGAGGCCCTGCGGGCGCTGGGGTATCGCGCGCACGCGGTCGAGGTGACGGACGCGGACGCGCTGCTCGACGCCGTCACCGGGCTCGAGGTCGCGTTCAACTGCCTGCACGGCGGCGTCGGCGAGGACGGCACGCTGCAGGCGCTGCTCGACGTGCTCGGTGTGCCCTACTCGGGCTCGGGGATGCTGGCCTGCGCGCTGGCCATGGACAAGCTGCGCGCCAAGGCCCAGTTCCAGGCCGCGGACCTGCACGTCGCCCCGCAGGCCGAGGGAATCGACCCCGACGACGCGCGTTTCGAGGCGTGGTGCCGGGAGACGATCGACGAAATCGGCCTGCCCGCCGTGGTCAAGCCCGTGGGCGAGGGGTCGAGCCTGGGCGTGGCCATCGCCCGCGACCGGGCGGCCTTCCGAGACGCGTGCCGCGAGGTCGGACGCCGGTTTGCGGGCTACTTCGCCGAAGCCTACGTCCCCGGACAGGAGATCACCGTGGGCGTGCTGCGCGTCGAGGGGCACGACCGCGCGCTGCCGCCGCTGGAGCTGCGCCCACGCAATGCGTTTTACGACTACGAGGCCAAATATACCTCTGGCATGACCGAATTCATCCTGCCGGCCGAACTCGACGAGGAACGCACCCGGCAGGTCCAGGTCGCCGCGCTCTCAGCGCATCGGGCGCTGGGCTGCTTTGGCTATTCCCGCGTGGATTTGCGCGTCCCGCCCGAGGGCGACCCGGTCGTGCTCGAACTCAACACCTCGCCCGGCATGACCGGCACCAGCGACCTGCCCCAGGTGGCCGGGGCCGAGGGCATCGACTTCGAACGCTTGTGCGAGTGGATGCTGCGCTCGGCGCTCAAGCCGGAGCGCGTGCCGAGCTCGGCGGCCGGCTAAGCGGCCCGCGTTGAGATCGGCCCGCTTCCCGATACCCTGAAGCTATGGGGCATACGAAACGAGCCGTGCTCATCTACGACGGGGACTGCGCCTACTGCCGGCGCTTCGCCTGGGCCGCCCGCCGCCTGGACCGATCCGGGCGCGTGCGCCCGTTGGAATACGACGCCGAAGGAGCGCAAGCCCTGCTGGCCGCGCAATTCGGCGACCGGCCCGGCTTCACCATGTACCTGTTCCGGGGCGAGCGGGTCTACTGGGCGCAGGCCGCCGCGCGCGAGCTCGTGAGCCTGTTGGGTCTGCCCGCCTTCGTGAGCTGGCTCGCCTTCCGCCTCTACCCCGCCCTGGTCAAGTTCGTGACCCGGCTCACGCGCCGCGAGCGGGCCGTGTGCATGCCGGGCCAGGGGGCGTGCTCGGCCGCGCTGACGGGCGCCGGGTCCGCCCCACTGAGCGCCGAAGCCCGTGGTCAACTCGCGCGCGTGGCTGACCCAGGTCAAGCCGGGGCCTGACCCCGATCATCGTTTTCGGGTTTCGGGGCGCGTAGCATGGGTTTGAGCGCGGATAGCAACTGTGATATGCTGCGCAGCCAAAGGAGGTTCGCATGTTCGTTCGCATGTGGATGACCGCCGACGTGGTCACGGTCGCCCCCGACGTGCCCATCCTGGAAGCCCGCGACCTGATGAAGAAACACAACGTGCGCCGCCTGCCCGTGCTCAAGGACGGGCGCCTGGTGGGCATCGTCACGCAGGGCGACATCCAGGAGGCCGGTCCCTCGGACGCCACCAGCCTGAGCATCTGGGAGCTCAACTACCTGTTGGCCCGCACCAAGGTCTCAGACATCATGACCCCCGAGGAGGACTTGATCACGGTTCCGCCCGACGCGCCCATCGAGCAGGTGGCCCTGATCATGCACGAGCGCAAGGTGGGGGGCCTGCCCGTGGTCGAGGAGGACGGGCTCGTGGGCGTCGTGACCGAGTCGGACATCTTCTCGGTCCTGCTCAGCGTCATGGGCGTCAAAAAGGGCGGCGCGCGCATCACGCTCGCGCTCAGCGACGAGCCGGGCCAGTTGGCCAAGGCGCTCAACGTCATCAAGGAGCACGAGACCAACGTGCTCAGCGTGGTCACCTGCGAGGAGTGCCGCCACGCCATCGAAGGGATGGACGGCAAGACCGTGGTGGTCATCCGCACCGAGGATTACGACTTCCGCAAGATCGTGCACGACCTGCGGCAGGCCGGCGTCCAGGTGCTCGACGCGCACAACTGAGGAATCGCTCTGGCCGTCTCCTGCAAACCTCCGTAGGGGCGCTTGGCGAAGCGCCCCTTACGCTCTTGAATCTCCTACGGGATTAGAAAGCCCAACGTCAGCCTAACGCCGCCCCGCCACCCACAGCAGCGCGTTGGCGAACAGGTGATCCACGTCGTTAAAGGGCGTGAAGGGCCAGAGCTCGGGCGAGACGCGGCTGGAGGGCGGGAACAGGTTGAGGTCGGCCCGGCGCGCATCGCCCACGGCCTTGACCGCGGCCAGGACCGAGCGGTCGTCCCAGGTGGCCAGCGCGCGCGCCCCCGACGAGAGCGCGCTGGTGGGCGAGTGGTAGCTGCGCAGGCCGCCGTCGACCCGGTCGACCCCCGAGAGGATCGGGTGGTCCGGCTCGCGCAGTTCGCCCAGGCGCCGCCGCCCGTTGTCGACGTTGTCGGCCTCGGGCCGGATCGCGTAGTAGCCCCCGGAGAGGAAGCGCCCGCCCAGGGTATCGGGGTCGCTTTCGCTGGGGACGTCAAAGCTCACGGCCGCCACCACGACCCCGCCGCCGGCGTCGGCGTAGTCGGCCAGGGCGTTCCCCAGCGCCTCGGCGTCGGCAAACGCCTCGTCGGACCAGACGAGCACGGCTTCGAACGCCTCCAGTTGGGTTAGCGTAGGCGTGGCGGTGGCCACGTCCACGGATTCGACACCCGCGAACGCGCCCGTGTCCCGCAAGAAGCCCACCACGTCGGCCACGCTGGCGGCGTCGTCGGCGCCCAGCACGCCCACGTGCCCCGTCCCGCTCGAGGCAGCGGGCTCGGGCTCGCGGGGCTGGTCGGGCGGCTCCTGCGGCGGTGCGGGGTCGTCCGCGTCGTCCCCGGGGTCCTGCGGCGCTTCGGGTTCTTGCTCGCGCGGCTCGCCGCCCGATGCGGTTTGGATCGTCAATCGGTAGGAGCCCGTCCCTTCGGTGGCGCGCGCGTTGCGGACGCAGACGAAGTGGAAGCCGCCCGCCGGCGCGGTCCAGTCCAGCGCGGCCCCGCGTGCCTGGCCGCCGTCGTCGACGGCCAGCAGCACGGCGTCCTGGCGGTCGAACAGCAGCAACAGCAGGTCGAGCTTCTCGCCTTCCGGCTCGGCGGCGAAGGCGTAGTCCAGACCTGCGACCGCCTCGAACATGAAGCAGTCCACGTCGCCGGTGACGGCCAGCTCGGCTGAAATCGGCGGGCCGTCGACCTGGACCAGCGTGGCCGAGAGCGGCTCCGGCGCGTCCCCGTGGTCGTCCTCGGGCTGGGCGGCCGTGCCGGCCCCGAGCGCGAACAGCAGGGCGAGCAGAAGCGTGAGGGTGGGGGTGACTCGCCGCATGAGCGCCTCCTGAGGTCAGTATATGCCCGCTGCCGCGTCAGGATCAAGCCGGGCTTTGGCGTTGGCGCCGCGGAGACCTTATAGTGGGCGAATTCATCACACAACGGAGGCTCCTGTGAAGAAGCAATCGCTATCCTTCCTAAAGAACCTGCTGGGCACGATCAGCCCCTCGGGTTACGAGGACGAGGCCGCCGCCGTCTACGAGGCCGAAGCCAAGAAGTTCGCCGACCGCGTGGAGCGCGACTCGCACGGCAACACCGACGCCGTGGTCAACGCCGGCGGGGCGCCGCGGGTCATGTTCGCCGGGCACTACGACGAGATCGGCTTTCTGGTCACGCACATCGACGACAACGGTTTCTTGTGGATCGCGCCCGTCGGCGGCTGGGATCCGCAGATCGCCCAGGGCCAGCGCGTCTGGATCCGCACCAAGCGGGGCCGCGTGCCCGGCGTGATCGGGAAAAAGCCGATCCACCTGCTTCAGGAAGAAGCGCGCAAGCAGGTTGTCCAGGTCGAGGAGCTCTGGGTCGACATCGGCGCCAAGGACCAGAAGGCCGCCGAAAAGCTCGTCGCTATCGGCGACCCGCTCGTGGTGGCCTACGCGTTCCAGGAGCTCCAGGGGGACCGGGTCGTCGGGCGCGGGCTCGACGACCGGGCCGGGGCGTTCGTCGTGCTGGAGGCCGCGCGCCTGCTGGCGCGGATGGGCCCCAAGGCCGAGGTGCACGCCGTGGCCACGGTGCAGGAGGAGATCGGCCTGCGCGGGGCGACCACGGCGGCCTACGGGATCGACCCGCAGTTCGCCATCGCGGTCGACGTCACCTTCGCCACCGACCACCCCGGCATGGACGAGCCCAAGAAGCGCGAGGGGCAGGTCACAATCGGCGCCGGTCCCGTGATCGCGCGCGGCCCCAACATCCACCCGCGCTTCTACGATCTGCTGGTCGAGACCGCCGAGGCCGAGAAGATCCCCTACCAGCTCAGCGCCGAGCCGCGCGGCACCGGGACCGACGCCAACGCCATCCAGCTCAACCGCGCGGGCGTGGCCACCGCGCTGGTGGGCATCCCCAACCGTTACATGCACAGCCCCTGCGAGCTCGTGAGCCTGAAGGATCTGGAACACTGCGCCAAGCTGCTGGCCGCGGCCACGGCCAAGCTCACGTCCAAAACGAGCACGAAGCCGTTTTAGACCAGCCGACAAAACCTGGGCTCAGGCAGCATTAGAGCGCCCCACAATGCAACCCGTAGCGCCTGCTGTGCCGGCCAGGCCCGCTCAGCGGCTCCTACGGGCTGGCTTCAGACCAGCGGCGGGAACGTCAAATCCGGCGGCAGGGGCTGGCCCAGCAGCTTGAGCGCCGTGCCGGCCAGTTGCGGGAGCTGCGCTGCGAACTCGCCCTTGAGCCCTTGGACGTTGTGCGCCACGATCAGCCCGTGCTGGGCGTGGTTGGCGTCGTCGGGGCCGGTGTCGTTTTCGTGGACGTGGACCGCGTTCCAGCCCACGCTGCCCACCGAGCGCCAGTGCAGGTCGCCGAAGAGCGCGATCAAATCCGGCGGGATGCCCCGGACGGTCTCGTACAGGTCCTGCGGTCTGTATACGCGCGTGCCGATGGGGCTCCCGGCTTCGTCGCCCAGCGCTTCGAGCTTGGCAACGAGCTCGTCGCGCACGGCTTCGTACTCGCTCGGCGGGATGACGCCGCTCGGCTCGCGCCCCTGGACGTTAAGGAAGATGCGGCCGTAGTAGCCGCCCTCGCCCCAGGCGCGCGTGTGGGCCCAGTCGATCTCGCATTTCTCCAGGGTCTGCACGCCCTCGGGGGGGCGTTTCAGTTTCAAGAAACCTTCGCGCAGGAGCCACTCGTTGAGGCAGATCCCGCCGTCCATGCGCTTGGCGCCGTGGTCGGAGACGACGAACACGGCGGCGTCGTCGGGCACGGCGTCGAGGCAACGGCCGAGCTGTTCGTCCAGGAAGCGATAGTAGTCGCGCATCGCGCCCTCGAACGGGTTGCCTGGTTCGTACCGGCGGTGCTGGGGATCGAAGTACTTCCAGAAGCCGTGGTGCATCCGGTCCGGCCCCATGTCGACGACCATGAAGAAGTCCCACGGTTTCGTCCCCATCAGGTGCGCGGCCACGGCGAAGCGCTGCTCGGTGAGCACGTGGATCTGGTCCAGCAGCCAGCGCTTGTCGTCGGTGCGGAAATTTCTGACGTCGAAGCGGTACGGCCCGAAGCGCCGCTCGAGCTCGCCCTTGAGCGAGGCCGGGTGCGTGCAGTCGACGTCAACCCCCGGCGTGAGGAAGCACGAGACGGCGTGGCCGTGGACGGGCTTGGGCGGGAAGCCCGGCGGCACGCCGATCACGACGCTCTCGCGCCCGGCTTGGCCCAAGGAATCCCAGATCGCTTGCGCCTGGACGTCGTGCGAGATCACGATCTTGAGCTCGCCGTAACCATAATCGGCTCGGTTGCGAAAGCCGTAGATCCCGAGCTCCCCGGGCGTTTTGCCCGTGGTCATGCAGGCCCAGGCCGGGACCGTAATCGGGGGGATCACGCTCTCGAACCGGCCCCAGGCGCCGCCGCGCCGCAGCGCGCTCAGCTGGGGCATGTCGTCGGCGAATCGCTCGAAGGCGAGGCTCGGCTCCAGGCAGTCGAGCCCGATCACGACCACGCGCTGGCTTTGACGCTGCTTGCGGCGGAACCAGGGCATCAGGCGTTGAAGCGGAAGTTGATCACGTCGCCGTCCGCAATCGGATACGTTTTGCCCTCGAGCCGCAGCAGCGCCCGGTCGCGGCAGGCCGACCACGAGCCCGCCTCCAGCAATTGATCGGCGTTGACGGTCTCGGCGCGGATGAAGCCGCGCTCGATGTCGCTGTGGATCTTGCCGGCGGCCTCCTGGGCGGGCGTGCCTTTTGCGACCGTCCAGGCGCGCACCTCGTCCTCGCCCACGGTGAAAAAGCTGACCAGGTCCAACAGGCGGTAGGCCGCCTGGATCAGCCGCGCGCGCGCCGGCTCGTCCAGCCCGTAGTCCTTCAGGAAGTCGGCCTGCTCATCCGCTGTGAGCTGGGCGATCTCGGCCTCCAGCGGGGCGCAGAAAGCCATGATGCCGAGCCCGTGGGCTTCACACGTTTCAAGCAGCGCATCCAACCCCGCGCTGGCCGGGTTGTCCTCGCCGACGTTGGCCACGACCAGGATGGGCTTCTGCGACAGGAAACGAAACCCCCGCACGGTCTTCTCCTCATCCGGCTTGAAGCCGAACTCGCTCAAGGGTTGCTCGTCCTCGAGCCACGCCTGGCAGCGTTCCAATAACGCGGCCTCGGCCTCGCCGCCCTTTTGGCCCTTCTGTCGGTCCTGGGCGATGCGCTCCAGCCGGCGCTCGACCTTTTCCAGGTCGGCCACGATCAGCTCCAGACGCATCGCCTCCAGCTGCTGGACCGGGTCGGGCGACTCGCCGCGGTAATCGAGCTCGCCGAAGGCCTGCACCACCAGCAGGAAGGCGTCTGCATCCCCCAGGAAGGCCGTCAGCTCGCCCAGACGGCGCCGGTCCTCGGCCCCTGGCGGCAAGCCCACGTCGACGAACGAGACCTCGGCGGGCGTGAACTTTTTCGGCTTGTACAGGTCCCGCAGTTGGGTCAGGCGGGCGTCGGGGACCTTGACGGTGCCGAGCCGGTGGGCTTCCTTGGTCGAGAAGTGCGGGCCCTCCGGGGTGTGCGTGAGCGCGTCGAACACGGCCGACTTGCCCGCGCCCGGGGCGCCGATGAGGTAGAGCGAAAGCGCAGCCACGGTGTCCCTCCAAAGCCGTTTGGTTGCCGAAAACGGGGGATGCGACAGTGTAAACGGGGGGGCGCCCCCTGTCAAGGCGGCTCATCCCTTGGGCCAAACGCGCGTTGACGACCTCCGCAAACGCGGCTATACTTGACCTTCCCCGGCTCCCCGTTGCGGCCGTGCCCGAGCCGGGCCGAACTTATGGCTGAAACCAAAGGCGCCATCTGGATCAACGAACACGTCGCCGCGCAGATCGGCTACGACTTGATGGAGGGCATCCCCGACGACCTGGACAAATACGTCCGCTCGGTCGAGAAGGCGTTGCCCGAGTTACCCGTCGAGGACGGCGTGATTCGCCTGCGGGAGGTTTGGATCGAGACCGCCCTTCCCCTGGACCTGTTGGGCGAGATCCTCAAGGCGCACCGGCTGCGCTGGCCGCCCAACGTCGAGCGAGTCGAGCTGCTCGACGGCCAGGTGGTGCACCGACCCGAGCCCGAGGAGGAGGAGGGGGCGGGGGATGCGTCCCCGTACGCATGAGCGCACACAAGGAAGCGATTCGGTTCGGCACGGACGGCTGGCGCGGGATCATCGCCCGCGAGTTCACCTTCGACAACGTGGGGCGCGTGGCCCAGGCGCTGGCGGATTTTCTCACCGACGGCCGGCGCAAGCGCATCGACCTCTACCGCGACTGGGGCGCGCCCTACCGCGAGGTCGACGCGGGGGTCGTGATCGGCTACGACACGCGCTTTCTCTCTGAAGAATTCGCGCTCCACGTCGCGCGCGTGCTGGCGGGCAACGGCATCCCGGTCCAGGTTTCCCACGACTTCGTGCCCACGCCGACGCTCTCGCACGCGGTCGAGACGCACGGGGCCGCCTGCGGGGTCATGATCACCTCGAGCCACAACCCGCCGGCCTACAGCGGCTTCAAGCTCAAGGCCGAGTTCGGCGGCTCGGCGCCCCCGAGCTACACCGCCGAGGTCGAGCGGCGCCTGCCGCGCCAGGCACGCTTTCCCCTTTACGACGGTGACATCGAGCGGACGGATTTCAAGACGCCGTACCTCAAGCGCTTGGCCGAACTGGTGGACCTGGAGCGCATCAAAGCCGGCAAGCTGCGGGTCGTGGTCGACGCCATGAACGGCTCCGGCGCGGGCTGCCTGGCCGCGCTGCTCAAGGGGGCGGGCGTGCCGTGCGTCCAGGTGCGCGCCCAGCCCGACCCGATGTTCAGCGGCTACAACCCCGAGCCCACCCCGCAGAACCTCACGCCGCTCAAGGCCGTCGTGCGCGCCCAGCGCGCCCGGCTCCAGCGCGGCGAGCTTTTGATCGGCGTCGTCACCGACGGCGACGCCGACCGCATCGGCGGCATGGACGACACCGGCGCGGTGCTCACCAGCCACCACTGCTACAGCCTGATCCTGAAACACCTGGTCGAGGAGGGGGGGCGCGGCGACGTGGTCAAGAGCTTCGCGCTCACCGACACCGTGGACCGCATCGCCGCCGAATACGGCCTGCACGTCGTACAGGTCCCGATCGGCTTCAAGTACGTGGCCGAGCAGATGCTGACCCGTGATGTGCTCATCGGCGGCGAGGAGAGCGGCGGCATCGCGGTCAAGGGGCACGTGCTGGAGCGCGACGGCCTGCTGATGGCCCTGCTGCTGCTGGAGGCCGTGGCCAAGGGCGGCGTGCCCCCGAGCCGGCTGGTGGCCGACATGATGAAAGCCTACGGCCCGCGCCACTACGCCCGCCGCGACCTGCGCCTGGAAGAACGCCTCGAGGTCGTCGAGCGCCTGCTGAGCGACCCGCCTGATCAGGTCGGGGGAGAACGCGTCGTGCGCGTCGAGGACCTGGACGGCGTCAAGCTCCGGTTCGCCGACGGCTGGCTCATGTGCCGGGCCTCCGGCACCGAGCCGCTGCTGCGCGTCTACTGCGAGATGAACTCGCCCGAGGCGCTCGAGCACATGCACGCGGCGGCGGGGGAACTGGTGCGGTCCTTGGTTTGATGGAAGATACGGTTGTGCACCCGTTGTAGGGGCGCGCTTCATCGCGCCCGGCCTGCTCGGGTCCAATGAATTGGACCCCTACGGCTGAACGTCACGCCCTCTACTCCCCGCTAATCCCCAGCACGTCGCAGGAACGACAGCAACGTGCGCGCCCCGCCCTCACTGGGCAGGTCGTCGGGTGCGCCGCGCGCGGCCAGCAACAGCCCCTGCGCCAGGCGGACCTGGCGGCGGGCGCGTTCGGCCTGCTCGATTTCCAGCGCCCCTTTGAGCAGGTCGACGGCCGCGCCCGCGAAAAAGCGCATGTTGTCCGCCGTGATGCGCAGCTCGCGTGCCGGCGTCAGCGCGCTGAGCGCGCGGCTGAGCCGGTTGATGTGGTTGAGCAGCCCCACGCCGTCGCCCAGGTTGGGCACGTTCGAATCGAAGCCGGGGTCGTCGCGCCCCACCATGATGTTGAGCGTCTGGCGCGCGTTGAGCCGGACCTCGGCCAGCGTGGCCGAGAAGGCGCCGAACGCGCTCTGCTGCACCGCCAGGTCGAGCTGGGTCAGCATGGTCTCGGTCAGCCCGATCAGCTCGGAACGGTCGTTCTGGGCCAGCGTCGTGCCGGGGGCGAACAGGGTCAGGGCGATCAAGAGCACGAGCCAGGGTTTTCTCATAGCGCCTCCTGCAACCTCCTCAGCTTACCAAAGCCCGCTCGTCCGGACCATAGAAGCGCGGTCAAAAGCGCGTCAAACGGCTGTGCTCGCCCCGCAGGCCGGGCAGTCGGGGTTGCGCTGCAGCGCTACCTCGTCGACGCGCATCGAAAGCGCGTCGATCAGTAACAACCGGCCGTGTAAGGAGTGCCCGATCCCGAGCAGCCACTTGAGCGCCTCGCTGGCCTGGATCAGGCCCACGATTCCTGCGATGGGGCCGATCACGCCCGCCTCGGCGCAAGTCGGAACCGAGCCCGCGGGCGGCGGGGACGGGAACACGCAGCGGTAACACGGCCCGGCGGGCGCAAACAGCGCGGCCTGCCCCTCGAAGCCCAGCACGCTCCCAAAGGCGTTGGGCTTGCCCGCGCGGGCGCAGGCGTCGTTGACCAGGTAGCGCGTCTCGAAGTTGTCGGAGCCGTCCAGCACGAGGTCGTAGTCGCCCAGCAGCGCGTCGGCGTGGTCGGCGTCCAGACGCAGCTCGTGCGGTTCGATTTCGACGTCGGGGTTGAGCGCGCGCAGCTTCGCGGCCGCGACCCGGACCTTGGCTTGGCCCAGTTCGGCGTCGGCGTAGAGCACCTGGCGCTGCAGGTTCGAGCGGTCCACGACGTCGTGATCGACCAGCCCGATCCGGCCCACGCCGGCCGCGGCCAGGTAGAGCGCCGCCGGCGAGCCCAGCCCGCCCGCGCCCACGATCAGGACGCTCGAATTCAGCAGCCGGGCCTGCCCCGCGCCGCCCACCTCGGGCAGCAGGATGTGGCGCGCGTAGCGGTCGATCTGCGCCTCGCTCAGGTCCATGCGCTCAGGGTATCCCGGGGGCGTTGAGACCACAAGACGGGCGGGCTAGAATGGCGCCCCATGAACTCCCCGCTCTCCATCCCGCGTTCCCGGCCGTGACCGGCGCCGCCCAGCTCGCGCTGCTGCTGGTCGCGCTCATCTGGGGCTGGACGTTCGTCCTGGTCAAGGAGAGCCTGGAGGCGACGGGGACGTTTTCCTTCCTCTTCTATCGCTTCCTGCTGGCCAGCGCCCTGCTCGCCATCCTGTTCGGCGCCCGGTTGCGCGTGCGCGCTCCGGGTCGGGTCTGGCTCAAGGGCGCACTCATCGGGCTCGTGCTCTTCTGCGGCTACTGGTTCCAGACCTGGGGGCTCGTCTACACGAGCGCGACCAAGAGCGGCTTCATCACGGGGCTGTCGGTCGTGCTCGTCCCCGTGCTGGGCGTGCAACTGTTCCGGGCGCGCGTCGTGCGCCGCGCCTGGATCGGCGCACTCCTCTCGGCGCTCGGGCTGGGGCTGATCGTGTTCGGGACGGGGGGCGCGCAGGTGGCCTTTAACCTGGGGGACGCGCTCACGCTGCTGTGCGCGCTCTCGTTCGCGCTCCACATCCTGCTGGTGGGCCGGTATGCGCGGCCCGAGAACTACGTGTTCCTGCTGCTGGTCCAGATCGGGACCGTCACGGCCCTGAGCGCGCTGGGCGTGAGCGCGGCCGAGGGCTGGCGCTGGCCGGAGGGCGCGGCGCTCTGGCGGGCGATCGCGATCACGGCCGTGCTGGCCACGGCGTTGGCGTTTTGGATCCAGAACCGCTTTCAGCCGCACTCGACCGCGGCCCAGACCGCGGTCATCTTCTCGAGCGAGCCGGCGTTCGCGGCGCTGTTCGGGGTCTGGCTGCTGGGGGAGCGGCTGGCGGCGCTCCAGTGGGCGGGGGCGGCGTTCATCCTGCTGGCCATGCTGGTGGCCCAGTGGCCGGCGCGCCGCCGCGCGCTCAGTCGGCCACCAGGGTGAGCCGGCCCAGGTCCAGTTCCAGGGCCGATCCGCCGTTCCAGCGGGCACGGTAGAAGTACGTGCCGGGGTCGAGCGGGTGTCCCCGCTCGTCGGTGGCCTCCCAGGTGAGCGCGGCCTCGCTGGTCTCCAGCGTCACGATCGTTTCCCCTTGTGCGCTCAGCACGTCGAAGCTCAGGCCCGGTGCCGGGGCGACCACGGTCACCGCGACCGCGCGCGGCAACGCCTCCAGCGGCTCGCCCTCGGGACCCAGGAAGCGGGTGCGGGCCTCTGCAGCCGAGGCGGCCAGCGCCTCGCTCACCGTCAAGAGCTGCGTGCTGAACAGCTCGACCTCGCCGAACAGCTCGGCCAGCGCGTCCTCCTGGGCGCCCGTGTCCGAAGCGGCGAAGGCCTCCTCCGCGACGCGGGCCGCCTCGATCGCGCGGGCCAGCGCGTCGGCGGCTTCGCCCAGCCCCGCCAGCACGGGGAAGCGCTCGCGTTCCGCGGCCAGCGCGCGCAGGCCGGCTTCGAGCTCCCCCATGGCCGTGATCGTTTTGCCCAGGTCGAGCGCGTCCAGGCCGGCCTTGGCCGCCTCGGCCGCCTCGCCGGCCGCCGCGTAGGGGGCGACCAGCGCGGCGAAGTGCGCGTCCGAGCGCAGGTCGGTCGGGAGCGCGTCGCGCAGGGAGGCGAGCGTGCTGTGGGCGTAGCGCATCTGCTTGGCGGCCGTGTCGAAGCCCTCCTTGAGCGCGGTGAGCTGGCCGAACAGGTTGTCGGAGGGGGCGGAGGGGAGCAGCGCCGTCCCCGTTTTTTCCCAGGCGTCCCCCTGCACGGAGAGCGCGCGGCGCGTGAACGACTCGACCTTGGCGTCCGCGGCCACCGTGAACGTGAACCGGGCCTCGTTGTTGCGCTCGTTTCGTTCTTGAACCGCGTTGCGGCGGTCGACCTCGACCGTGAGCGTGTGCTCGCCCTCGACGGCCTCCCAGGTCGTGATCACGGTCTGGGTCTGGAAGGGGCCCAGCTGGAGGACGCGCGCGTTGGAGAGCGTGGTCCCGTCCATGCGGATCAAGACCTCAAAGCGGTCGCTGGCGGTGGTCGCCTGCGTGTTGCCCACCGATACCTGAATCTCGACGGGCTGTCCCGCGCGCGGTTGTTCCGGGTCGAGGCCGATCGCATCCACCACGAGGTCCGGTTCGCCGAACTGGGCCAGCGCGCTGCCGCCCAACATCCAACACAGGAGGAGCAACCCGCCCCCCACGACCAGCCAGCGCTTCTGATTCACGATCGGTCTCCTTTGTTCACAGGGGTCGAATCGAACATACCGCACTCGGCCCGTCCCTTTCAAGGGGAGGGGACTCACCCGGCCGTTTCAAACGCGCGCTCGATCAGGCGGCAGGCGTCGTCGCTCAGGGCGTAGTCGGCCAGGCGCCCGCGCTCGACCCAGCGCGCCTCCGCGACGTCCGACCCGGCCCGCAGCGTCCCGCCCCGGACGCGCGCCAGGAAGTCCAGCACGACGTAGTGGTAGCGCAGCGAGCCGGAGGCGTCCCGCTCGATGAGGTCGACCGCGTCCAGCAGCCGCGTGACCTCGACCTCGATAGCGCACTCCTCGCGCAGCTCGCGGGCCACGGCCTCGCGGGCGCGCTCGCCGGGCTCGATCTTGCCGCCGGGCAGCGTCCAGTGCCCGGCCTTGGGGGGCTGGCCGCGCCGCACCAGCAGCACCTCGGGGCCGCGCAGGACGACCGCGCCCACGGCCGCGCGCGGGGAGCCGGCCACGCTCAACGCCAGTCGACCACGTCGACGCCGTTGCGGATGAGCTCGGCCACGAGCTGGCCCACGTCGCGGGTCTTGAGCCGCAGCGTGATCTCCTTGGTGCCGGGGGGGGCGCCGGGCACCTTGCAGCTGGCCACGCTCACGACGTTGAGGTCGTGCGCCTTCATGGGTTCGAGCGCCTGGATGAGCGCGCCGGGCCGGTCCTTGAGCCGCAGCGTGAGGCGCTGGCCGCCCTCGAGCAGGCCCATCACGCGCACGAAGGCCCGGAAGATGTCGGACTTGGTGATGATCCCGACCAGCCGCGCGCCTTCGACCACGGGCAGCGCGCTGATCTCGTGCTCGTCCATCACGAGCGCGGCCTCCTCCAGCGTGGCCTCGGGCAAGATCGTGACCACCTCGTCGCTCATGAGCTCGCTCACCGGCTGGTCGTCCTTGGCAACGAACAGCGCGCGGATGAGCGCGTTGCGGTGGATGATGCCGACCACGGTCTCGTCGGCGACCGCGGGCAGGCGCTTGACGTGGTGGCTGTCGAGCACGCGCAACGCCTCGCTGGCGACGACGTGCGGGCTGATGGTGATGACCTGCGTGCTCATCCAACGGTGTACGAACATGCTCCCCCTCGTCGGGCGGTGGCGCTGCCCCGGTATACCCGAAACGGGGGCCCGGTTTCAACGCGAGGGCGCTCGCCCGCGGGCATCCGGTGCCCTATCCTGGCCGGCAAGGAGGCGACGTGAACGAGCCCGAACGCTTTGTCACGATGGAGGCATTCCACCGCTGCGAGCTGCGCGCCGGCGAGGTCGTGGGGGCGGAGCGGATCGAGAGCAACACGCGGCACCTGCTGTTGCACGTGGCGTTCGAGAAGGGACGCCGCACGGCGCTGGCCCCGATCGCCAAGTTCTACGATCCCGAGGAGACGATCGGCAAACAGGTGGTCGTGCTCTGCAACCTGCCCCCGACCACCGTGGCGGGGGAGCGCGTGCGCGGCCTCGTGCTGGTGGCCTACGGCGCCGGCGAGGTCAACAGCCTGGTCACGGTCGAGCGCCCGGTCAACCGCGGGGCGGAGGTCAGATAGGGGGAAGGACGGAGGAGGGGAGTACTTCTCGACCTCGTTTCCCTTCTCCCTTTGGCTATAGCGGCTGATCCACCGGCGTCCCGCTCACGGCGTAGCTCGTGATGCGCTGGACGGTGGCGAAGTCCAGCTCGGCCCCGCACGTGCCGGGGATCTCCCCCCCGTCGAGCCAGAGGGCCATGGCGGCCCGGGCCTGCTCGAGTTGGATCAGGTTGTCCAGCTCGAGGTCGATCTCGTTTCTGTCCAGATCCCAGTGAGCCACGGCCACCAGCACGTCCAGGCACATGACCGTGCTCACCTGGGCGTCCCCTTCGATGACCTCGGCAAACGGGCTGTCGGGCAGGTGGGCCGTGCCGCGTAAAACGAAGCGCTCCGCCTCCTCGCCCTCGGGAAGGACGACGTCGTAGAGCAAGGTGTGCGTCTGGCCCGCTTTCAGCCTTCGTTCCAGCAGCCACTGGCTCTCGCCCGCGTTGAAGGCGACGTCGGGGTCGGATTGCGGCTCGATTCCCCAGCGAAAGGGGATGAACTCCGTGATGCCCACCGAATCCACGTCCCGCACCGCCGTGAGCTCGAGCGCGACCCGGAAGCGGCGCTCGTCCCCCGGCAAATAGAGCTGTCCGCCCGGCAGCGTCGTGAACACGGTGCGCTCGGTCCGCACGCCCACCTCCACGCCCGCCTGCGGCAGCGCCTCGTCCACCGGGAGTTCCAGCGTGCGGTGGCGCATGACCCGTTGCAGCGTCTCCAGCGTGACCGCGTTGGCGCACGCCCCGGGCAGCATCCCCCCGCCGAGCCAGAGGCCGCGTGCGCGCTGCGACTGGGCGGCCGTGATCCGTTCGGGCAACCGCAGGTCGAGCGCGTCGCGCTCCAGGTCCAAATGCGCCAGGGCCACCGGCGTTGCGAGGCAGGTGGCCACCTGGACGCGGTTCTCGCCCTGCACCGCCGTTTTTAAGCGGGGCAGCTCGCTGGCCAGGGTCCCCGCGACGTGGAAGTCGGCCGGCAGGGCGGGGAGCTGGTCGGCGGGCGGGACCGTGACGTCGTAGACGAGTGTGCGGGTTTCGCCGAGCTGGAGCGCGTCGGGGAAGACCCACTGGCGGCTGCGCGCCTTGAGCACGGCGCCGTCGCTCCGCACGCCCTGGACGGTCCAGCCGGCGGGCCAGCGCTCCTCGATCCCCAAGCCGTTGAGCGCGCGTTCGACCCGAAGCTGGAGCGTGACGCGGAACGTGCTCCCCGGCAGCGCCACCGGCGTCGAGATCTCGCGCTCGGCGCGCACGGCCGTGGTCGTGATCAGCGTGAGCAGTTGGGAGGTTTGCGCCGTGCGCCCGTCCGAGGTCGTCACGCGCAGCGTCACGCGCACCGTGCCGCTGCGGTCCAGCGCGTAGGTCGTGACCGGATCCTCGCTGCGGACCTCGAAGTCGCCGTCCTCGTTGAAGTCCCACTCGTAACGCGTGACCCGCTCGCCGTCGGGCGCTAAACTGTCCCGCGCGTCGAAGGAGAGCGGGCTGTAGGCGCGCAGCGCCGCGTCGGGGCCGCTCACCGAGAAGGCCGCGCGCGCGCCGCGCCCGGCGGCCGCGCCCATCGCGATTTGCAGCGGCTCGGCCAGCGAGGGCAGGGGAATCGCCTCGTGGCCTTCCTCGGTCCGGCTCAACAGCACCCACTCGCTCACGCCCTGGATGAAGTGCGGGGCGAGCTTGAAGGCGAAGTCGCCGCCGAGCCCGCCGATCACGATCCCGTCGGTGCGGCCGGTGTGCCACTTCCAGCGCAGGCGCGCCACCGGCGGGGCGAACTCCTGGGTGTCGTCGGGGTCGTCCAGCAGGTCCAGCGCGCTCCCCTCGGGCAGGTCCGTGAGGATGAAGCGCACGATGCCCGTTGCGTTGGTGACATCCAGCGCCGGCGGACCGTGGATCGCCACCAACGACAGCCTCCCGGCGCCGTCCCGGTGGAAGAACAGGACGCTGCGGCCGGGTTCGGTCAGCGCGGCGCGCGAGCCCAGGTCCCGGTAGTCGTAGAACGTCGTCGCCGGGGTTTGCCCCTCCAGCGGCACGACGTCGGCCTCGAAAGCTCCCTGGGTCACCCTTAAGGGGGCTTGACTCCATGCAAGTTGGCTTCCAAACGCGAAAATTCCGATCAACACCAGCACCAGTCGTTTCATAGTACACCGATTATAGGCGAGGGGGGCGCCGCCGGGAAAGGACGCAAGGGCGGACGGCTGGGGTCACGTGACGGGGGCGCCGATTTCGGGGGTGTGCTCGGGCGGCACGGGGTGAGCCTTTTGGGTTACGGACGCCTGCAATCGGGCTCACGGTGATCCACTAGACTTGACGGGGTCAGGGAAAGTGGTCTATAATACCCCCCACTTCGTTGAGGAACGAGAGGGAGGGGTTTTTCGTACTGAAGCATCAATTGGGCTTGACAAGGAAGGAAAAATTGACCTATAATGCAACGGGGAAAAAGCAACTCCAGGAGGTTGAATCCATCACCTCGCAAGGAGGCTTTATGGCCAGGGGTTTGTTCTTTATCGTGCTCTGTGGGTTCATGTTGATCTTCTCGGCGCCGTTGGGCCATGCCGACGGCGGCGCGCCCAACGACCCCGACACCCCCGCCAACGACAGCGGAAGCGGAACGACGACCACGTCCAACAGCGCGCAGTCCGTTTCCAATCCCATCCTGTTTATCGACGTCCCCTCCGACCACTGGGTCGTGGAGGACCTGAAATATCTGGTTGAAAACGGCATCATCACGGGGTTGCCCAACGGCACCTTCGACGGCGAGGAGCCCTTAAGCCGTTACTCGGCCGCGGCCCTGGTGTCGCGCGCCATACGCTTCGTGAGCAGAAACCCGAGCCTCGTCAACGAGGAAGACGTCAACGCGCTGCAAGAGTTGATGTTCGAGTTGTCGGATCAGGTCGAACAGAACGCCGGCGAGCTCGACGGGCTCAAGGCCCAGGTGGCCGACCTCCCGCGCGACGATGGGGTGTCCCCCCAGATAAGCAACCGCCTGACGCAGGCCGAGGAGACCATCAGCGCGCTGCAGAGCGAGGTCAATCGGCTGAGCCGGCAGCTCGGTGGGGACGGGGCCTCGGCCGCCGCGCCGGAACAACTGAAGAAGGTGCAACAGCAAGCCAACGCCAACTTTATCATCGCCATTTCCGGGCTGTTCATCGGGATCATCGGCGTTGCGTTGGCGACGATGACATAGATCAAATCTCGAGGAGGTGGTGCGCAGCGCCCAGCAAGGAAGAACCCCTGCAGCTTGCACGACTGGAGTTGCAACCCAACAAAACTTTTAAGGAGGACTCAAATGTCTAGAAGGATTCTCTCGGCCTTTCTAGCTCTCGTACTCGTTGCCGGAGTCGCAACGATGTCCAAGGCGGACGTCACCGGCAGCTTCGACATCGACATCGCGCTCGACCCGCAGACCAACGCCTTCGAGGCGGTCATCTTTGACATCGACCTGCAGGCCAACCTCCAGGTCAACGTCACGCTCAGCGGCCTGACCTTCGGCGCCGACCTGGGCTTTGGCACCACGGGCGTCGAGTTCGCCATCCTGAGCCTGACCACCAACCTGGGCGCGCTCAGCGTGTTCGACCAGTTCGTGTTCGCCCCGCCCTTCGGCTGTGACGCCTTCAGCGCCGGCGGCGGCGACAACACCAGCGGCACCGTAATCGGCCAGTGCGCCGGCCAGTTCGTCGGCCCGATCGGCGACGCCGACGGTGACGGCGAGTCTGACAACGCGGTGGGCTTCGTGAAGAAGCGCGTCGAGATGGAGCTCAACATCGCCGGCATCACGCTCAACAACCTGGCGCTGCTGGAAGACGTCGACTTCCCGGACATTCATGGCGCGGGTGGTGGCACCCATGAGCATGATCATTTCCTGGCCTCTGAAACCTATAACTTTGCTGGTGGCACCGATGGCACTGACAACATTATCGACAATAACGTCCCGACGTTCGGTTTTGGCGACGTGATCACGCTCTCGGGCCAGACCGTGAGCGGCATCTCGGTGACCAACATCGCCGGCATCTGTGCCGACGCGCAGGACGTCAACCGCATCAAGAAGCGCAGCTTCACCGGTGAGGTCGACAATGCTTGCGCCGGCGACAGCGACGCGATTGACGGCACCTCCGAGGCGTTGCTGGCCTTCACGGTCGAGAAGATCTTGATCGAGGGCGTCGAGATCGGCGGCGTCACGATCGACACCGCGCTCGAGTTCCGCCCCGGCGAAGGCGTATCCGCCAACTTCACGCTGGGCTTCAGCGTGGCTGGTTTGGCCAACGTGACGGTGTTCGCTTCTTCCGACAACATCACGAATTTGACGATGAGCCAAATCACAACTGTCGTGTCAGCTGACAACCTGACACTGACCTTGGTGGATAACGGCGGCGACCTGACAATCGACACGGTGACCGGCACGTTCGCGGTGACGCTGAACCCGAACCAGAACCCGGCGAGCCTGTCCACGGTAATCGAGACAAGCCAGGGCGTGGGTGTGACCGACCTTCAGACCACCCTGACGGTCAGCCGCAGCGGCCTGACGCTGAGCTCGACCACGGCTTGGAGCGGCGACGGCAGCCTGGACTGGGCCTTCACCAGCTTCAGCCTGAGCGCGGAGGCGGGCGCCCTCAACTTCGGCGCCGACATGAGCTTCTCGTCTACCGGCATGAGCGGTGCGGCCATCAACCTGGGCATCGTGTTCTAAAGCCCAGCTTCAGTTCACATCGAACGGGAAAGGGCCTCGGTTCGTCCGGGGCCCTTTCTCTTTTCTTCCGGCGTCCCCGACGGTAAACTGGGGCCCCAACCCGATCGATTAAGGAGCGAGGCACATGCGCGAGTGGGCGGTTTGGATCGTTGGCGCGGCGTTGGTGACCCTGTCGATCTTCTTCTTCGGGGCGGCGCCCCCGAACGATTCGCCCCACGCGGTCATCATGCTGGACATGTACCCCGACGGTGCGGACGAGTACTTCTTCGTGCTCAACAACGGCGAGCAGCCGGTCGACCTGTCGGGCTGGACCCTGTTCGGCCGCCCGCGCTACGAGTTCACCTTCCCGGACGATTGCCGCCTGAACCCGGGCAAGCAACTGATCGTCCACACCGGCCCGGAGGCGCTCAAGTACAGCCGCACCTGCGCTGAAGACGGCAGCGGCGGCCACCTGCAGTGGGGCCCGCAGTACGTCTGGTGCAACTCAAACGGGAATACCGCGTTGCTCTACGACGAGGAGGAGCGCTTGGCGGACAAATACGTCTGGGGCAACGGCTGGCACCGCAGCGCGTTCGTCCCCTGCAACCG